>JBFWKW010000021.1:0-34182 GCA_050252455.1 Campylobacterales bacterium | reverse complement strand
GTTAGCCGGAGCAATCCGGCTAACATTGTCAAAAATAATGCGACTTTTTAAGTTTTATTTAATGGTAAAGTATCATATTTTTTGACAGATTTAAGGAGAAAAGTATCATATTTTTTGCGGTTTTACAAAATGGGAACAGTCAAAGGTTTGTAAAGCTCTCGAAGTACTGAAAATAAATGGATTGTAAGTAGGTGGTGCGGATGAGAGGACTTGAACCTCCACGCCTTGCGGCACTAGATCCTAAGTCTAGCGTGTATGCCAATTTCACCACATCCGCGTAAGTTAACAAAAGAAAAAAGTGGTGAGCCCGTCAGGATTCGAACCTGAGACCTACGCCTTAGAAGGGCGTTGCTCTATCCAGCTGAGCTACGGACCCATAAATAAAAATGGTGCGCTCGGAGAGGGTCGAACTCCCAACCTACTGATCCGAAGTCAGTTGCTCTATCCATTGAGCTACGAACGCGTCGGCTCTTTGGCGGCCTTTTAAGGTTGCGCTGAAAAAAGAGATGAAATCTTACAGAAACATTTCTTAAAAACAAATTTAATGGGGTAAGTGATGGGATTCGAACCCACGGCCCTCAGAACCACAACCTGATGCTCTAACCGACTGAGCTACACCTACCAGGTAAATCTCAAATGGTCGGGGCGAGAGGATTCGAACCTCCGGCCCCCTGGTCCCAAACCAGGTGCGCTAACCAGACTGCGCTACGCCCCGTACTCAAAAAGAGAGCGAAATTCTACTCTCTTTTTTCTTTTTTGTCAACACTATTAGATGATATTTTTAATTTTTTGGTACAACTTTGTTAATTTGAAGTAGCTGTTTTTTTGTATTAATGACTTCATAAGCTCATGATTTGAGTGTTCTATTGCATATTTGAGCCGATTAAATTCCTCAAACTGCTTGAACACCGTTTGCAAAACCAGTCTTTTTTCGCCTATCTGCATATAGCTTTGTGCCATTTTTTTGGCGGCGTCCATCTTGCCGTCTTCGATGTCATGTATGATATCGGATAAGCTCATCTGCCAAGCTTCTTCGAGTATTGAGAAATTATCGTCTTCTTTTAAAAATGGATTTGATTCGACCAGAGAATAAGCTTCGGCAAATTTTCCGCTCATTAGTAGTTCTTCGAGTTCCTTGTTGTCCGAATCAAGCTCGTACAAAGATATTGAGCCGTCTAAACATCCGATGAGAACAGCATTTTCTGAATGCAAAGATGCTGAGCTCGCGATACTTTGTGTTTTGATTATCCCTTCGCTTAACTCATCAAACGTATGGGCATCAAGTAACCTTATATTTCTTTCTCTGCCGCTGATGTATATGCAGCCGTTTGCCCTTTCAAATACAGAGACACCGTCATTTAGTTTTTTTGGGCTCGCCGTTGTTTTTTTGGCAAAAGCGTCAAAAACAAGTATTTGCCCCTCTCTATAAAATACGGCAAGCTCTTTTTCGCTCAAAAATTCCGCTCTTACTATCGGCTCTTCGAGCCCTGTTATGGATATGTGATTTTCGGTGTCTGCGATATTGTGTATTCGTATCTCTTTGTCGTATCCGGCTATGGCTATATGTTTTTTGTTTGGATTCCATGCAAAAGCCGATATAAAATCACTTCTGATACCATAAGTCGGGGTAACTTTCTTTGATGCGAAGTCAAAAACAAAACTTTTGCCGTCCATTCCACCGCTTGCAAGTTTTTGCTCATATGGCGAGAATTTCAGGGAGTACACTTCTGCGGTGTGTAAGCGCGGAACCTCTAAAACCATTTTTTTGAGTGCTATGTCCCATATCTGATATTTCGGCGTCCCTTTGATGGCAAAAGCCAAATATCTACCGTCATAAGAGATGTCAAAACCGTTTGTATATCTAAAAAAATCTGCCCCCTCGGCTTTAAAAACACTCTCCGATTCTAGCGTTGTGCCGTTTAGAACGTTTATATTTCCGTCTTCGGTTATGGCTATTACATTATCTTTGGTGCTTTTGATTTTGACAACTGCCGCTTCAAGTTGGATGCTTTGCTTTGCTTTCAAATTGCCCTCTTGATTATTATTTCCTATATTATAGACACAAAAAGCCTGCTAAGCAAGGTTTTGCTAAAATTCGGCCTAAAATTTTGTCAAGGAAACAGGTTGAGAACCCATTATTGCGGCGAAGTCACGTTAGAGGACTTGGAAAAAGAGATAACCGTATGCGGTTGGGTAAATAGCTACCGCGACCACGGAGAGTTGATATTTATAGACCTTAGGGACAAAAGCGGACTTGTCCAGCTGGTTTGTGACCCTAAAGATAGCGCATCTGCACACAAAATAGCTAGCGATGTTAGAGACGAATTTGTACTTATTGCCAAAGGAAAAGTGAGGAAAAGAGGTGCGGGCCTTGAAAATCCAAAGCTTAAAACCGGTGCGCTTGAGATAGTAGTAACGGAACTTGTGATTGAAAACAAGTCTCCGACACCACCGTTTCAGATAGGCGATAACAAAGTAAACGACGAGCTTAGACTTAAATACAGATTTTTGGAACTTAGAGACTCCAAGCAACTAAATAATTTTGTTACACGCTCAAAAGTAACGGTTGCTATGAGAAATTATTTTGACCAAAACGGATTTTTAGAAGTTGAGACGCCTATACTTACGAAATCTACACCGGAAGGCGCTAGAGACTATCTAGTTCCTAGCCGTGTTCACCCGGGCGAGTTTTTTGCGCTTCCGCAGTCTCCGCAACTATTCAAGCAACTACTTATGGTTGCCGGATTTGATAGATATTTCCAAGTGGCTAGATGCTTTAGAGACGAAGACCTTAGAAGTGATAGACAGCCTGAGTTTACGCAAGTGGACGTTGAGCTTAGCTTTTGTGATGACGAGATGGTGATGGCTACTGCCGAGGGCGCTCTAGCTGCTGCTTTTGCCGCAGCCGGCATAGATATAAAACCGCCGTTTAAGAGAATGAAATACTCCGAAGCGATGGAAAAGTACGGCTCAGATAAGCCGGACATGAGATATGCTCTGCCTCTTACCGATGTAATTGATTTGTTCGAGAAAACAGAGCTAAAAGTATTTGCCGAAATCGCAAAAATGCCGCACGTAAATAGAATAAAAGCGCTAAATGTAGATGGCGGCGAGAAGCTAACAAGAAAAGAAATAGACGCTTTGACCGAGTATGTGGCTAAGTTTGGGGCAAAAGGCCTTGCTTGGCTAAAAGTCAAAGAAGACCTAACACTTCAGGGTCCTATTGAGAAATTCCTAAGTGACGCCGAAAAAAGCGAGCTTGTGGCTAGACTTGGCTCAAAAGCGGGAGACCTGATATTCTTCGGCGCCGGTAAAAAAGCTACGGTGCTTGAATATATGGGTAGACTAAGACAAGAGGTTGCAAAACTGATGGGTCTTATCGACGAAGATAAATATGAGTTCTTGTGGGTTGTGGACTTCCCTATGTTTGAAGTGGAAGAGGGTAAGGTAAAAGCCCTTCACCATCCGTTTACGATGCCAAAAACGCTTGATGATGAAAATCTAGAAAATATAGAGTCCGTAGCGTATGACATAGTATTGAACGGCTATGAAATAGGCGGTGGCAGCATCAGGATACATAAAGAAGAGACTCAAAAAGAGGTCTTTAGACTTCTAGGTATCGGCGAAGAAGAGGCAAAAGAGAAGTTTGGCTTCCTTCTTGACGCTCTTAAGTTCGGCGCGCCTCCGCACGGTGGTTTTGCGCTTGGGCTTGACAGGCTTCTTATGCTTATCACCAAGTCTGATAGCATCAGAGATGTTATCGCATTTCCTAAAACGCAAAAAGCGCAGTGTCTTATGACGGCGGCGCCTAGCTGCGTTGATGACGCTCAGTTAAAAGAGCTATCAATTAGGGTAAGCAAAATAGAGAGTTGAAGCTAGCGGACGCAAAAGAGGGCGACTTTATCGAGGTTGAGGAGTTTCTGGCTCCTTTTTGCGATATAGAAAGCCGAATTTGTTCTATGGGTGTAACCAAAGGCGAGAGGGCGAGGGTCGTCTCAAATTCATTTTTGTCTCCGGTGCTTCTTGATATAGACGGTACCAAGATAGCGATATCTAAAACTGAGGCAAAAAAAATAAAAATAAAACTTATAAGGAGAGGATAAGTAATGAAAAAACTATTTCTAATAATCGGAGCACCGGGAAGCGGCAAGACTACGGATGCGAGCATAATTGCGCAAAATAACGCGGCAGAGATAGCGCACTATTCAACAGGAGACCTACTAAGAGAAGAGGTTGCAAGCGGCTCTGAACTTGGTCAAACAATCGACGGTTTCGTATCAAAAGGCAATCTTGTGCCACTGGAAATCGTAATAAACACGGTAGTAAAAGCAATAAAAGGTAGCCCTAAAAACGTAATCCTAATCGACGGCTTCCCAAGAAGCGTTGAGCAAATGGAAAAACTGGACGAAGTGCTAAGAGGCGAAGCTGAAGTTGAACTAACAAACGTAATCGAAGTAATGGTAAGCGAAGAAGTAGCTAGAGACAGAGTTCTTGGCAGAGCAAGAGGCGCAGACGATAATAACGAAGTATTCAACAATAGAATGGCCGTATTTATGGGGCCGCTTGAGGCAATCAGAAGCTTTTATAGCGCAAAAAATATCTACCATACTATCAATGCCGAGAGAACTATCGAAGAGATAGTTGCGGATATGGAAGCTTATATAAAAACAAAAATCTAAAAATAGCAAAATTCCGCCGTACTTGCGGCGGATACCTTTGTTTGTAAAGGTAAAAAAATGAACTTCTACGCTTGCATCATAGGCACCGAGCTTCTAAACGGTCGCCGAAAAGACTCACACTTTGATTTTTTGAATAACGAACTGCTGAAGCGAGGCTGGGAGCTAAAAGCCAGTTTTGTCATCAAGGATGAACCGTCATTTATTGAAGATGTATTTAGACTAATCAAAAAAGACGAAAACTCCGTAATGTTTTGCTTTGGCGGGATAGGCTCAACGCCGGATGATTATACGAGAGATGTTGCCGCAACCGTATTTAGTGACGGATATATGGAATACAACGATGTAATGCTGGAGATAATTACCGAAAAATTCGGCGACAAAGCATATCCTGATAGGGTAAAAATGGGGTATTTGCCAAAAAATGCCGGACTTCTCTCAAATCCAATCAATCAAATATCCGGTTTTTACCTTGAGGATAGATACTTTTTTGTCCCCGGATTTCCGCAGATGGCACATCCTATGGTTATTGAGGCTCTTGATAAATTCTATCCGAAGGGTGCGCAAAAATTTAAAAAGACGTTTACAGCTTTTTGCTCCGAGGGTGAGCTGATTGATATTATGCAGACTCTCCCGTCTTCCGTCGAGTTTTCTAGTCTCCCTATCATGGACGGGGATAAAAGAGCTGTTGAACTTTATCTTGCCTCGCCAAGCTCTTGCGTAACGGAGGATGTATTTGAGCATTTTGTGACATTGACCGAGAAAAAAGGGTATAAATGGAGAGAGGGCGGATATTTTGATGCGTAAAATCGCTATTGCTTTTGTACGCTTTTATCAAAGGTTTTTATCTCCCGTTACTTTTGGCTCCTGCAGATACTATCCGAGTTGTAGCGAATATGCGATTTGGGAGTTTGAGACAAACGGATTTGTTCGTGCTTTTTTTGCCTCCATATTTCGAATACTTAGATGTAACAAGCTATTTCCTGGGGGGATAGAGTATCCAAAAATTGCGTTTCAAACGCCAAAAATAACGCCTAAAACGCAATTTCGATATAATGAATTTAAATACTTCATAGTGCCTCAAAAGGATTATTTTGTGGCCGTTAAAGTCTTAAAAAATAAATAACTAAATTAAGAGGCTCGCTTGGTTTCTTTGGATTTTCTTGCCAGAAAAGATATTTTGCTATTACAAAAAGATGCCAAGATAGTTGATGCTCTTGATAGTATGGAAAACTCTGCATACAAAACCGGCGTATTTTTGGAAGATGGAAAGATAGTTGGGATTATTACGGAGAGCGACTTTATAAACGCTTTTTTAAAAGGCTTTTCTTACTCTGATAACGCATATGATATAGCCACAAAAAACGTAGTCTATTTCCACTCTAATCGTTCACTTGAATATGCAGTAGACGTACTAATATCAAAAAATCTAAAACGGGTTCCGATAATTAATGCGAACGGCGAATTTGTCGGGCTTTTGACTCAAGATGCGGTAATAGAATACTTTGAGAGCAAAAACGACAGACTAAAACAAAAGGCTATTAATTTAATTGCCAAAAACAAGGTTGTTTGCGCCGATATAAATGATAGCGTGAAGCACTGTGCGTCGCTGATGAGCACTTACGGTATAGGCTTTTTGCCGATATTTGATGCGGGCAAGCTTGTTGGGTCGATTACGGATATAGATATTTTGTCAATCATCAAGCATCCGGATTCTTTTTGTGAGCCTGTTTCAAACTTTATGTCTTGCGACGTAGGAATTGTGGACGAGAATGCTAGTGTAGAGAGTATATCGTCATTGATGAAGCAAAAAAATATCACGCAAGTCGTTGTCTCAGGATACAATGGCGAGCTTATCGGCGTATTGTCAAAGAGGGATTTAACTAGAAATATCAAGGATAGCTATCAGCACCTACTTGAAAAGAAACTCAAAAGCGCACGGGATTCTTTGTATACGATGCCCACGCCGATTATTGAAATAGAGAAAAGTTATGGCGGTTATTATGTTGTTTGGCATAACGCAGCGGCAAAAACCATTTTGGGGGTCGAGCTTTTTGATTTCAAGATAACCGATATATTGACGTCCGACAGTTTTGCAAAAAGCCTTGGAGCTATAGACGGCGGTGCAAATACGGGGAGTGCGGAAATTGATATTAACGATAAGAGTTTTACCGTTTCTGTGGCAAAGATAGACGATAGCGTTTTGCAGCTCGTATTCCACAACATTACCAATATAAAAAAAGAGAGCGAACAGATAAAAAAAATTATCGACATTCTCCCTGAGATTATTTTGGTTACAAACGGCAAGAAGATAATGTCTTCAAACAAAAGCCTTTTGGATTTTTTTGGAGTTAGAAATATAGAGGAGTTCTTGCTTTCTTATGGCTGTATTTGCGAGAATTTTTTACCGCACGAGGGCTTTTTGGAGTTTGACGGCAAAGATACTTGGGTAAAGACGGCGCTTCAAAATACAAGTGCTTCGATTGAGAGCTTGGCCAAAATGTTTGACAGAAATAGGGGCGAGGAGAGGATATTTTCGGTTAAGGCGATAGACCTAAATTCGGCTGACGGCGGCATACTCGTTTCCTTATTTGATATAACGGAGCGCCACCTGCAAAGGGAGCTTCTCGAAAATCAAACGAAAGAGCTTGAGAAATTGGCCACTACCGATTCTTTGACCGGAATCTACAATAGAAATAAGCTAAAAGAGATTGCTACGTATGAATTTAAAAAGCTAAAAAGAGAGAAATATCCACTCTCTATGCTTTTGTTTGACATCGACCACTTCAAAAAAATTAACGATACGCACGGGCACAATGTCGGCGACTATACGCTCAAGACGATAGCGTCTTTGGTCGGCGGTTTGATACGAGAATCAGATACTTTTGTTAGGTGGGGCGGTGAAGAGTTTATAATACTGGCTCCAAGCACCAGTCTGCAAAACGCCGGTATTCTGGCTGAGAAAATAAGAGCGTCGATAGAAGCGTATGATTTTGAATCGGTCGGCAGGGTGACATGTAGCTTTGGTGTAGCGGAAGCCGGTAGTAGACTCGAATTTGACGGGCTTGTGGAGCATGCCGACAAAGCCCTATACGTTGCCAAAAAAGCTGGAAGAAACAGAGTAGAATGTTTTTAGACTAGTCTTGCGGCTATTTCGTCTGCCAGGAAAAAGTCTTTGCAATATATCTTGTTTTCAGATTCGTCCAAAAGCGAGTTTTTGATTAGCATTTCCACTGTCTCGCCCTTGTGTGTAAGTAGGCTTTTATCCACCCCGACCGCACTCCTTAATCCAAGAAGTATCTTCTCTGCCCTTATGTCATCGCAGCTTAGCTCTTCCGTATCGGCAAAAAGCGGGTTTTTGATGTATTCTTCGATTTTTGTGTGCGGATATGTTCGCCTCTCGCCGTCAAAGCCGACAGCCCCGGCTCCAACTCCAATGTATGGCCTATATTCCCAGTATCCAAAGTTATGTCTTGAGCGTATGCGTCCAAAGCTTGCAACTTCGTAGTGCTCATACCCTGCCTGTTTGATTTGTTCGGCTACGCTTTGCGCGGCATTTGCATCATATCTTGTTTGAACTCCCTTTTTTTCAAACGGCGTTCCCTCTTCAATGGTTAGCGAGTAGGCCGATATGTGGGCGGCATCTAGCGAAAGAAAAGCGTCAAGCTCTTTTTTTATGAACGCTTCATCGTCAAACGGTGTGTCGTACATAAAGTCAACGGAGATATTCGTAAAACCGGCGGATATGCTGTGTTCATAAGCCTCCAATGCTTTTTTTGAATTATGCACCCTCGATAGAAACGATAGTTTTTCGTCATTTAGACTCTGAACCCCTAGACTTAGCCTGTTAGCCCCCATCCCAAAAACAGCTTTTGCCTTTTCTTTGTTCCAGCTTGACGGGTTTGCCTCTATGGTTATTTCTGTATTTTTGTCGATATGCGGCGTTATTTTTTTGAATATTTTTTCAAAATCGTTTATTCCAAGTAGCGACGGTGTCCCGCCGCCAAAATATACGCTTGTTAGTATTTTTCCGTTCATTTGCCCAAGTTCGGATTCTAGCTGTAGCGCGAGCGCATCGACATAAAGACCAACCATATCCGCTTTATCGGCAAAGGTGTTAAATGCGCAATATCCGCATCTTTTTTCACAAAAAGGGATGTGCAAATAAAGCAGTTTTTATCCTTTTTTTGATAGCATTTTAGCCAGAATAAGCTAGGTTTACACGTAGACCAAAGAGGCGGCAAATGGCAGAGAAAATATATCGACCAAACGTTGCCGCAGTAGTTTTATCATCCGAATATCCGGCGCAGATGAAGGTATTTATCGGCCTAAGAAGTGATATGAAGGATGTTTGGCAGTTTCCGCAAGGTGGAATAGACGACGGGGAGTCTCCAAAAGAGGCGCTTTTTCGAGAGCTAAAAGAGGAGATAGGCACCGATAATATAGAGATTATCTGTGAGTACCCGGAGTGGGAGTTTTATGACTTTCCGGAAGGTGTCGCCAAAAACAAAAAGTTATATAACTACAGCGGTCAAAAACAAAAATACTACCTTGTCAGACTAAAAAATGACTCCGAGGTAAATATCAAGACCCAACATCCGGAGTTTAACGAGTATAAATTCGTCAAATTCGATACGGTTTTTGGGTTTATTTCGCACTTCAAAAAACCAATATACAAAAAAGTCCTCTCCTATTTTAAAAGAGAGGGCTTCATTTAATTTTTTTAAAAAGAGTTAAAAGATGCTGATAGTTCAAAAATTCGGCGGTACTAGCGTCGGAAACCTAGAGAGAATCGAAAACGTAGCAAACAGAGTAGCCAAAAACGCAAAAGAGGGGCACGGCATCATCGTCGTGGTATCCGCAATGAGCGGCGAGACCAATAAGCTTATAGAATATACGGAGCATTTCACAAAAACCCCGGATAAAAAAGCGATGGACTTTGTCGTAAGTTCAGGCGAGAGAGTAACTGCCGGACTTCTTGCTATCGCCCTTGACGCCAAAGGGCATAAAGCCATGGCGATGAGCGGTAGACAAGCAGGGATTCGGACGAACGCAGATTTTACGACAGCTAGAATCGCGGACATTGACCCCGCCAATATGAAAGCCAAAGTCGCAGAGGGTTATATAATCGTAGTTGCAGGATTCCAAGGTATCACGGAGGACGGTAGCGTAACTACTCTCGGACGTGGCGGAAGCGACCTCACGGCCGTCGCTATCGCGGGAGCAGTCGGCGCAGACCTATGCGAGATATATACAGATGTTGACGGCGTATATACGACAGACCCGCGAATAGAGCCAAAGGCAAAAAAACTAAACGTTATCAGTTATGACGAAATGTTGGAACTGGCATCGGCAGGGGCAAAAGTACTTCAAAATCGCTCCGTAGAACTAGCAAAAAAACTAAACGTAAATCTAGTAACAAGAAGCAGCTTCAATGAAAATGAAGGAACGCTTATCACAAAGGAAAACGATATGATGGAAAACGTACTTGTCAGCGGTATAGCGCTGGATAAAAACCAAGCCGTAGTGACGGTAAGAGGTGTAGACGATAGACCTGGAATTGCCGCAGATATATTCAAAGCGCTTTCTGATGAGAATATCGTTGTCGATATGATAGTCCAAAACGTAGGTCAAGATAGTAAGGCAAACATCAGTTTCACGGTGCCGCAAAGCGAGCTTGAGCGTGCAAAAGTGATTATGAAAAGATTTGAGAGTGCAGGGGCTATTACTACTTATGACACTGACGTTGCCAAGGTGTCGGTGGTTGGCGTAGGTATGAAAAGCCACAGCGGCGTAGCGGCAAAAGCTTTCACGACGCTGGCTGCGGAAAATATCAACATACTAATGATAAGCACTTCCGAGATCAAAATATCTATAGTTATCGGCGAAAAATACGGTGAACTTGCCGTTAGAGTGCTTCACGAGGCTTACGGACTGGGAAACTAGAGTGAAAGAACTCCTTGACTGGACGCTTGCAACCATAAGAGACAGGAGCGAGTACGGTTGGCTTGAAGAGAGGCGTTTTGAGTGGGTTCCGCTTGCCCAAAATTGCCTTGGCACCGTAATGAACGGCTCTGCTGTTATAATTATTACCGATAGGGATAGGGGGTGGTTTGCCGACTATCTTATCAAGACCCTCAATAAGCCGTCCAAAAATAGACCTTTTTTGCCGTTTTTTTCGATAAAGTGTATGCTTCCCGGGCTTGACGGTTTTAGTACGAACGAGACGTTTTCCGCATATACCGATATGCTGGATATCAGCTTTAAAAACTATATTTTTTGGTATATAGGCAGAGGGGACGACAAGATGGCAGCCTTTGCAAAAGAGCGAAACGGAAGTTTTTTATGGGTATTTGATGAGCAGATGCCAAATAGTTTTTACCTAAAATCATTCGATGAGGCGCTTGACAGCAAGCTTATATCACTTGCTTCGATATTTGATAAGACTATCGATGCGGTGATGTTTTCAAAAATAAAACTAGGCTAGAAGGCCTTGGCAAGAGCATTTACGACCGATATTTTTTCGGCAAACGG
The DNA here is from genome assembly GCA_050252455.1 of Campylobacterales bacterium. Classification (GTDB taxonomy): domain Bacteria; phylum Campylobacterota; class Campylobacteria; order Campylobacterales; family UBA6016; genus UBA6016. The sequence goes on along the minus strand of JBFWKW010000021.1, from coordinate 22,972 downwards.
TTTTGTGGCAGTTTGCAGTGACTATGAACATGCGATAAACACCGTCAAAAACGGTTTTGACGGAACCGTATTGATATTTCCAAAACCTTTCAAAGAGCAAAAAGATATTCTTGTCGAAGACGTTGAGGAGCTGATGGAATCGGCTTATCTTACCGGCGAAGAGATTAGGCTTTTTGTTATCAAAAGCGAAAACTACTCCACGGTCGTTCAAAACAAGCTTTTAAAACTGCTGGAAGAGCCGCCGAGCGGCGTCAAGTTTTGCCTGCTTACGGCCTCAAAAGCTGCACTTTTGCCTACAGTTCGCTCTAGGCTTATGGAATGCGAAATAAAGACAAAAAAAATCACCCTTGATATAGGGGTTGATTTTGGCAAAATGAGCGCCGAGCTGATGTTTGAGACCCTAAAAAAATGCGAAAGTATGAACAAAGAAGAGGCGAAAGAGTATCTGTATATGCTTCTTGATGCCTACAAAAACGGTCCGCAAAAAAAAGAGCCCCTCAAAAACTCCCAAAAGCTTGAAATTTTTGACGCCGCTTTCAAAGCATTAAGCCTTAACACGTCTCCAAAAGTCGTGTTTGCGACAATATTTGCAAAACTGACCGCAAAATGATACAAAAACTCTCATCCGACACCAAAATATCGGAAGTTCTCAAAAAAATAGGGGTAGATGCCACGGGGGCAAAAATACTTCAAAAAAAATCAAAAATTAACTACTTTTTTATCCCGGCTCTTGGTATCCGCGCCGCAAATATACTAAAACAAGACGCTTTGTCTTTGGGAGCTGATCTTGCCGTGTCAAAAGGGGTTGCCGCGATGAGCGTGGAGGCAAGCGACGCCCTTTTGATGTGTACCGATTCGCAGCTTGAAAAGCTTATAAAAAAAGAGTCCATTCAGCCCTTTGGTCTAAAAAAAATATCCGAGGCCTTAAAAGGTTTTGCGGCCGTGCAAAAAGCGGAGCCAAGAATTATGGGTGTGCTAAACATCAATGAGGATAGTTTTTTTAAATCAAGCAGAATAGATAGCGCCGTATTTGTGGATAGATTTTGTGCGATGTGTGAAGACGGGGCCGAGATTATAGACATAGGCGCAGTATCAAGTCGTCCGGGGAGCGAATACCCTGGCGTTGACGAGGAGATGAGAAGACTTGAGCCGATACTATCGCTTATCACGAGGCACGGGCTTGACAAAAAAGCCCTTATAAGCATCGATACATACGAGCCAAAAGTCGCAAGAGCCGCACTCGCTGCCGGATGCAAAATCATCAATGATATTACGGGGCTCTCTTCCGGTGAACTTGCTATTGCCGTGGCTGAATATGATGCTACGCTGGTGATTATGCATATGAGGGGAACGCCAAGAGATATGCAGACGATGACGGAGTACGAGAATATCTTTTTTGAGCTCGATAGATATTTTGAAGAGCGTATCGGTGCGGCTCATAGTTTTGGTATTAAAAGTGTGATTTTGGACCCCGGTATCGGATTTTCAAAGCTTTTGGAGCACAACCTAGCCCTCATAAAACATCTAGGACACTTCGCCGCACACGGCAAAGAACTGCTAATAGGGGCTAGCAGGAAGAGTATGATAAATGCTATTTCGCCAAGTGCCCCCGAGGAGCGTCTGGCTGGAACGCTTGCTTTGCATCAAAAGGCGCTTGATGAGGGAGCCTCCATCATCAGATGTCATGACGTCAAAGAACATACGCAGATGTTAAAAGTATGGAAAGCCCTCAAAAATATGGGCGTGTGAGGTAAGGATGAGCGAACAAGAGTATAAAGCAGCCGTAAAGCAGCTAAACGAGTGGGCAATGGCGTATTACACGATGGACGCACCGCTTGTGACTGATGATGAATATGACAGACTTTACCGAGAAGTCAAAATGTATGAGGCCAAAAATCCAAGCTGCATAGACCCAAATAGCCCTACACAAAGAGTCGGCGGGGTTGTGCTTGACGAGTTTGAAAAGGCTAGACACTTAGAGCAGATGTACTCCCTTGAGGATATTTTTGACGAAGAAGAGTTGCATGATTGGGTCGGTAGAGTGCACAAAACTTCGACTGCCGTTCAATTCGTCTGTGAGCCGAAATTTGACGGTGCGAGCCTAAACCTAGTTTATGAGGGTGGTGCGCTAGTCCGTGCCATCACAAGGGGTGACGGCGTTGAGGGCGAGATGGTGCTAAATAATGTAAAAACCATCAAAAGCATCCCTCTTGCCATCTCACACAAAGGGCTTTGTGAAATAAGGGGCGAAGTCGTTATCTACAAAGAGGCTTTTGAGAAGATAAATGTTGAAAGGTTGGCCGAAAATCAAGCGGTATTTGCAAATCCGCGTAACGCTGCGGCAGGAAGTCTGAGGCAGCTTGACCCTGCCGTGACGGCAAAAAGAGAGCTTGTGTTTTATCCGTATGGACTTGGTAAAAACGACCTATCTGTAAAAACCCAAACCGAACTTGCTGATTTTTTGAAAAATGAGGGTTTTTTGCTTCCGCCTCGTTCGTATTTTTGTGCAAATGAAGCCGAGATAATAGGCGCTTATGAGGATTTGAAATCAGCGAGAGACAGCCTATCCATGATGCTTGACGGGATGGTAATTAAAGTAAATTCATTTGCACTTCAAGAGGAGCTTGGCTACACGGTCAAATTCCCAAGGTGGGCGGCGGCGTATAAGTTCCCTGCGGTTGAGCGTCAGACAAAGCTTCTTGACGTCGTATTCCAGGTGGGCAGAACCGGAGCCGTGACCCCTGTAGCACAGCTAGAGCCCGTGGATATAGACGGCGTAGTGGTGGCAAGGGCTACGCTCCACAATTTTGACGAGATAGCCAGAAAAGATTTTCGTATAGGTGATACCGTAACTATCATCCGAAGCGGCGATGTTATACCTAAAGTCGTTATGTCTTTGACCCATTTTAGAGACGGTAGCGAGAGGGTGATACAAAAGCCGTCTGTTTGCCCGGTATGCGGCAAAGAACTGCTTGATGAAGGGGCTATCATCAGATGCCAAAATCTGGAGTGCCCTTCTAGGGTAGTTGAGAGCATCATCCATGCCGCCGGCAAAAAAGCTCTGAATATCGACGGGCTCGGCGAGCAGATAGTAAGACTTCTGTTTGATAAGGGGATTATCCGCAGTCTGATAGATTTGTACGCACTAAAAGAGGCTGATTTTGACGGATTAGAGGGCTTTAAAGAGAAAAAAATTACCAACATTCTAACCTCCATAGAGTCATCAAAAGGGTGTGAATGCTGGCGTTTTATCGTAGCTCTTGGAATCGACCTCATCGGCGAAGTGGCGGCAAAAAAACTATGCGAAAACTTTGGACTTTTGGCATTTGCACAAAACGAAGAAGCGATATCCGCCATAGACGGCTTCGGCGGTGAAATGGTAAAAAGCTTTTTGCATTTTAGCTCCACAAATAGCGAAGATATAAAAAAACTGATAGACGTGCTCTCGCCTAGTGAGCCGATAAAAAAAGAGATAAAAGAGTCTTTTGTGACCGGCAAGACCGTCGTGATTACGGGTACGCTATCAAGGCCGCGCGATGAGATAAAAGATATATTAGAGGCGCACGGGGCAAAAGTGACAGACTCCGTGACAAAAAAAACAGATATTCTTGTATGCGGCGAGAACGCCGGAAGCAAGCTGGAGAAAGCAAAAACATTAGGGACAACAATAATGAGCGAAAACGAACTAATGGAGGCTTTTGCGTGAGGCTGGATGCATACCTTGCCGCTAACGGGCTTGCCGCTAGCCGTCAAAAAGCGCTTTGGCTAATAGAGAACGGCTATGTAAGCGTGGACGGGAAAATAACGATGAAGCCGTCAATTCACATAGAAGATGACATGAATGTGAGCGTGGCGGAGGTAAAGACGTATGTCGGCAGGGGCGGACTGAAGCTTGAAGGTTTTTTTGAGGATTTTTCCATTGATGTCGGAGGTTTCGTTTGTCTTGATGTCGGGGCGTCTACGGGCGGCTTTACCGAGGTGCTGCTGGATAAAGGGGCAGATAGTGTTGTTGCCGTAGATGTCGGAACTATGCAGTTGGCGGAAAGTCTAAAGAACGACAAAAGGGTAAAAAGCTTTGAAAATACGGACATAAGAAAGTTTGAGTACCCGTCTCGTTTTGATTTGGTTGTCGTCGATTTGGCTTTTATTAGCACCAAAGAGATACTGGGCGCTATCGCAAAACACTCCAAAAAATACCTGCTAACACTTGTGAAACCGCAGTTTGAGGTCGGCAAAAACGTCAAAAGAAATAAAAAAGGGGTCGTGACGGACATGGCGGCGATAGAAAAAGCCCTTTTTGATTTTGAGCTTGAGGCGCAAAGACTGGGGCTAAGGCTGCTTATGAAAACGCCGTGTAAGTTTGCCGGTAAAGAGGGCAATCAGGAGTATTTTTTTATGCATGAGGTTGTTGCTTGATTTGGGCTCTTGCGATAGGGCGATTTGACGGAATGCATCTTGGGCATTTCGAGCTTTTCAAAAACCTAGGCCAAAACGGCGGCATACTGCTAATAGATACCAAAAAGTCCAATCTAACAATGCCGCAATACATCGCTAGATATACGGATTTACCGGTATTTACGTATGAGCTTGAGAGTCTAAAAGAACTTGATGCGACAGAGTTTGTGTCAAAGTTAAAAGCTGATTTTCCGGCTCTAAAAAAAATAGTAGTCGGCGATGATTTTCGTTTTGCGGCAAATAGAAGCGCCGGAACCGATGAATTAAAAAATATCTTTGACGGCGAGACGACGGTTGTTCCTGAGCTAAAAATAGACGGCAAAGGGGTGCATTCTAAGCTTATTAGAGCGTTTTTGTTAGATGGAAACGTCAAAAAAGCAGCAATGTATCTCGGCAGAAACTATGAAGTATACGGTAGTGTGGTCAAGGGGCAAGGAATAGGGGCTCAAAAGCTTGTGGCAACTATAAATTTGAACGTAAATTCGTATATTTTGCCGAAAGAGGGCGTGTATGCTACTTTTACGGAGTATGACGGCAATCGCTACCCGTCTGTGACTTTTGTGGGACATAGACTCTCAACGGATGGAAATTTTGCCGTAGAAACGCATATATTGGATAATTTTTGTGGTATTAATGTGGCTAATGTATGGATATCATTTGTAGACAAGGTGCGTGACAATAGGTACTTTGAGGGGATAGAAGAGCTAAAGAAAGCCATTGAAAACGATATCCGAAGTGCAACATTTCTGTTACATAAAAGTTAAATATTTTTTGTATAGATACGATATACTTTTATGAAAAGATACCAAAAAAAGGAGCCTTAAATGGAAGGTGTAAGCGGATCAAACTCTATGGGTATTAACGCAATAGAAGCAATGAAAAAAGGTAGAGAAGTTCAGGAAATGCAAGCGGCAAAAGCCCTTGAAAGTGCGGCGGTACAAAATAAAGAATCAGATAACAAACAAAAATCTTCAGAGCTAGCGGCTCAGTCTACAGGTCTAGGCGTAAATATAAATATTAAAGGCTAATTTTGGCTTTTAGCGGGCGAAGAGCCCGCATCTACTTAGCAACAGCTCTTTTTTTCTGCACAAGGCTTCAAAAATTTAGATAGTATCTTAAGCGCAGGGCAAAAATCAAAGATAGCCCAAATCGTCATCATTACCAACATAAAGCATTGAATCGCAAAAGTAAAAACTTCATAACCTGCAAAAAATAGCAACAAAGATACGGCAAGCAAAGTTACCATCATTAGTCTATGAACTCTTTCTACGCACATGAAAAACCTCCAAAATTTTTTGGAAATTTTAGCATAAAATTATAATTCTAAGAAGATTTTATTATCTAAATATAATTAAAATAGCTCCAATTCATCGTCGTCATCGTCTGTTGACGCTACTTTTTCGCTAATAAGGGCATCTATTTGCATGCAAGAGCTAAGAAGAGAACTATCCAGATAGTGGATGTCCGCTGTTTCTTGGGCTACGAAAATATTGTTTCTCCAAGTTATCAAATCATCCAATATAAGACCCAAAAGCATGGATAGTTTGGAGGTTGTTTCCGATACCTTTTCATCTCCCATACTTCGTAAAAATGCACACAAAGAAGACAGTGCATATCCGATTGCGGAAAATTCGTATATTCTATTGATAACCCTTGAGTATTCATCTATTGCACCTTCTATTAAGGCGGTCAACGACTCTTTAGTGCCGATATGCGAGAAGTCGCTGTTTAGCTCTTTCCATTTTTCCTCTATATCTTTAAGGTCGTATATCTCATCCATTGAGCTTGTCTCTAGGAAGTCGGCGACAAATTGTTTTGCCGATATTTTGTCGACGTGTGAGCGCCTTAGTAGTTCGACGTCCTCTTCGGTAACCGTTATTTTTTCTCTTTGATACTCTATCGGCTTTAGCGGTTCTGCAAATGCGATTTTTGCTTCACTGCCTGTTTTGATTGTTAGATAAATAAGGGTTGTTTCGCAGAGTAGATTTTGTTTTACCGATGGTGATAACGTATCGCCGACCTCCATACAGTTCAGCGAGTTTGAAGGTATAAAAGTAAGATAGGCATTTTCAAAATCTTCTTCTATGACGACTGTTAAAGGGGAGTTTTTTTGGATACATGTTTTGCAGATTTTGTAAACTGCCGCCAAATCGTCCTCAAACTCAAACGTTATGCCGCAATCATTTCTACTTTTGAGGTCGGTAAGCCAAAGGCCCAAGTTCATGGCATCTTCTTCATTTTCTACATAAAAGTATGTCTTGAAGTTTCTACATCTGTTTGCCTGTTTTGACACAGGTTTTTTAACAGACATTCCTGACTTCGCCCCTTTTTTTATCAGGCATGAGTTGATTAGACTTTCCAGTTTTGCTTTTAGAGCCTCTTTGTCGACCGGTTTTCTTATGTATCCGTCAATTCCGAGTTTGATGAATTTATCTTCAGTCTCTTTGTCGCTTACCGCAGTTATTATAAGTAGATATGGAGGGGTATCCGTGTTTTTTATGATTTTTGTTGCCTCAAATCCATCCATGACGGGCATCATAACGTCCATAAGCACGATGTCTATCTCTTGAGACTCTACGATTTGTGTAGCCTCAAGACCGTTTACCGCTTCCAGTATTTTTATACCGCCGAGTTTTTTGCAGATATTTTTTAGGATTAGCCTATTGTCTTCAACGTCGTCAGTTATGAGGATACTTACTTCGTTTGTCATCTTTTTATACCTTTGCGGCAAAGAGCGAGAAGGTTGTTCCTACGTTTTCTTCGCTCTCTACGTTTATTTTTATATTCATCGCTTCACACATATCTTTGACCAGTTTGAGACCGAGCCCCGTCCCTTCGTCTCCGTCTTTGCTCTGCTCAAAAGCTTCAAATATCTTATCGATTTTTTCTTTAGGTATGCCGCGCCCCGTATCTTTGACGGTTATAATAAATTCGCCGTTTCGTTGAAGGCAGCAAAGTTCTATATATCCAGTATGTGTGAATTTTATGGCGTTTGATAAAAGATTCAGCAAAACTTGCAAAAGTGTTCGCTCATGAGCTTTTATAGTGAATTCTTCAAGCTCTTGGCATACTCTAAGCTCTAGGTTTTTCTTTCTTGCGGCAAGCATACAAGCATCTACGGCGTCATTAACTACTTTGTATACGTCTACGTCCGATAAAACCAACCCCTTTCTTTCCAGTTTTGAAATATCAAGCAAGTCGTTTATGAGAGAAAGTAGGTGTTTTGAATTTTTTTCTATTCTTGTTAGAAAGTCCCTGTTTTGCGTTTTGGCGTCATTGTCGGTGAACATCTCTTCAAAATCGTCTATGACCATTTCCGTGAAGTTGATTATGGCGTTTAGAGGTGTACGTAGCTCATGCGACGCTTTCGCAAAAAAAGCGCTTTTTGCCTCTAGTGCTTTTTGTGCAGCCTCTTTTGCGAGTATTTGCTCCGTGATATCGTGCCTTATGGAGATGAACTCTACTATTTCGCCCTTGGTGTTGAGTATCGGCTTTATGGTTGCGTCTACATAGTATGCCGAACCGTCCTTGCGTCTATTTTTTACGGTTCCTTTCCATACTTTTTTAGCCAGTATCGTTTTCCAAAGTTCCGTGAATTTTTCTTTTGGCATGTCCGGATGGCGTATTATGTTGTGATTTTCACCTAGAAGCTCCAGCCTTGAGTATTGCGATATATTGCAAAAAGCATCATTTACATGGGTTATCATGCCGTCTATGTCTGTTTTGCTAACTATCGACGCTTCATCTATCGCATCTTTATATTCCATGGATAGCTTCAGCTCTTCGCTTAGCACGTCTCTTAGTGTTTTTAACTCTTCCTTGTAAGAGATGTTTCTGAATATTACGAGGTAGTATGTGATTTTGTCATTTTCGTCAAAGATGGGGGTTGCTATAAGATTGCACAAAAAAGGAGTCCCGTCTTTCATGTGATAGACAAGCTCCGTATCTATCGCTTCTAATTTTTTTACCTTCTCATCTATATGATCCAATATCGTTTTATCGCTCTGCTGTCCACGCAGAAGTTTTGCGCTCTTTCCGCCAAGTTCTTCTTTGAGGTAACCCGTAATATTTGTAAAAGCGTCGTTAGCATATAAAATTGGCATATCAGGCTGCGTCGCATCAGCCAATACGACTCCATTTATGGTTGATTTTAAAAATCCGTATAGAATTTCGTATTTATTAGGTATTTTTTCCAAAAGCGCTTTAGGCATTATTTTCTTCCCTGTAAAACTCGTATATTTGTGAGGCATCTTTTTTGCCGACAGCCGACTCTAGCTCCACGATAGACGCCACCCTTATCTTCTCGAAACTGCCAAAATAATCAAGCAATCTTTTGACTTTTGCCTCTTTGATTCCCTTTAGTTTCATTATGTCTATCTCTCTATCTTTTTTGCTTTTTTGCTTTCTGTGAAATGTTACCGCAAACCTGTGTGCTTCATCCCTTAGATTTTGCAAAAACTGCAATCTTTTGTCGGATGGGGGCAGTTTGATAATTTCGGTATCAGTATATATGAGGTCGTTTGCGCTGTTTTTTGCCCTGTGCGCTTTGCCGTCTATCTTTTCCTTGGCTATTGCCGCTACCGCTATGTCTACGCCCACACTTGCGAGAATATCACGTGCTAGCATCAGGTTGGCCTTGCCTCCATCCAGTAGCCACATATCCGGAGGCGGGTTTTTCTCAAAACTTTCGGCTCTCCTAGTGAGCGCCTCTCTCATTTGCTCGTATTCGTTTGTAGCTTCCAGATTGTAGTGCCTGTACTCCTCTTTTTTCCATCCGTCATCCCAAACCACCATGGAGGCCACCGGCGAAGAGCCAAAGAGGTGCGAGTTATCAAATGTCTCTATCCTCTGCGGCACACTCTCTAATCCTAGAAGCTCTTTGATTTGGTACAGGGTTTGCAAATATCCACTTTCGCCCTTTTGGCGTAGTAGTTCAAAGCCGTTTTTGAGGGCTATTGCCGCTATGCTTTGATGTTCTTTTTTGCTTGGGGTCGAGATTTTTATTTTTTTGCCCAGCCTGTCAAAAAGCAGCGCCTCTATCGCTTCTTTGCCTTCAAAATCGTGCAATGTGTATATATTTCCGGCTACAAACGGGTGTTCTTTGTTGTAAAACTCCAAAAGTGCTTGCGAGTATATCTCTGTGTCAGCTTCGTTTCCGCTTTCCTCTGAAATTGCTGCAAAACTATGCGACGACGATACTAGCTTTCCGTCACGAACAAAGAATCGAACCACGCAAGCCGTATTTTTTGCCCTTGCCACGGCAAAGAGGTCAAATGCGTCATTTTTGGCCAAATCTACCTCGCTAGTCGTTGCTATCCCTTTGATTGCGAGGATGCTATCTCTTAGTTTTGCCGCCTCTTCAAACCTAAACTCCTCCGAGAGGGCAAACATCTTGCCTTCAAGCTTTTTAAGTAGCCCTTTGGCGTCGTTGATTGTAGACATTGCTTCATCTACTGTTCTGCGGTAGGCTGCTTCGTCCACGTCAAATTCGCAAGGGGCGGGACATCTGCCTATCTGATAAAAAAGGCACGCTTTCTTGCCTCTCATGCAGGAGGCTTTTTGCACCAAAGGAAAGTTCTCATATAGCGCGTTTAGCAGCTCTCTTGAGCCTGATACGAAAGGGCCGAAGTACTTAACGTTTTTCCCTTTTAATACCTTTCTGGTTATCTCAAATCTTGGGTATTTCTCGCCCAAATCTATGAAAATATACGGATATGTTTTGTCGTCTCTGAGCAGTATGTTGTATTTTGGTTTTAGCTGTTTGATAAGGGAGTTTTCGAGCACCAGCGCGTCGCTCTCGGAGTTTAGTACTATGTACTCCAGATTTACCGCTTCCTCTATCATTTTGTATATTCGCACGCCCAGATTTGGAGCCGGAACAAGGGACGGCGAAAATCTAAAATAGCTTTTGACACGGTTTTTTAGGCTTTTTGCTTTTCCGACATATAGCAGCTTGCCCCCATTGTTAAAAAACTGGTAAATTCCCGGGGTGTCGGGTAGATTTTTAAGTTTTTGAAGCATTTTTTTTAATTTGCTCCCTAATGGTTTCTAATTTGTCTCTAAGCGCTTCGTTTGTGAAATTATTTTCAAACTCTCCGTTTGAACGCTCTTTTTCCAAAAATGTGGTTTTTACTTCGTGTTTTGGCGGCTCCGCCTTTGAGTAGGCTTTGATTTTTGAAAATACAAGGCTTTGGCACTGCGGGTCTATGCGGCAATACTCTTTTAATATCGATGTTAGAGAGTTTAGTTTATAATTCGCCTCAAATTCAAGGGTTTTATTTTCCAAGAGGAAAAATAGCGTATCGTTTTTTATGTATGCGTTTTTGATTCCCGCCGCCAGGGTGGGAGGAAGAAGTTTTTTTATCTTTGATATGCACGAAAAAAACTCTACCTTATTATTTGAGGCAAACGATAAATGTCTAAAAAGCTCAGCTGCTTGTTTCATACCGCCATTATAGCCGCTATTTTTTTAACGGGTTGCGGCTACAAAGGTGATCCGGTATACAAAGAGGGCAACACCACTATAGAGTACAATGCTACGGGCGCGGTCGCCGATACGAGCCGTATGTGATTGATGTTTTGATTATAGGAGCCGGTGTCGCCGGACTCTATACTGCCATCAATTTGCCGCGTAATCTCAAGGTCTTGGTGCTTTCAAAGAGCGAACCCTCCGCATCCAATACGTATTGGGCACAAGGCGGAATTGCCGTTAGCAAAGACGAATTTGACGTTGGGCTACACATCAAAGATACTATGGACGCAGGAGCCGGGCATTGCGATAAGACAGCCGTAGAGATGCTATGCAAAAATAGTATGGGCGAAATTCAAAACCTGATAAAAATGGGGATGAAGTTTGACACAAACGAAGACGGTGAGCCCCTGCTAACTAGAGAAGCGGCGCACTCTGCCGCAAGAATACTACACGCCGACGGCGACGCCACGGGCAGGATGTTGTTTGAGTTTTTGTACGAGAGATGTCCTTGCGAAGTCAGAGATCACGCAGTTGTCGTTGATTTGCTTGTTGAGAATGGCGTTTGTTATGGCGTAACTGTCCTTAACAAAGATGAAAAACTAGAAAATATCTACGCCAAAAAAGTGGTCATTGCAAGCGGGGGTGTGGGCTCACTCTATAAATATAGCACCAACGACACGTCTATATCGGCAGACCTTCACGGGATGATACTAGAACACGGCGGAGCGCTGCAAGATATGGAGATGATGCAGTTTCACCCGACCGTCTACCATGACTCTCGTTTTGCCAGAAAAGTATTGCTAACAGAGGCTTTAAGGGGTGAGGGTGCATATGTTGTCGACGATGACGGGAAACGCTTTTTGTTCGATTACGACGAGAGGGGCGAGCTCGCGCCTAGAGATATACTATCCCGCGCCGTAGTGGATTACACGAAAAAAAGCGGAAAACAGGCGTATCTCTCTTTTGACGTATTCGATAAAGAGTTTTTTATGCATAGATTTCCTAATATATATGCCAATATGAAAAGTTTAGGATTTGATTTGCCGAGCGAGCGAGTGCCTATATATCCGGCTTTTCATTACTCAATAGGCGGTATCAAATGCTCTCTTGATACAAAGGTAGATGGATTTACAAACTTGTTTGTCGTCGGTGAAGCGGCGTCAAACAGAGTACATGGGGCAAACCGTCTTGCTAGCAATTCACTTCTTGAGGGGCTTGTATTTGGTCGTGTAGCTGCCGATACGATATTGGCTGACGGTTTTGACGATGTGCAAAAAGAGTTTGCCGTTATAGATGAGCCGCTTTTCAAAGAGGGTGATACGAATATCAAAGGGGAGATAAGAGAGCTTATGTGGAACGATGTCTCTATCGCAAGGCGAGTAAAAGACCTTGAGGCGGCAGGCAAAAAACTAGACGCTCTTATCGCTTCAAACCCGGGCAGAATGGCAAGACTGAGGCTAAAAGTCGCCAAAAATATGGTCGAGAGCGCGCTAAATAGGCGCGAATCACTTGGCGCACACTATATCACTAATGAGGAAGGCTAATAATGAAAGATGTACCTATTATAGTTTTTGACTTTGGCTCGCAATATACGCAGCTAATCGCCAGAAGACTGAGAGAAGAGGGGGTGTATTGCGAAATAGTGCCGTACTCCGAGAGTCTTGAGGCGGTAAAAGCCAAAAATCCAAAAGGTCTTATCCTCTCCGGCGGTCCCGCTAGCGTATACGAAGAAGATGCATATATGGTAGACAAAGGCGTGTTTGAGATGGGCTTGCCGATCCTCGGTATCTGCTACGGTATGCAGCTCATTACGCACGTATTCGGCGGTGAAGTTGTCAGAGCCGACCATCACGAATACGGCAAAGCAAAAATACTTTTTGACGCCGTTCACGGCGGTGTTAGCCCACTTTTTAAAGACATAGAGTCCAATCATACGGTATGGATGAGCCATGCCGACAAGGTAACCAGACTGCCTGAAGGCTTCGTACGTATAGGTCACACGGACAATGCCGAGTTTGCCGCTATTGCAAACGATGATAAAAAACTATATGCACTGCAGTTTCACCCGGAGGTTGCACACTCCGAGTTTGGACACAAGATGCTCAAAAACTTCGCAAAACATATTTGTGGGCTCGAAAGTACATGGAATATGGGGCACTTCGCAAAAGAGCAAATAGCCAAAATAAAAGCGCAAGTCGGCAATGACAAAGTGCTTTGCGCAGTATCGGGCGGCGTAGATAGCATGGTAACGGCTGCGCTCCTAGTGGAAGCGATAGGCGACAAGCTAATTCCGGTATTTGTGAACAACGGCGTACTAAGAGCCAACGAAGTAGCACAAGTCCAAGACATATTCAAACACTCGATCAAAAGAGAGCTAATCACGGTAGACGCCGAAGAGCTATTCCTTGGTCGTTTGCAAGGTGTGACTGAGCCTGAAGCAAAGAGAAAAATCATAGGGCATACGTTTATTGAGATTTTTGAAGCGGAAGCCAAAAAACACGCAGACTGCAAATATCTAGCGCAAGGTACGCTGTATCCTGACGTCATCGAATCGGTAAGCGTAAAAGGCCCTTCAAAAACCATTAAATCTCACCACAATGTAGGCGGTTTGCCTGATTGGATGAAGTTTGAGCTGATTGAACCTCTAAGAGAGCTTTTTAAAGATGAGGTAAGAAAACTTGGGCTTGAGCTTGGGCTTCCATCTTACGCCGTCGATAGACATCCATTTCCGGGCCCAGGTCTTGCGATAAGAGTAATGGGCGAAGTGAACAAACCAAGCCTAGAAATACTACGAAAAGCCGATGTCATCATGATAGACGAGCTAAGAGCGTCAGGATATTACGGCAAAGTATGGCAAGCGTTTTGCGTCCTCCTGAATGTCCAAAGTGTCGGCGTAATGGGCGACAATAGAACATACGAAAACACGGTATGTATCAGAACGGTCGAGAGCACAGACGGTATGACTGCGGTATTCGGCAGACTGCCGTTTGAGCTTTTGGAGCGAATGAGTAGCCGTATAATCAACGAAGTTGACGGTATCAACAGAGTGGTGTACGACATATCCTCCAAGCCGCCTGCGACTATCGAGTGGGAATAAAAAAGGATGGAACCTCCCGTCTATCTCCTCTCCTCCGCCAAGGTGGAGGGGGCAAAAAATCTTCCGGTTATTAAGACAGAATTTATTGAAGCGGATATAGCTATCGATGATTATGACGTCATTATATTTACCTCCAAAAACGCAGTTGAAGCCATCAATAGGCTCGGAATAGATTGGAGACGTAAACCCTCTATTGCGATAGGCGACGCTACGGCCGAAAAAATAAAAAAATTAAAAGGACGTGTATCGTTCGTCTCAAATGAGGCGTATGGCGATGAGCTGGCCGTTGAAATAACCAAAAGGTATAGATTTCTAAAGTTTTTGTATCCAAGGGCAAAAGCGATTGCCTCAAATCTTCCGGATATTTTGCGCAAAAAAGGCTCGGATATCACCGAAATAGTCGTGTATGAGACGGTATGTAGCGACGAGATACTAGAAGCCCCGGAAGACGGCTCCGTGATAGTGTTCTCCTCCCCGTCCACCGTCAAATGTTTCGTCGAGAAATTCGGCTGGAGAGATGGCTATAAATGCGTTGCCATAGGTAAGACGACGGCTGCCGCAATAGACTTTTGCGATGATATACATATTTCGCCCAAGCAGACGCTTGAAGCCGCGGTAGAATTTGCTAAAAAATTAAGCTAAACTGCCATACAATTATCTTCTATTTCCTGGACGGTGCGCTATCCGTAACATTTTGGGTCCTAACGATTATTTCAGTCAGCTCGTTAAATGACCCGCCGGTGTGTTCGGTGGCCTTGCTTGAGGACCTAGTCTGAGAGGTTGCCGCCTAAAGGTTGGGCTTAGAGCTTTAGTATGACTTTGGAGGACCAAAGTCTCTAACGAGAACGCCCGTCCGGGTTTCTCCTTTTCATATTTTTCCCAAGGAACACAATGAATGTTTTGATAGTCGGTAACGGCGCTAGAGAGTTCTCTATAGGGCTAGCCGTAAAAAAAAGCAAACAACTGAATAATCTTTATTTTGCACCGGGTAACGGCGCTACTTCTACAATCGGCGAAAATATCGACATAGGCGACTATGAAGGTCTTGCAAACTTCGTAAAAAAAAATCAAATAGAACTAACAATTGTAGGTCCAGAGGCTCCGCTCTCTAGCGGTATCGTGGACGTATTCAAAAAACATAATTTAAAAATTTTCGGCCCGTCAAAAAAAGCGGCAAGACTAGAGTCTTCAAAAGCGTTTATGAAAAACATACTCGCAAAATACGATATCCCGACAGCTAGATACATAGAGACGGCAAGCGAAGCCGATGCATGCGCATTTGTCGATACGCTTGACGGTATGGTGGTCGTAAAAGCTGACGGTCTTTGTGCAGGAAAAGGGGTTATCATCTGCGAGAGTAAAGATGAAGCTAAAGAGGCGATAAAAGATATGCTAAGCGGTGACAGCTTCGGCGACGCAGGTAAAAGAGTTGTCGTAGAAGAGTATCTGGACGGCTTTGAGCTCTCTGTGTTTGCGCTTACGGATGGCAAAAACTATAAGATACTGCCTGCCGCACAAGACCACAAAAGGCTAAAAGACGGCAACGAAGGTCCAAATACCGGCGGTATGGGTGCATATGCTCCGGCTCCGCTTTGCACGCCTGACATCATGGAAAAAATAGAAAAAAATATCATAGCTCCAACCGTTAAAGCGATGGCGTCGGAGGGCTGCCCGTTTGAGGGTGTGTTGTTTGCCGGAATTATGGTTGTAAACAACGAGCCGTATACGCTTGAGTTTAACGTCAGATTCGGTGACCCTGAGTGCGAAGTCTTGATGACACTTATCAGTAGCGATGTTCTTGGCTTGTTTGACGCTTGTGCCAAGGGCGAGGTAGAAAACCTTGAATTTACGATGTCCGGTAGATATGCAGTCGGCGTAGTGGCCGCAAGCAAAGACTATCCGTACTCTACGGCTGCGGCCGCCAAAATAAAGATAGATGAAGCGGCACTCTCTTTAATGTCTGACCTTGGGCATATATCTTACGCCGGAGTCGAGGCAAAAGAGTATGGGCTCTATGCAAACGGCGGGCGGATACTTGTTGCCGTAGGGGTGGCGGACGATATCAAAACGGCACAGCAAAATGCGTACAAGCTGATGTCTGCGGTTAGTTTTGACGGGATGCAATACCGAAAAGACATAGCATATCAGGCAGTAGGGAACTGATGCAAAACGACCTTGAGTATAGACTATTCAAAGAGGAGCTTAGGCTCGCGTCAATACCAAAAAGGGCTGTCGCTTTCATAATAGATAAAATACTTCTCGCTTTGATAGTTCTTGCGGCTATGGGTGATAAATTTGAAGGCAAAGATTTTGAGGGTGTCATTGTGGCGCTCAATCAAACGCTTGTTTTTACGACTGCCGTCGAGATAACATACCAAGCTATTTTTACAATGCTTTATGGTGCAACTATCGGCAAAATGCTTCTTAAAGTAAAAGTTGTAGATATACAGTTAATCGATAATCCCTCTTTTGGCGCTGCGCTTCTAAGGGCAAGCGCAAAGTTCCTAGGGGAGGCTCTATTTTATATAGGGTTTATATGGGCGCTGTTTGATCCCTTCAAGCAAGCTTGGCACGATAAATTTGCGAAAACGATGGTTATAGATGCTTATTAGAAGTTTTGCCGCTATTTCTACTTTGTGTGCATCTTTGCTTTTTGCCGAGGAAAAAGTGGAGATAGTAGCCAAGCATGTAGAGCATGAAAATAATGTTACCGTCGCCACCGGTGAAGCCGTTGCCGTAGGTGATGGGTATTTTATGAGAGCCGATAAAATCGTATATCACAAAGAGAACTCAATGGTTGAGGGATACGGTGATATTTTTGTGCTCAAAGATTCATCATTTTATACGGTTTCGGACTATGTAAAAATCTATTTAGATGAAAAAAAAGGGTACTTCGATAAGTTTTTCTTAGAAGGTGCCGCCGACGGTGTTTGGGTCTCGTCAAAAGATGCCAAAGCTAATAATAAAATCTACACCGTTGACTCTGCGGTTAGCTCCAGCTGTAATCCATCCAATCCGGACTGGTATCTTAAATACTCTACCGGAGAATTTGATTCTGAATCAAAAGTTATGACCCTTAAAAATACGACCCTTTATCTCAAAGACGTACCGCTGTTGTATACGCCGTACTTTTCATTTTCTACAGACAAGACTAGGCGAAGCGGTCTTTTGAAGCCGGATATAGGAATCAAAGGAAATGAAGGTTTTATATACATACAACCTATATATTTGGTTACCGATCCGGAAGCGTCATGGGATGTTGAGTTGCAACCTCAGGTTAGAACAAAGAGAGGGCAGGGGCTAAACGGTATTTTACGATTCATGGATTCTAAATACTCAAAAGGCTATTTAAAAAGTGGCTATTTTAAGGATACGGAGAGTTTTAGGGAGCAATATAATCTTAAGTACGGCTCACATTACGGAACCACATTTTTTTATGATAGAGAGAAATTATTTTCATCTAAGTTTCCAAAAGACGGGACGGAAGATGGACTGTATATTAACCTCAACTATCTAAATGATATAGACTATGTAAATTTGCAAGCGAGAGATAATCTCCGTGACAATAACGTAGATAGAATCACTACTTCAAAAATAAATTATTACTTCGAGAAAAACAATAATTATTTTGGCGCCTATATGAAGTACTATATAGACACGTCAAAGACTTCAAACGACGATACCGTCCAAGAGTATCCAAAGCTCCAATATCATCGAAATACGGAGAGTCTATTTTTTGACAATCTAACCTACTCTTTTGATATGACCAGCAAACGCTACGATAGAAGAAGCGGTTTGAATGCCCTTCAAAATCAAGCTTTTTTGCCGGTTTCTTATACGACCCACTTTTTTGATGATTTTGTCGGGTTAAGCTTTATGGAGCATTTGTATGCCAATAAAGTAGGCTTTACAAATAAGCAGGGTCTTGAGATGCAAGACTATGCTTTTTATTCCAATACCCATAAAGCAAAACTGTTTACGAATCTTCAAAAATCATACGACAGTTTTATACACTCTCTTGATATTGAACTTTTATACACAAAGCCTGGCGCAAAAAAAGAGAGCAACTATCCAACGCAAAAAGATGAACTTATAACACTTGTAACCAGTAGCTCCGAGAGTGAAAATAGCACAATAAAGCTTGCCCAGTTTTTCTATGATTCTAAGGGAAATTTGGCGCTTAGCCATAGGCTAAATCAGGCTATTTATCATGACGCATCAAGAGTCGATTATAAGTATGGCGATTTGGAAAATGAGATAATATATAAGATTAATAAAAATATATCCATCTCTACGGATATATTTTATTCGCATAAAGATAGCCTTATATCGGCGGCAACATCATCCATATCATATAACGACGGCGATTTGATAACATCTTTGTCGCATGTCTACAAAGACCAAAGCACTCTTCTTGGTAAAGACAGAGGTAGCTATTTTGCCCTTAACGCCTCAAAGAGACTCGATTATAAATATTCGCTCTTTGGAAGTTATGAATATGACGAGTATGCCAGGGAAACAAGGGCATGGAGCCTTGGTCTAAATATGCTAAAGAAGTGTATGTCGTATTCTCTTAGCGTAAAACACGAGGCTACACCTATTCTTACAAGCACGGAGTCTAGTTCAATTAAAAACTATATAGTATACTTCAGTATAAATCTGATACCGCTGGGCGGTTTAAATCAAGCATATTCGATTAGCAGTAGAAAATGAGGTTTAAAAAATGAGAGTTGAGGCAAAAGTAGGCTTATTTGTTCTTATAGGCCTTGTTGCGCTATTTTTGCTAAGTATGCAAGTCAGTAAAATAACTAATTTTGCAAAAAGCGGCTATATAGTATACGCATATTTTGATAATCTGACGGGTCTTGATACTAACGCTAAAGTAAAAATAGGCGGCGTGGATGTCGGTTTTGTAAAAGAGAAAAGCCTAGAAAATAATAGACCGAAAATCGCCATGATAATCTACGATAACATAAAAATTCCGGCCGATTCTTATGTTATGCTAAATCAAGATTCGCTCCTTGGCACAAAATTCGTGGAGATAAAACAAGGCATGGCGCCTATTACTCTAAGCGAAGGGCAGACGCTCCAAAAAGAGATTAGATATGCCAATTTTGCCGAGACAGCCACAAGCATCAATGACGCTGCGAATGAACTTAAAATGTTTATAAAAGAACTAAGGGGTGCTTTTGATCCGGAGTCCAGAGAAAATCTGAAAGAGGCGATAGCAAACTTCAAAATAATGGCGGCAAACGTCGGTAACGCCGCAAATGATTTTGGCTCAATGTCGAGAGAGTTTAAAACAACCGGGAGCACGATTAACGATAAGCTTCCGAAGATTTTGGAGCAAATAGACCAACTCTCCGCAGAATTTGCAAAAACAGGCAAAGATGTCAACGGTAAATTGCCGGAGATTATGGATAGATTTACCGCTATTGAAAAGGATTTGCAAGAGGTTATTAAGGAAAATAAACAGCCTCTAAACAACGCTTTAAAATCTGTAGATACATTCTTCTCAAACGGCAACGATACGATGCAAAAACTTGATAAATATATATCAAAAGGGATGAATAGCAAGCTTGAGATTGCTCTCAGGGGCGAGGCAATGGGTAAGGACGGCTATACCAAAGGCTACTTTAGCGCCGATTATTCTCCGGCCCCGACAAAGCACTATTTGGTTGACATAATATCAACCAGAGACAATAGCATTATGGACGGCAATAAGCAATTTGTTGAACCTGAGAAGCACTCAAAAGGGAAGACCTATATATCCGCCCAATTTGGAAAGAGATTTAACAACACGATGGTTAGGGGCGGTATCATAGAGTCGACCGGCGGTGTTGGCGTAGATTATTATGCAAACAAAGACAAGCTAAAAATGTCAGCCGAAGTATTTGACTTTAGTGCGCAAAACGACGTAAGAGGGAACAAAGCACACGCCAAGGCTAGCATACGATATAGAATGCTTAAGCATATAGATGTAATAGCGGGCTATGACAATTTCCTCAATAAAAAAGCGGCAAATGTCTTTGGCGGTATCGGCGTGACATTTATTGACGACGACCTGAAGTATATAGTGGGTAGCGGCGCTTCCAGTTTTGTTAAATAAGTATTTAGATTTTTAAAAGGTAAGTTATGAGTTTTTTATCGGTATCGACTGAAGTCTTCGGACGGACAGAGAGTTTTGAAACAGGCAAAATGGCAAAGTTTGCCGACGGCGCCGTTACATTCCAAAGCGGCAATAGCGTTATATTGTCGACCGTGGTTAGTGAAAGGGAGACAAAAGATGAAGACTTCCTACCCTTAACGGTTCAATATATAGAAAAAAGCTACGCTGCCGGTAAAATCCCGGGCGGTTTTATCAAAAGAGAGAGTAAGCCGAGCGATTTTGAAACATTGACGAGTAGACTGATAGATAGAAGTGTTAGACCGCTATTTCCAAAGGGGTATAACTATCAAACTCAGCTTACCGTGACGGTGCTTAGCTGCGACAAAGAGGCTGATCTTCAAGTTTTGGCTCTCAACGCCGCTTCTGCTAGCGTGTTTATATCTGATTTGCCGGTTTCAAAGCTCGTTCTTGGCGTAAGGGTCGGTAAAATTGACGGCAAGCTTGTTCTTAATCCGACTATTAGTGATTTAAACGAAAAAAGTACGCTTGATTTGTTTATAGCGGGAACCGACGAAGAGATACTGATGATAGAGATGAGAGCTATTGGCAGAGACGCCGTAGAGGTGGCTTCTCTTCAGCCCGTAATGCCGTTTCTTGACATGGGTCTAAATAGTGAATTTGTGGAGACGCATGCCGTAAATGAGATGTGCGAAGAGGAGCTTTTGGAGGCTATCAAACTTGCTTCAAATGCTATCAAAGCTGCAAGTGATAAGCTAGTTCCAAAACTAAAAGCTATCAAAAAGCCGATAAGAGAGTATGCGCTAAAAACAATCATTCAAGACGACAAGCTAATAGAACATATCAAAAACTTTTACACGCAAAAACTTGAAGATGCGATAGGCGAACTGAGCAAGTCAGAGAGAAGCAACGCGATTAAAACCGTGATAGACGACATTGTTGCAGATCCTTTTGTTCAAGAGTTTGGCTATGACAAAGAACTTGTGGCTTTTAGCGCCGAGAAAATCAAAAGAGAAATCCTAAGAGGCTTGATACTACACAAGCATCAAAGGCCTGACGGCAGAGCCCTTAATGAAGTGAGACCGATAAGTATAGAGACAAATATCTTGCCGATGGCACACGGCTCATGCCTATTTACCAGGGGGCAAACGCAAGCTCTCGCCGTAGCAACGCTCGGTAGCGACATGGATAAACAATCGTTTGAAAATCTAACCGATAAAGGCTCTCAGGCCGAGAGGTTTATGCTTCATTACAACTTCCCTGGATTCTCTGTCGGTGAGGCGAGTCGTGTAGGCGCTCCAGGTAGAAGGGAGCTAGGACACGGAAATCTTGCAAAAAGAGCCATAGAGTGCGTAATCCCTAAAAGTTATGAGCCGATAATAAGAGTGGTATCCGAGATACTAGAATCAAACGGCTCCTCGTCAATGGCTACCGTATGCGGCGGCGTACTAGCCATGAAAGCCGCGGACGTACCTCTTGCAAAACTTGTATCTGGCATTGCGATGGGGCTTGTAAAAGAGGGTGATAAATATGCAATCCTTAGCGATATTATAGGGCTTGAGGATTTTGACGGCGATATGGATTTCAAAGTGGCGGGAACCAAGGACGGTATAACGGCGCTTCAGATGGATATTAAGCTAGGTGGACTCGACTTTGAACTGCTAAAAGCGGCACTTACGCAGGCAAAAGAGGGCAGAGAACACATCTTGGGTCTTATGGAAAAAGCGGCAAGCGAAATCGCTATTAACGAGTCGATACTGCCTAGCACCGAGATATTCCATATAGATACGGGTAAGATAGTAGATATTATAGGGCAGGCCGGCAAGACAATCAGAGAGATAATCGACAGATTTGAAGTAGCTATTGACCTTGACAGAGAAAAGGGCAGGGTAAAAGTCGTAGGCCGAGATAAGTCGAAAGTAATAGGCGCAAAAGAGCATATTCTTACAATCGCCAAGCCAAAAGCCCCTGCAAAGGTGTTTGAGCTGATAGAGCCGGGCACCGTGGTAAAAGGTAAGGTCAAGAAAATAGTTGATTTTGGCGCATTTGTGGAGCTTCCAAACGGTCAAGAGGGGCTAATGCACATCTCAAAAGTCTCCGACAAGAGAATCAACAACGTCAGAGACCATTTGAATGAGGGCGACGAAGTTGAAGTCAAGGTAATGGCTTCCGCACAAAATAAAGTAGAACTCGCAAACGCTAAATATTACTAATTAAACAACTACGCCGCCCTTGCGGCTAGTTCCTCTTTAAGCTTTTATCCATTATAATCCACCCCGCAAAAGTGTTTAGTAGGGATACGCAAGCCGAACTGACTTATTGCAAAAATTTTTATGGAGACTCACAATGAAAAAAATCGTTCTTATGATTCTTGCTCTTGCTGCTGCTGCTTTCGCTGCTGACGGTGAAGTTGCAAACCAAACTCTAAAATCTGCTTCAATCATCGCTGCTGGCGTTGGTCTTGGTATAGCTGCTCTTGGTGGTGCTATCGGTATGGGTAATGCTGCCGCTGCAACAATCGCTGGTACAGCTAGAAACCCAGGAATGGGCGGCAAGCTTCTTACTACAATGTTTATCGCACTTGCGATGATCGAAGCTCAAGTTATCTATACACTTGTTATCGCTCTTATCGCGCTTTACGCAAACCCTTTCCTAGGTTAATTAGCCTAACTTCCCGCTTCGGCGGGAGCCTTCTTTTTATGCGGTCGTGGTGGAATTGGTAGACACGCCATCTTGAGGGGGTGGTGCTCCACGAGTGTGAGGGTTCGAGTCCCTCCGACCGCACCATATCTACTTTTTAAACAATCTCAAAAAGTCTTTC
>JBFWKW010000020.1:0-34374 GCA_050252455.1 Campylobacterales bacterium | reverse complement strand
CAACATACGACAACAAAGATAGCAAGGTAAGATATTTAGTCAACATAACATCTCTCCAATGATTGTATTTTCTTTCTTCGATTGTATCAAACTAAGCTTTTTATGCTAACATCAACACATATATAAGAAACCAAAAAACAAAGATATTTAGTCAACATGAAATTAAAAACATCGGTTCTGGCAATTCTTGTGTTTATGATGCTATCTTTTTTGGCAACTCACTACTACTCAATCTACAAAAACCGCTCCATATTTTTGGAACATAGCGCAAACTCGATAGGCAGCGAGCTATCTCACCTCAAAGGGCATTTGGCTTCGGCGCTAAACAATGACCGTCAAAGCGATATCCAAAAAGCGCTCGATAAAGCAAAAGCCGACCATTACCTTATCGATTCGGTATCTTTTTCATATGACGGCAATACAATCCTATATTCTTCAAACAGGGCGCTCAAAGACAAACCGGTCGATAGCGAATACAAACAAATAGGCAACCGACTACTAGACGAACTCTCAAGCGAGCATTCAAAATTCAAGTACCCAATCGATTATTTCGACCACAACGGGACAAAAAAACAAGCATACGTACTCCTATCGATAGATAAAGAATACGTATTTGGCGCTATCAATAGCAGCGCGTGGGAAAATACGAGAGTGGCTCTGATATTTCAATTTTTTGCCCTCTCTTTGGTCATGGTGTTGGCGGCTAAGTTTTTTATAAAGCCGATATATACCCTAGTCGAGAATGTCAAAAAATCAAATTGGCAATCAAAAGCCTTTTTTATAAAAGACTTTTCGATACTAGAGGCAGCCCTCATAGATAGCTTATGGGCGCTCAAACTCCAAAGAGAAGAGCTTGAAATCTCACTGGCGGAGACCAAGCATTTGGATGAAATACTCCGGACGGTTGCAGATATAAATCAGCTTTTGATATCCAGCAAAAACACCACCGACCTACTCCAGCAAAGTTGCGACAGATTGGCTGGCTTTGGGAATTACAAACTGGCATGGATAGGTTTTGCGGTAGACGATACCGTAAAGATAGCCTACAAGTCTTACGATCCGACCGGATATCTAAACGACGATTTGCACATATCCCTCAACCCTTCAGACCCTACATCCAAAGGACCTAGCGCAACAAGCATACTTGAAAACAAAACGGTAATAGTAGACTTTTTGGCATATTCAAAAGAGTTTGAGCCGTGGAGAGAGCGAGCCGCAAAATCAGGCTTTAACTCTTCGATAGCCCTGCCTCTGCGTTCTGATATATATTCTAGACCGTTCGGCACACTAGGCGTATACACGGACAGAGCCGGAGGTTTTGACAAAAAAGAAGTCGCCATGCTAGAGGAGCTGGCAGGGGATATAGGATTTGCAATCTACTCGCTAAACCAAAGCGAAGCCTTCAAACAACACCTAATCACCGACTCGCTAACGGGACTACCGAATAGAACCATCTTATTTGATGAACTAGAGGCGCAAAAAATATCAAGGGTAGCTATCGTAAACATAGACAGATTCAAAGATGTCAACGAAGTATACGGCTTTTTATTTGGGGACGAAGTAATAAAAATATACGGCGAATGGCTCAAAAATTTTGTCTCAAAGTTAGATGGAACAAAACTCTACAAACTAAACGGCGCAGAATTTGCGATTTCATTCGGCGATAGACACAGCGACACAGCGGTCAAAGCATTTATGGAAGAGCTAATAAGAGAGTGCGAGAGCAAAGGATTTTTATGCACCGACATCGAGGTGTTCATTAACATCACGGCCGGATATGCAAAGACGGAGACAAAGACTATAGAATATGCAGAAATGGCACTCAAAAAAGCAAAATCACAAAATAAGCATTTTCTAGTTTTTGAAGAATCCATGCTTCAAATCGAAGAGCAAAAAAATAATATTATTTGGCACAAAACGATAAAAAGCGCCGTAGACGAGAATAGAATAATCCCTTATTTTCAGCCGATAGTAAACAACCAGACCGGAGAGATAGCAAAATACGAAGCCCTAATAAGACTAGTAATGCCTAACGGCGAAATAATTTCACCGTTTAAGTTTTTGGAAATCTCCAAAAAAATGAGGCTCTATCCGGAGCTAACAAAGATAATGGTAAACAAAACTATCGAGATGTTCAAAACATCGGATTTGCCGGTCAGCATCAATCTCTCATTTGACGATATCGTCGAACAAGATATGCAAGAGTTTTTATTTGAAACAATATCAAACACCAAAATGGGTGAAAAGATTATTTTTGAGATATTGGAATCGGAGGGGATTAAGAGCTATGACGAAGTAAAAAGCTTCATAAATACTTTTAGAGGGCTTGGGTGTCGGTTTGCGATAGATGACTTTGGTACCGGATATTCAAACTTCCACCACATATTAAAACTAGAGGTCGATACGCTAAAAATCGACGGCAGCCTAATAAAAAACCTCCCACACGACAAAAGTGCGCAAATAATCGTAAAAAATATAAACAATTTCGCAAAAGAGATGGGAATACAAACGGTTGCCGAGTTTGTGTGCAATAAAGACGTTTTTGAGCATGTACGGCTAATAGGGATAGACTTGTCACAGGGTTATCACTTTTTCGAGCCTATGCCAAATATCATCAAATAAGTAGTAAAATTTCATAACACTTGCGAGGACATACATGATAGATAAATTAAAAATACTGGTAGTCGACGACTCTCTGAGCGCTAGAATGCTCTTAAAAAATGCTTTTTCGGAAGCCATCAAAAAAAATTCCGACTTCTTTGAAGCGAGCAACGGCGAAGAAGCCGTAGAAATATTCAAGCGAGAAAATCCAAATATCATATTTATGGACCTTACGATGCCAAAAATGAACGGTATGGAAGCTCTGCAAGAGATAAAAAAAATATCAGCCGAAGCAATAGTCGTTATGGTAACGGCAGACAGACAAAAAGAGACAAAAAAAGAGCTGATGGCAGCCGGGGCTGCAAATGTCCTGAACAAACCGGTAGATGAGGACGAGCTACGAGAAATATGCGCCAAAATAGCTTTTGGAGGCTGAGACGATGGTAGATAAAGAACTAACGCTATTAGAAGAGGACTACCTCAAAGAGCTTATAAATATCAGTTTCGGACTTGCGGCCTCGATAATAGGCGATATGCTAAGTACAAAAGCGGAATTGATGATACCAAAAGTGGGTATTTACCCAATAGAGAGGCTTCACGACATAGTTCAAAACCATGTAACAAAAGCCAACGACACGATGCTCATAAAGCAGTTTTTTCAATCCTCCCTAAACGGTGACGCGTATTTCATGCTCTCAAAACAAGACGCAAAAAGACTGGCGCAGCTACTGTTCAAAAAAGAGGACGTAGAGGCAAAAGAGCTAGAGTGCGTAGCGATAGAGATAACAAACATACTTACATCGGCATGTATCGGACAAATGGCGCAGATGAGTAGCGCCAGAACTATATTTTTACCGCCGGAGATAGTGCAGCACGAGAGACTTTTGGCTTTGGGCAGCGAAGATTTGAAAAACTTTACGCAGTTCATGCTCGTTGAGACAAAACTCAATCTGGAATCCGAAGGGATAGCCAGACAAATGCTGATTCTAATCGGTGAAGGGGTGCTAAACATTATTCTAAGCGGCATGCCTAAGATATGATTGAATACGAAAAGCTCATACTAGACGCCGTCGACGGCGGAATAGTAGTTTTGGATAAAGAGCTAAACATACTATGCTGGAACGGCTGGCTTGAGATGGTCACAGGTATCAAAAAAGAGTCGGCACTAGGGCAAAAGCTATACGATGTAGTCGAGATAGAAGATGAGAGGCTAAACGCACTCAAAAGAAACATAAAAGCCTCCTTGAAGCTTGAAATTATGACTTTTATGCCACCTTCTACGCACGGCTACCTCATAAAAGCCGAACTAAAAAATCTATTTTCCAGCTTTTACAAAACAATGCAGCAAGAGATAAAAATAATCCCTCTCGACGCCGCAAACGGCATAGTGAGCATACACATCAACGACCAGACCGCAATCATGGAATCTCGCAAAATGCTTGAGGCATACAATCAGGACTTGGAAGAACGCGTCAAAAAAGAGACCGCAAAAAGGCTTGATACCGAAAGAGCCTTGATACAGCAGGCCAAAATGGCGCTTATGGGCGACATGATAGGCGCCATAGCCCACCAGTGGAGACAACCGCTCAACGCACTTGGCCTTTATATACAAGACGTACCGGCCGCTTACAAGCTAGGTGAGCTTGACCAGCAATACATAGATACCTTCAAGAGTGAATCGATGAATATTGTTCAGGCCATGTCTCGAACGATAGACGATTTTCGTAATTTCTTTGCCCCAAACAAGAAAAAAGAGACCTTCTGCGTGGAAGATGCCTTGCTAGATACTATCCGCATAGTGTCCGTACAGATGAAAAACTATTTCATAGATATACATTTTAATCATGACGGCAAAAACTACATAACCGGCTACAAAAACGAGCTAGAGCAAGTATTTTTGAATATCTTGTCCAACGCAAAAGATGCACTCCTTGAGACAAAACCGGAAAATATGTTCATCAATATCGCGGTATCAAATAACGGCGATTATGTAGATATAGTATTTGAAGACTCTGCGGGTGGCATCAAAGAGGGTATTATGGAGCGGGTTTTTGAGCCGTACTTTACCACCAAAGAACAAGGCAAGGGAACCGGCATAGGACTTTACATGTCAAGACAGATTATCGAAAGACATCTCCACGGCGAGCTCAGCGTGACAAACGGCGAACACGGCGCTAGATTTTTTATAGAACTCCCTATTTTTAGCAAATAATTCTCTTTTAGCACTTTCATAGCATATTTCATCTATCGGCCCGCAACTATCGTATTTTCTGATAGAATAAGTGATATTAACGTGGCAAACCAATACAAACAATGGATTTATAGTGAATATTAGACGCAAATTTGCAATATCGATAGCAGCCGTCTGTGGAATCTCTGTTTTATCTACCGTTTGCCTATGGCAATATGAAAAGCACAATGCCGAAATAGTAGCCCAAAAAAAGGGCAAAGAGATGTCGGCAAGCATAGAAAAGATATTGGCCTTAAAATCCGGATATTATCGCAAGCAGGCAAACGATTACGCATACTGGAACGACTTGGTGAAATACACGAACACTAGAGATGCTAGATGGGCCAGGGACAATCTGGATGAAGGTTTGACGGAGTTTGGCTCGAACGGCATATATATCATAGATACGCAAAAAAATATTATATATTCTGCATTTGACAGAGCTTTTCTCAAAGACCCGTACACCGTTATAGAAAAAGAGTATTTTAATCCAAAAGAGACGCGCGAGATACATTTTTTCGCAAAAACAAAACACGGCATCGTAGAGTTTTTTGGCTCACCTATTAGATATTCCACCGGGAAACAAAAAACTACACACCCTCACGGCTATCTAATCGTCGCAAAACATTGGGACCATAAATACATAGACGAGATAAAAGACATCGGGCAGGTAGAGGCAAAAATAGAAGAAATAGGCGACAAACACGACATCTCTTCGGGCATTATAAGTAAGGATATCCCGCTCAAAGATATAAATGACAAACAGATAGGCAATCTTCATATATCTATGCAAAACGACGTTGCAAAAACGATAGACGGCTACGCCAAAAATACGCTCACCATAGCCCTTGTTCACGTGTTCATTGTCGTTATTGCTTTTGTATTGCTAATGAGGAGATATTTTAATTCGCCGCTTCACGACATATCAAATGCTCTAAAAGAAAAAAATATTTCACCAATAGAAAAGTACTTGCCTCAAAAAAATGAATACGGTGATATTTCAAGAGCCATCAATGATTCTTTTGAGAGCAAGGTTCAGCTCAAGGAATTAAACAGGCAGCTTGAGCGAAGAGTTCAAGAGGAACTTGAGAAAAATAGACACAAAGACAAAATCCTTTTTCAGCAATCAAAAATAGCGGCGCTAGGAGAGATGATAAGCCTAATAGCCCACCAATGGAGACAGCCTCTAAACGCCGTGGGGCTAATAATGCAAAATGCGTATCACGACTACAAAAGCGGCATTCTGACCGAAAAGGATATTGAGGAGTGCAACACAAAAGGGATGGCGCTTATACGCTCGATGTCAAAGACCATAGACGGATTTAGGAATTTTTTTACCCCAGACGAAACAAAACAAATGTTTTGCATAGAGGACTCCATAGATTCGTCGCTCTCAATCATCTCGGCTCTACTTGATAGTGCAAACATCAAAGTCATTTGTAATTACAACGGCAAACACGCTATCTCGGGCTACAAAAACGATTTTGAACAGACGATACTAAACCTCCTACTGAATGCCAAAGAGGCGATAGAGTCAAAAGACGGCTCAACCGGCGGACACATAGAAATAGCCATCAATGAAAAAAACGGGGGAATTGTCGTCAAACTCTCGGACAGCGGCTGCGGGATAGCAAATGACGTTATAGAAAAAATCTTTGATCCATACTTCACTACTAAATACCAAGCCCAAGGGGTCGGCCTGGGGCTATACATGGCCAAACAAACAATAGAAAAGCATCACGGCGGCAAAATACACGCCGAAAACACCATTCATGGGGCATGTTTTGTCATTGAGTTACCGCAATATAGCTAGACTCCAAAAATAGCGTAACTACAAAAGTCGCTTTTATGCAACCTTACTGTCGTATCATACAAATTCTCCAAATGCTCTTCTCTCAACATATCGGTTTTGTCAAAAAACAATAACTCGCCACGATTTAGCAAAACCGTTCGCTCTGCAAATCTCAAAGCATCATTAACGTCATGAAGCACTGCTACGACAGATATACCTTGCTCTTTTGCGATACGCCTAAAAAGCGACAAAATCTCAACTCTATTTTTTGCATCCAGATGGTTTGTCGGCTCATCGAGCAGCATCACCCTAGGCTCTTGTGCCAAAGCTTTGGCAAGAAGCGCTTTTTGGAACTCTCCACCACTAAGAGAGTCGCATTCCCTATCTGCCAGTTCCTCCATATTTAGGCTGTTTAGTATCTGCTCCACCTTATCAAAATCGCTTTTTTTGGGAACAAAACCAAATATAGGCTTGCGCCCCAAAAGCACCAAATCAAATACTTTTATCTGCGGCGTTCTAGTCTTTTGCGGCAAAAAACCCATATTAGAAGATAGCTCTTTTAGGCTCATCTCTTTTGTGTCTTTGCCGTCTATCAGCACTGCTCCGTCGATAGGCTTGATGAGCTTTGAGACGGTATGAAGTAACGTAGTCTTGCCGCAGCCGTTGGGTCCAGCTATAGCCGTCAGCTCCCCGCTTTTTGCTTCAAACGAAAGCGAATCGGCGATAAGTTTTGCCCCTCTTTTGATAGATATGCTCTTAAGTTCTAGCATGCGAGGACCTTTTTTTGGAGAATGTGGCTAAATACAAAAACAGCGGAGCGCCAAGCATAGCGGTCAAAATACCTACGGGGAGTATGGTAGGGGCAAGCACGGTGCGAGAGGCGATATCGGAGAGTATCAAAAGCGTAGCCCCTAGCACAGCGGAGAGCGGCGTAAGATAGCGATAATCCTCGCCGACAAATATCCGTCCGATATGAGGCGCAATGAGACCGACAAAACCGATAATCCCGTAATACGCCGTAGCAGATGAGGCAAGCACCGTAGCTAGCAAGATAGAGCCTATACGAAGCGCTCCCGCATTAACGCCAAGGGACTTTGCCTCTATGTCGCCTAGAAGCATCGCATTAAACGACCATCCAAGAATGCACAGCAGAGCGATAGCAGGCAGGCAGAGAGCCGCAACGATATAAATCTCACTATACCCCGCTCTACCCAAATCTCCAAAGCTCCAAAACACCGTAGCCGCCAGCTGAAAATCGGTAGCAAAGTATTGAAGCAGCATCGTAAGGGCGCCAAAAAAAGCCCCTATCGCTATACCGCTCAGAGCTATAAACTCCGGCGCACTACGCCTAACGGCAGAAAGAGCTAGTATCAAAGCGGAGCTAACCAGAGAGCCCAAAAACGCAAATACGGCAATACTCCCCGAATCTGCAAATTTTGCCCCCACACCTGCATAGGTGAGCGTCCCCGCTCCAAACACGGTGATAGCTAGCGTAGCGCCAAACGCCGCTCCATGCGAGATACCGAGCGTAAAAGGGGATGCGAGTGGATTTCTAAGGATATTTTGCATCACGGCTCCGCTGACGGCAAGTGCGGAGCCGACAAGAACGGAGCTAATCACCCTTGGAGCCCTAAGCTCCTCCACCAGATACCACGCCGTCTCATCGTGAGCGACAAACAAAAGTTTCAGCATCTCAAAACCGCTCTCGTAAGAGCCGACCGTAAGCGAATAAAATGCCGAAACCGTCATCGCCGAAAAAGCGAATAGCAACACGAGATTTTTAATAAAAAGAGAACGGAAATAGTTTGAGCGCAAACTAACGAACCTCTTTTGTGATTTTGCCGCCGTTAAACAACAGCTTTGAGTAGCCCCCGTATCTAGCTTTCATGACCGGATATGCATCTTTTCCCGTAAATTTGATAAATATCTCGCCCGCAGTTTTTTCCATGTTAATATCAATCCCGTAAGCGCTTTTTGCGTAGAAAAACGCATTTGCATACATCGTCTCAACATTTGGCCCATAAAAGACATTCGGCAAACTCATAAAAACTCTCCCTTTTTTGACCGCCGATATAAGCTCAAAAAACTTCGGCTCCTTGGCGTACTCTTCCGCTATATTGCCGTACCCGCCGCCGTCAACGAACAAAATATCTGGATTTGAACGGAGTACAAACTCTTTGTCTAAAAATAGATGTCCTTTTTTACCCGTGGCATCCGACACATTCAAAAGTCCACTTTTTTTGAAACCGAAAAAATCAGCCTCGCTAGAGCCTATGCCGTGCTGACCCCTATTTGCCACTCCACCAATGTATGCCTTTTGCGTTGTTTTTGCATACCCTTCCAGCTTTGCATCCAGAGATTTTATGTAGCCTATCAGCTCTTCCGCCCTTTTGCCCTTACCGCTTATATTTCCAAGTGTCCGCAAAGAGGCAAAAAAACTATTTTCGTCATATCCGTTTGCCCCATAAGAGAGAACAACTACGGGAATGCCACTCTTTTGCGATATAGAGTCGGCGGTCTGTTTATCCACAAACGATGTGAGTATCACATCCGGTTTTAGTGCAACTATCTTCTCAAGATCTGCACTTCGCCCTGCCCCGCCTTCGGCCACCACAGGTAAAAGCGCACTTTTTTTGTATGTCGCAAATGTATAAGGCCTTGAGTCTGTATCTCTTTTTTCAATAGCCTCGGTCGCCACCGCCATATCGGAGATTCCCAAATATGTCATCATCCTGAGCGTTGAGGAGAGCGGAACGACCCTTTTGACCTCTTTTTTTATCTCTACTTCACGCCCTGCCGCATCCGTCACTTTGATTGCAAAAAGTTGCGAAACAAAAAGACAAAGCAAGAGTAAAATTTTTAGATTTCGCATATAATAAGCCCCGTTTCTACCGTATGAGAGTGCTTGACCCTATCCGTAAATTCAGATTTTAGCAAATTTTCAACGATAGCTCTATCGGGCGTCACTCCGCCTATCTCTATATGCCAACACATCTCTTCTATCGCCTCTTCGATACTAGCCTCATGCTCCCATACCTCTTCGCCGTATTCAGGCTCGGCGTCAAAGCCCATCTCTCTCAAAAACACGCTAGCCCCTGGCGCACCAAATGGCAGATGCAGCTTGCCGCCGTGCAGCTCAAATGCCCTCTCTAGTAGCGGTGCACTTCTATTGCGACCCCAGCCTACATACACGAATTTCTCATTTGCAAGAGAAATCGCCTTTTTAAAATCATCCATACTCTGCAAAGCCGGCGTCATAGTGGCTACAACGATATCATATCCGTCATTCAAAGCCAAAGCCCCAAAATCACCGCATTCTACGCTGATATTGTCCACACCTTCGTTTGCCGCGCTAGATTCAAACAGTGAGAGCATCTCTTTTGACACATCTACGCCGTGTACGCTTTTTGCCGTTTTGGCTATCTCAATAGACATGCGCCCCGTGCCGCATCCTATGTCAAGCACCCTCTTACCTTCCAGCTCCACGCCACGCTCTTTTAGCTTTTTGAGTAGTTTTTTTGCGCTTGAGTTTTCACTAGCGTCATACACGGGATAGCTTTTTGCCTTTTTATTCCAAAAATGCGCTTGTTTATTTTTGTGCATCTCTTAAGTCCTAATAGTTGTATCTAAACGCCGTACCGACCACTCTTCCAACGGTCGCATATCCGTATTTGTCTTGATAATCTCGCTCAAACACATTGTCGGCGAATAGCTCAAGCGTAGCCCCTTTGAATATCGGTGCTTTGAGACTTATATCCGTGACGCTATATGCGCCGACATCTACAACTCTCGATTGGTAATTGAATGCTTTTTGGGCGCTATAATATCTAGTGTTTGTGGAGAATGACGAATTTGCGAACGGTAGCTTGAAATCAAATGCGGCGTTTGCCTTGTATCTTGGAGAGTACTCTAGCGACTCCATCAAGTTTGCACTATCTAGGAAATCTCCACTTTTTTTGCTATTTTGATGAGTCAAGGATGCAGACGCTTTTGCCCACTCCGTAAGATTTTTGGCGCCTTCAATAGATATACCCCTGATAGTCACGGCGTCCACATTATATACCGCCCTATCGGTACCGCTTACGCTTCTCCATTGCAGATAGTCTTTTATTTTCATATAAAATGCATTAAGCCCGATAAATTCATCTTTTGACATTTTGTATTTATATGACACCTCTATGTTATCTGAGGCCTCAGGTTTTAGCGGCGAACTTCTGACTGCAGTCTGAGTTGCCGGTGTTGGGTTTGCGGCATTGAAGTGCCAATAGCTCTCAGGAATCCCAGGTGTACGATAGTTTTTGTACGCCGCAAGAGCCACCGTATTTGCCTCGTTGATACGGTAGGTGAGCGTCATTTTCGGCGAAAAGGCGGCGTTTGTGACCCTTTTGTATGTGACGCTGTCATACGGATAGATGTCAAATTTATCATATCTTGCGCCAATATTTAGATTTAGTTTTTTATCAAACATATCTATGCTGTCACCCGCAAAAAATCCTTGCTGAATGATGTATGTTCCGACATTCGGAGAGCTGTATACGCCGCCGTTAAATGCTTGGTCGTAGTAGTTTATTTTGAAGTTACCGACACCCATCTTGGTATAGCTAGTACCTAGCGTAAACTCATTGTTTTTGTAGGGAAGCTTGAATTTTAGAGTACCGCCTTGCGTCCTATCGCTTTGCACATCCCTATCGAATACTTTGTGTCCGTCTATCGGCGAAAAGTTCTCTTCATGTCTATCTTCATAGTTTGAAAACAGCTTCAATTCAGCGTAGCCGTCTCCTATATCTTGTAGCAGTCCCGCATCAAGCAAATATTTTTTCTTCTCCCAAAAAGCACCGTTTCCGACTCTTAGAAGTATGGGGTTATTGCCGCCTCCGGCCAAGGTATCGCCGTATGATATCGGATATTCCGGATTTATCCGCTCATTGTATGCCGCACCGTCAGGATTGTTGTCTTTTATAAAACCTCTTTTGGAGTATGCATGCGTAAAGCCGAAGCTAAGCCTAGTGCCTTCGGCAATGTCGTAATAGAGCGACATATAGATGTTTTTTGCTTCAAAGTCGTTATTCCACAAGTATGCATCGGCATTCTCGTAGCTTCCCGATATCGTATAGCCAAAATTTGACGGCTTATATGCATGTGAAAAACGAAGATTTTGAAACCCCTCTCCGCTAGTATTCCACGCTCCGGCTATCGCCTCTATACTTGCGGTCGGTTTTGCCGTAGGCATCTTGGGGATTATATTGATTACGCCGCCGAGTGCATTGTGTCCGTATTCTATCGAGCTACCGCCCTTGATGACCTCTATTTTTGCTATATTTTCAAGCGGTATCGTGCCCCAGTCTATATAGTGTCCACCGTTTATTCCTGCAGCATTGAGCGGTCTTCCGTCAAAGTTGAGCATTATTCTGTTTGCCGATAATCCCCTAATTGATAGTATATCACCGTTATCGCCCACAGCCGTCCTTTTACGGACATCTATTTGTGCTTCATTTTTAAGGACATCTGCTATCGTCTGCGATGAGCCCGTCTGAATCTTTTTTGCATCTGCCTTTGAGCTTGATATGACGCCCTCAGTCGTATAATCTGCCGTTACCGTAATAGTATCTATCAGAATGCTATCCGCCGCAAAACAGCTAACCCCCATAGAGACACATGCAGCAAGTGAAATTTTAAAACCCCGTTTCAACAAAAGCCATCCTTTTGGTTAAATTAAATTTAACTGTAACTTTATCAGTATTATTTTTAAATATTAGTTAATACTATTTCGTACTTTATATAAATTATTCATACGAAATCGTTACAAAAATAAAAATTAACAGATAATTAACAGAGACTGCATATATTCCCAGCTATATATTTATAACGGCAGGGGAACTTATGAAAAAACTATTTACGCTATCTTTGGCGCTGAGTTCGGCGCTAATGGCATCCGAGATAATGATTGAAAAAATAACGGTAAGGGGCGAGTCTGAAAAATCGCTCAAGGATGCAATATCCAGCGAAGAAATCAAATTTACGAACAAAATAGACATAGCTCAAATACTCTCAAACAGCTACCCGGAAATATCGACGGTTAGAAAAACGGGCGCTGCGGGCGATATCTCAATGAGGGGTTTTTATAAAGACGACGTGAGGGTAACCGTAGACGGTCAAGCCATTCACTGCGCTTGCCCAAACAGAATGGACCCTCCCACATATCACTTGTCGGCGGAAAATGTACAAAAGGTAGAGATAATCGAAGGACCTTTTGACGTCGCGTCCCCAGGCGCTCTTGCGGGAAGTATCAATATAGTATCCAAGGCTCCAAAAGAGGGCGTATCGGGAAATATCAACGCAGGATACGGTAGCTTTGACTTTCAAAAACTAGACGCAAATCTAAATGCCGGAAACAAAACCGTAAAAGCACAAATCGGTTATACAAAAGAGAAAATGGGCCAATACAAAGACGGTAGCGGCTCGTCTATGTATGAAGTAAACTATAGCCCTACCGCAACCAACGCTTCAAACAACAAAATGTACAGAAACGATATCAATATAAAAGACAAAGACGCTTTTGAAAAACAGAGCTACTTTGCAAAACTGACATTTACGCCGACAGAAAATCACGAGGTATATCTAAGCTACTTTGCCGACAGGCCTGATACCATACTATATCCGTCCCTCGGTATGGACTCATTCAAAGACGACACCGATATGTACACAATAGGATACAAAGCCAAAAAACTAGGCTCTCTATCTGATGAATTTGAAATATCAGCCTACAACAACGAAGTCAAGCATGATATGAGAACAGATTTTAGAAATACCGGAGCTTCAATCTTGTCATACTATGTAGAGAGCAAAACGGACGGTATCAAAGCAGAAAATACGGCAAATCTAGCAGGGCACTTGGTCAAAATAGGGGCTGACTACTATAAAAGAGTATGGGATGCAAAAAACTACTCCAACTATGCAACGCAAACACTATCTAGCGGCGTATCCGGTGTACCGTATCCTCTGGCAGAAGTAGCGACAAAAAACTACGGACTATACGGCAAACTTGCCAAAACATACGGAAATCTGAGCGTGGATGCCGGAATTAGATACGATGTATCAAAAATGGAGCTTGACGAAGACAAAGTAAGAGCCGCCGGAACATCCGTGGCAAATAGGGCTGAAATACTAGCAAATCCGGATGACAGCTGGAACAACTTCTCCGGAAGCCTAATGGCAAAATACGCCGTTGGTGCGGGATACGTATATGCCGGTTTTGGGCATACGGTAAGACTGCCGGACGGTGCAGAAAAATACCATCTAATGGTGCATAACAGAAGAGGTAATGCAGGGCTGAAACCTACGATAAATAACGAAGTGGACGCCGGGTATTCGTATGCAAAAGACGGCGTAGCTTTCAAAGTCAACACATTTTATTCAAAACTGCAAGATTACATCTACATGTATAGATATAACCCATCCGCTTTCACGTATGATAATGTAGACGCAACGATGTATGGCTGGGATGTGTCCGGTGCATATATGCACGAAAGCGGACTATCATTTGAAGCAGGGATAGCGCAGACATTCGGCAAAAAAGAGTCCAAAACGGCATATCAAAACGTAACGCTCAACGACAAAGAGCTTAGAAATATACCGCCTCTAAAAGCTAGAGTCGCCGCAAAATACGAAATGGGGAGATTTAGCTCTCAGCTAGAATGGATAGCGGCCGCAGGACAAAAAGCTACCGATTCCGACGGTACACTTGCAGAAGAATCAACGGCAGGATGGGCTGTCGTCAATCTAAAAGCCGGATATGAGTTTGCCAAAGGTTGGTCTGCATGGGTGGGCGTTGACAACCTACTCAACAAAAACTATTATATACATGGCTCCAATTCAAATATGCTGTTTATATCAAACCAACCGAACATCCATCTAAACGAACCGGGAAGATTTGTTTATGCGAATCTAGGGTATAAATTCTAAAAAATTAGAGGGTCTTGTTTGGAAAACGCTAGCTTACTTGCCATCGCCGCCGCCGCATTTTTCGGTAGTCTAGGACATTGCGTCGGTATGTGCGGAGGCTTTGTGCTAGCCTATAGCTCTACCAAGGTCGGGGCGCATTTTGGACAAAAAGAGCGCCTTACGTCCCATCTATTATACAATCTCGGACGAACTATTAGCTACACGATTATAGGGGCGATAGCGGGGCTTATCGGTAGTGTATTCGCGCTCAGTCCAGACCTAAGAGCCTCTTTGTATCTATTTGCCGGAATAGTTATGCTGCTCGTTGCATTGTGGCTATTTGGATTTGCGTGGGTATCTAGGTTTTTGGAATACGATTTTACGAAAATATCATTTTTCAAAACCGCTTTTCAAAGACTTTTAAAATCAGATTCCAAAAGCTCATTCTTGTCTCTTGGCGTACTAAACGGCTTTTTCCCTTGCGGTCTCGTATACTTCTTCGCTTCATCTGCGGCAGCCAGCGGCTCAGCGCTAAAGGGCGCCCTTATTATGTTTATTTTTGGATTATCGACGATGCTCCCTATGCTTACACTGGCTTATGCCTCTGGAATACTCCAAAAAACAGATTTTAGAAAAGCTGCATCGAAAATATCGGCTCTTCTTATTTTTGGGTTTGCACTCTATACGATTTGGGGCGCTTTCGTTATTTTCCTTGATTTACCAATTTAACAAAGGATTTATATTATGAAAAAAATATTGTTGACCTGTCTATTAAGCGCCGTATTTGCTTTTGCCGCAGAAAAAGAGATACAGCTAACAATCAAGGGTATGACTTGCCAAATGTGTGCCGGAAGCGTCAAGGAGACCCTCATGAAAA
Organism: Campylobacterales bacterium; assembly: GCA_050252455.1. Classification (GTDB taxonomy): domain Bacteria; phylum Campylobacterota; class Campylobacteria; order Campylobacterales; family UBA6016; genus UBA6016. Next base: position 18,933 of record JBFWKW010000020.1, on the reverse strand, counting down.
CGGAGGGTGTAAAAGACGCCAAGATATACCTAAAAGATGAAAAAGCGGTCGTTAAAACAGAAAAAGACATCGACATCAACGCTCTTAACGCAAAACTAAAACCGCACGGATACTCTGCGCAACTTAGATAGCACTAGCATGCGGATGGTATATCGGTAGCCTCATGGATACCGTCAAGCCATCCTCTGCATTGTAAGCCTCTACCGTTCCGCCCATATTCTTTTCTATTGCCGTCTTGGCAAGGAACAATCCTATGCCCGTACCCGACTGCGAACCTTTGGTGCTAAAATAAGGCTCAAATATATTATCCAAGACCTCTCGCGAACATCCACCGCCGTTATCGCTAATATAGACCGTTACAAACTCTTCGTCTGATTTGATTTTTATTTTTGTCTTAGGGTCTTTGTGCTGATTTTGGTCGAAATTTTCCTTTGAGTTCATAAGTATGCCGAGCATAGACTGGACAAAATCACTCAAATATCCGTCAATAAATATAGGCTCTTTGGGATACTCTATCTCAAGCTTCACAAGACTATTTTTGAAAGCAGAATCGCTCAGCAAAACCGCTTTTTGCGCGGCAAAAGATATATCGAACACCTCTCTTTCCTGCCCGCTCTTCATAAACCCTCTGAAGCCGTCTATCGTTTTTGACATCTCAAGGATGATATCTTTTGATTTTGAAACGGATTCATCCAGATATTCTTTTGTCAACTCTCCATAGTCGGAAGCCATTTTTATATCTTGGACTATGATACCAAGGGCATTTAGAGGCTGCCTCCATTGATGCGCTATGCTCGATATAGCCTCCGCCATTGCAGAAAAACGGGACTGTTGCAAAATCATTATGTCTTTTTGCTTCAACTCCAAAACCTTGTCTTCTACAAGTAGATTTAGGTTTTTATTCATTTGCAAAAGTTTTTCTTCGAGCTTTTTCTCTTTTGTTATATCCATACCCATATACAAGATAGAAACAAGCGCATCACCCTCATAAACCCCTATGGCGGTAAGTTTTAGTTGTATATCCGTTTCACCGTTATGGATTTTTGCTTCACCTATATACGGCGTTCTGAGTCTCAACGCGCCCTTGATATTATCGACTGCATCGACATCAAGAACGGAAAATATAGCCTCACCGAGCAGTTTGTTTTTGCCAAGAGTCGCAATAAAAATATCGTTCGCATAGGTAATCTTGTCGTCAAAATCCGTCATGGCCACGAATGCGTCGCTCTTATCTATCGCATAGTGAAATTTGTAAAGCTCTTTTCTATTTTTTGAGAAAAACAAAAACAAAACGCCCAAAACAAAAATTCCGGCAAAAGAGGCAGCGTATAGATAATTTTTTATGAGTCTGTCTGCTTTTTGCTCCTCGCCAAACCTATGTATAATCCCTTTTTTTAACTCCGAGACAGGCGTTACGTTAGGGGCAAACATCGAGGAGATTTGGCGCATAGCCTCGGTAGCTCTGAGTATGCTTGTGCCGTGTATTTTGAACATCATCTCGCTCTTGCTTGAACCGAGAGCGTCTATCTCTTTTGCCAAAGAGGCGGTATCTATGCTTCTATCAACACTGACCGTAAAGATGGTGGTCAAAAGTCTTACCATTTTTGGAGTGCCGTACATTTGAGGATCAGACTTTAGGTATCTAGTGGAATTGGCGGCAACGGCATTTAAAGATTTGAAGCTTTCAACCGCTTCACGTTTTTTTGAGAAATCTTCTCGCAACGATGAGACTAGACTGTTTAATCTATATTTATCGTTAGAGAGCATCAACAGCTCTTTTGAGTTTTCCAATTCGCCTATGAGCCTATCGCACTCGGCAAATCTACTATTTAGCATGTCATAGTTTACATACGAAAGCTCGTTGGAGACTATGCTTTCTACTTCATGATATAAAAGCTCTATTTTGTAGACATCTTCCAGTAGCGAATAGCTTTTTGAGTTTTTCTCGTCTATCGATTTTGTCTTCATAAACAACATCACCATGACAAGTAAAAAAACAAATAAAAATGCGATAAAAGCGCGCGTATGGTCTTTGTATCTCATTTTGAATATCGCATAGGTTTTTTACCGGTAAGTGTTTTTAGATAGGCGACTATTTTTTTGACTTCACCGTCTCTTAGCTCTATCCCAAGCTGATGACGCCCCATTAGTCTTACGGCCTCGTCCAAGTCTTTTACTAGTCCGTTGTGAAAGTAAGGAGACGTTAAATCTATATTTCTAAGGGTCGGCACTTTGAACATATCTTTATCGGATTGCTTCTTACTAACCTCAAAACGTCCGCTAATCTTTTTTGGGTCTTTATATTCAAGTACTACACCTATTTTTTGAAACATATTGCCGCCGATATTGACGCCGTTGTGGCAACTGATACACCCTTTATCTTTGAACAGCTCATACCCTTGTTTTTCGGCTGCGTTTAGCACGCTTTTGTCACCTCTGAGATATCTATCAAATTTTGAATCGGGCGTAATAAGTGTTTTTTCAAATTCGGCTATCGCATCCGCTATGTTATTGAAGGTGATTCCGTCTTTATATAGCTTGCCAAACTCTGCAACATATGCTTTGTTTTTGACAAGAGAAGCTACCGCCCCCTCTTTTGTATTTGCCATCTCGATAGGGTTTAGTATCGGGCCTTTGGCTTGCTCTCTTAAATCTTTTGCCCTCCCGTTCCAAAACTGCGCAAAATTAAAAACAGAGTTATAAACCGTAGGGGAATTGATTTGTCCTTTTTTGCCCCCTACTCCGACCGAGCTTTCAACATTATCGGTACCGGAAGTGCGTAAATCGTGGCATGAATTGCAAGAGACACTGCCATCCGCCGACAAAGAGGTATCAAAAAAGAGTTTTTCCCCAAGCGCCGCTTTTGCCGTATCGTAAGGCATGGAAAAAGGGATTGGAGTTATAAGCTCCGCTCCAACGACGGATGTCAGCGTAAATACAAATAAAATAGCGGCTCTATAGCTCAAATGATGCCCTTGTTTTACGGAAGTTTCTTTGCTTTATCTTACACTAAAAAGTTGAAAAACTGATACAAAAAATATCCAAAATATGCCCACCTCTCGCAGTTTCATCGAAATAACAGAAAAATTTTGCGATAGTAACGCAACAAATGAATATTAAAATTTCAAATAAAAATAAACGGAGTGAGTAAATGAACTTTAGCATAAAACAAAAGCTGATGATTATTACCGGTGGGCTTATAATGATGTACGGCTTCACTTTTGTTTTGGTGCTTTATCTGATAGGCTATATAAAAGACGAGTTTCAGCACTACAAAGAGTTTGCCTACAAAGGTGAAGTCTACACAATGAGCATCAACAAAGAGCTAAACTACGTAAGCCGCCTCACCAGAGACATAATGCTCGGTAACGATTTTGAAAAAAATATGAAAAAACTCGAAGAGAGCAGCTCAAAAATCAAAAAAGACTTTGAAAATCTACTAAAAATAACAGAGCCGAAAGATACTCCAATAACAAAAGAATCGTTTGAAAAAACGATGAAATTTGTAGACGTAGCGATACAGACGGTAGGAAAGCTAAAAAGTACTGGGGTAAGCAGAGAATCGCTAGATGCCCTTTATGCGGAGTACAAGCAAGTAGCCACACCTCCCGCAGATGAAGCCAGAGAAGCATTCCACAAGGTAACCAAAGCACAAGAAGAGGTGGCAAAAAGATCTGAAGAATCGATTTACGCCGTTATGTCAAACTCAAAAATAATCCTCGGAATAATATTTGTCATAGTGTTTCTAATAGGATTTTTACCGCTAATCATGCTAAGCAGATATATTATCTTCAAAACCGAGGGGATAGAAAAAGAGGTCAAAAAAATAGCCGAAAGCAAGCATCTTGACAACAAGGTAAGCGTAGGCAATCTGGACGAAATAGGCAAAGTAGCTACCGACTTTAACAACCTCATAGAGATAGTAAGGGATACGCTCCATAGCGCCAAGCTAACGTCAGGGGAAAATGCCGCTGTTGCCGCACAACTAAGCTCGACATCTCACGCCATAGGGACAAGGGTAACGGAACAGACCAAGCTAACTGAATTATCCGTAGAACAAGGCGCAAAACTAAAAAACATACTAGACGAATCTGCGATACAAGCCAAGGGGACTATCGGAGAAATAGAGTCCGCAAATACCAGACTAAAAGAGGCCGGAAAAGAGATACTCTCAATGGTCGGCAAAGTGCAAAACAGCGTTGAAGTAGAGATGGAGCTTGCCACAAAACTATCGCATCTAAGTAGCGAAACAGAAAAGGTAAAAGAGGTGCTATCGGTAATCGCCGAAATAGCGGACCAGACAAACCTTCTAGCCCTAAACGCCGCAATAGAAGCCGCAAGAGCCGGTGAGCACGGAAGAGGATTTGCCGTTGTTGCCGATGAAGTAAGGAAGCTTGCAGAGAGGACGCAAGACAGCCTATCCGACATAAGTACGACAATAAATCAAGTAGTAGAGGCCATTACGGACGCCGCAAAAGAGATGGAGCAAAATACGGAGACCGCAAAAGGGCTGGCGCTATCCTCCGAAGCCGTGGAGAGCAAAATAAGCGAAAGTATAGGGACGATGCAGGGTGCAACCACAATGGTCGAGGCTCTTGTCGAGAAATCGATAGTAAATACAAAAAGCACAGAAGAAATACTTTCAAAAATAGATGAAATTAGCGCAATCTCGGCTCAAAACTCAAAAAGCGTGGAAGATATAGCCGCTGCCGCCGACCATCTACACTCTATGGCAGAAGGACTCAAAAACAAGCTAGAGGTGTTTGGAACCTAATAGATATCTTTTATTCCGAGGGTCTTGGTAAGAATAGAGCTTTTATTCTCGTCAAACCAGGGCTCCCCTTTTCCTTCCTCCATAGTTGTTACAACTACTCCGCCAAGCATTTTTCGCCCCTCTATGCCATTTTCAAAACTCTTAATACCCCATACGTCGTGCATCACTAGCGGCTCCCCGTCTGCACCCTTGCCTACATAGAGCATAATGTGCCCTTTGAGATAGATAAGCGTTCGAAAAGGTTTTGCGCTTGCCAAGATATACTCTTTTTTGCCATTATTGTCCAGCTTGCCGATATCCGTATACCCGACCGCCTGTTGTGAGGAGTTGCGAGGCAGATAAATACCGAATGCGACAAAAATATCCCGCAAAAACATCGAGCAATCTCTATTGTCCAGATAGCCGCCCCAACCGTACGGCTCGCCGTATAGATTGTATGCAGACAAAGCGACGCTTTCATCGTTTATCTTTATCGGCATAGCAGAGATGTTTTGGTTTTTTTTGTACTTTTTCCAAACAGCTTTAGAGGCATTGCCTTTTGACGGATAATAGCCGATAGGCAAGACAGTCCCTACATTCAAATTCTCGACAAAATCTCCGCTTGCGTCATATAAAGGCTTTTTGTCCACCAAGGGTGTAGCTAGCGTTGATTTTTTGTATAGTTTTTCAAACCTAGCGTCAGTAAAACCGATATGTCTAGCGTCTATCCAGCCGTAACCGACAGGGCTTTTTACAAAAAAATAATCACGCCCTTTGCTGGAATACAAAACCTTTATGGGAGAGGATATATATATCCGGCTCTCCTGTAAATAATCAAACGGGTACCCCTCCCCTGCCAAAGACGGATTTTTGAAAAACGGTTTTTTGGTCGGAAGCGCTCTTAAATCGCTATTTTGCAAAACTATACCGTTTTTGAATATTGGCGTCTTAAGGGAGTCTTTTGCGTTTTTTGTAAGTTCGTATATTTCATTTTTATTAATCGGCATTAGATTTTCACCAAACCAAGTCGTATTTGACTCAAAATCAAAGCTTTCGCTAAAACCGATATGTGCTTTTGCCGCGTCTTCCTTTCCCCATGGCGCAAAAAAACTTTTTTTAAAGCCATCCGAAGCATCGGCAACCCCAAGCGCGGCAAGAAATAAAACAAAATAAATAAAACCTATCCGCTTCAACAGAAAACCCCTTATTTGCCGTGTGTTTTAAAGATTTTATCCTTTTTTTGGTCAAATTGGCTAGAATTAAAAAAGTGACAAAAAAATTACGGTAAAGCCAAAATGACCAACCAAACTATTATGTTAAAAGCGGGTGAACGTCTGGAAAAACCGACGTTTGAAACAAACTCGTCCAATACACTAATACAATTATTTTTTGCTTCAACCGACAAGGATTGGCTAAAAAATATACTTTTAGACATACAATCCTACTATCCAAATGCCGTTCTTATAGGGGCATCCACAGATGAGAGCATCAACGGGTCACAAATATCCCAATCTTGCGCAACAATATCCATCAGCCGTTTCGACGATACGCAGCTAAGCGCAGACTTCATAACAAGCAATGCGGACGATTTCAAAAACGGCAAAAAACTAGCGTCCAAAATAATAAAGCCCGACACCAAGGCGGTAATAGTTTTTACGGACGCCGCTTCGATTAACGGGGAAGAGCTGCTCAAAGGGATGGCAAAAGTACTCGGAAATACCGTCATAGCTGGCGGGCTGGCATCCACAAAGAGTTTCACGGACACCTTCGTCATATTTCAAAATAAAATAATCCAAAACGGCGCCGTAGCAGTATCGCTAAACTCTCAAACACTAAGAGTCAGACACGATTGCGCCTTTGGATGGCAAGCAATAGGGCGTGAAATGCTTATCACCAAGGCGGACAAGCATCGGATAGAATCCATAAACGGCAAAACACCGATTTCGATATTTAGGCACTACCTCGGTAAAAAAGTAGCCAAAGGGCTCTTGTCGATAGGGTCGGCTTTTCCATTAATGGTAAAGCGCGGGGATGAGCTTGTGGCAAGGGGCGTAATAGCCTTGGACGGGGAATCGTTCATTGTATCGGGCAACGTCAATACGGGGGACAAAGTACATATAGGCTACGGCAACATAGCGCACGTAATCGAGTCCAACAAAACACTCTCGAACATAGCCGCAACACTGGGTCAACCGGAGGCCGTATTTTCATACTACTGCATCGGAAGAAAGTTTTTTTTACCGAGGGCGATTCTGGAGTTTGAGGCAAAAAATACCGCTCAGGCAGGAAACGTGAACGGATTTTTTACACTCGGTGAATTCTCAAACAATGACGAACCTAGACATCTCAACTTCTCATCCACCGTCCTAGCTCTCAGTGAAGGCGATAAAAAAGAATTTTCATACAAAAATCTTACGCCGCCGAAACTTGATTTTATAAACTTGGTATCAGAGGGGCTTTTCAATTTTATAGACACAAGAACAAAAGAGTTGGACTATCTGGCATATCACGACGGACTAACGTCTTTGGCTAACAAATCATTGCTGGCAGACCGTACCGAACACGCAATCTCTCATGCGAAAAGATACGGTTTTAAAGCGGCGCTTTTGTTTGTGGATCTCGATAGATTCAAAATCATCAACGATACTCTGGGGCATGAAATAGGCGACACCGTACTAGCAGACATAGCCAAAAAAATACAAAAAACATTAAGGGCTGACGACACATTGGCAAGAATAGGCGGAGATGAATTTGCCATACTGCTTGAAAATATAGAGGGCGAAAGACACGCCGCACAGCTTGCCGCCAGAATCATAGAGTCATCGTCAAAACCGACAACCGTCGCAGGCAAAAAATTGAGCGTCACGGCAAGTATCGGCATAGCGATGTATCCGGAGGACGGAGATGACTACCAAACGCTAATAAGAAATGCCGATGCGGCAATGTATCAGGCAAAAGTTGACGGAAGAAACGGATATGCTTTTTATAGGAAAGAGCTAACCGTAGAGTCAGAAAAAAGATTAGAGTTACAAAACGAACTAAAGACGGCACTCAAAAAAGGCGAATTAACGCTGTATTACCAGCCGCAAATCGATATGCAAAACGATACCCTAGTGGGCGTGGAAGCCCTCATAAGATGGAATCACCCAAAAAGAGGGGTGTTGCCGCCGGGAGTTTTTTTGCAAGAGGCGGAAGAGTGCGGACTGATGTCGCAAATAGGCGAAATAGTAATCAATAAAGCGTGCGAACAGATAAAATCATGGGGCAAAAAAGGGTTTCACATTCCAAAAGTAAGTATCAACGTAACGGCTGAGGACTTCAGTAAAAACGACTTATCCCAAAAAATACATGACGCAATAGTCCGCAACGGTCTAAGCCCTGAAGTTCTTGAGGTAGAAATAACAGAAACCGGAATCATGCAAAATGACGGCGTAGCAATAGGCGAACTAAAAAAACTAAACGATATGGGAATCAGACTTTCGATAGACGACTTTGGAACGGGGTATTCATCTCTTGGCTACCTCAAAAGGCTCCCGATAAAAGAGATAAAAATAGACCGCTCATTTGTCAGCGATATAACATCCGACAACGGTGATAGAGCCATAGTGAGAGCCATACTTGCTATTTCAAAGGAACTTGGGCTTGAAGTAATCGCCGAAGGGGTTGAGACGAAAAAACAAGCGGCGCTCCTACTAAAAGAAGGGTGCCGCCTTGGGCAAGGGTATCTTTTTGGCAAGCCGATGCCCGCAAATGAGATAGCAAAATTATTCCGCTCTAACGTCTCACGCTCTTAAGCCTTACGTAAACCGTCTTGGCTTGAGAGCTTTTGTGCTCTCTCTCGTCAAACTCGAACATCCCCGTAGCTTTCATAAGGTCACTTAGCTTGCGATAGCCGTAGTTTCTAGGGTCAAAATCGGGGGAGTATTTGTTGATTTCGCTACCCACCGCACCTAGATTCGCCCAGCCGTTCTCATCACCGGAGTCTTCCACGGCTACAGATAGGAGTGTGCGGAGCTTCTCATCCTTGAGACTCTCTTTGATAGGTTTTTCGGCTATGCTCACATCTTCCTCGGATGCGCCTGATTTGAGAATTTCGGTATAGACAAACTTGTCACATGCCGCAACAAAAGCCTTTGGAGTTTGGCGTCTACCAAAGCCATAGACCGTAAGCCCGGCCTCTCTAATTCTAGCCGCCAATCTCGTAAAGTCGCTATCGGACGACACGAGGCAAAACCCGTCAAATTTGCCAGTGTACAGCAAATCCATAGCGTCGATAATCATTGCACTATCGGTTGCATTTTTGCCGCTTGTATAGCGGAACTGCTGCATTGGCTGTATGGAGTGAGTAAGAAGCGTATCTTTCCATCCTCCAAGCTGCGGCCCGGTCCAATCGCCGTATATTCTCTTGACGCTTGCGACGCCGTATTTGGCTATCTCTGCTAGCAGATACGGAGTTAGCGACGCTTGCGCATTCTCAGCATCTATAAGTACCGCTAGTTTTTGCGCCCCCAATGGTTTTTGACTCATTTATTCCCTTTTATATAAAGCTTCATTTTCTCAAAATCCCCCTTATATCTCCAAAAAGTATCACATTTTTGAGCGTCGCTCTTTCGCAGTCGTTTTGTCCGTTGAAAGCTATCCATAGTTCGCCTCTCTCGGATGAAAAAATCGGCTGATTGATATATACTATGACATAGCTAGTGGCTCTCACCCCCTCAAACGTATCTTTTATTTCACCGAGTTTTGCACCCATGGGAATAATAAGATCCACCCTGCCGTCTTTCGGGTTTGCGCCGACCGCATAATATACCTTGTGAGCCCCCGGTTTCATGGTACGAAAATCATCCGAGATATTAAAATACAAACTCAAGATATCATTGTCGGCGTAGTATTTATTTGGCTCGCTACCCTTGTCTATCAGTATGCTATCCTCATATTTTTCTTTGATTTTTTGTACCGTTTTTTCGGCGTGATTAAAAAGGTAAGTAGTTCTCTCGGCTTTGTCCGACCACCGCTTGAACTGTACGAATTTCGTCGGCAGATACCCCTTTGGCGTCACGACCCCATAACTCTCGTATATCTCTTCCCTGCCCCTGCTCAAAAACTTCGCAAGCCCTTTTGTCTTTGCCCCTATCTTGATGTGGTAGTTTTGACCGCTAACCGCCAAAGTCGCTTTCGCCTCCCCAAGCTCTTTGAACCAGCCATACTCTACGTCATAATCAGCCGCCTTCGTAAATCCAAAAAGCGAAACGACAAAAAACAAAACTAAAGCAAATATCCTCATGGCCTTCTCCGCTATTTTTTGTATAATCTAATCAGAAATATATGAATAAAGTGTGGAAAGCAAGATGGCAAGCGAAATAGAGAGTATCAAAACGGGCGGACTGGTGATTTTTGCACTATCCGCCGTCATTTTGCTAATAGTTAAATTTTATATCCTAAAAGACTAACCTAGAAATCTACTCGGCACCCTGACGCTTGCCGCCTGCTCATAAAGCGCCGCTATCTTGGCGGCCTTTACGGTTTCGTTTTTCTCAGCACCTTCTATCCTTTGGCGAAAAGCCTCTATTAGCTGCATTTTCATAGCCGATACCTGCTCATCTATAAGTAACGAGGTACTCTCCTGTGACTTTGAGGAGGAAAATATGGAGGCTGTCGCCTTTGAATCAAGCTTTGACCATAGCTCTGGTGGCATAGAATCGAGCAAATCGCTAGAGCCGAAAATAGAGTTCATCCAGCTATCGTCACCGTCCTCAGCCTTTAGCGAGTCGTATTGGAGCAAAAAGTCTACATAATCGCCTTTGTCACCCTTAATAGCCTGATATTTGGCATAGTCAAGAGAAATATTGACGCCGAGGTTTGATAACATAGAGTTCACGATAAACCTCCGTTTTTTATACTTTTGCAGCAATTTTGATTCCATTTTGTGGCATAATGAAAACTATGAAAAAAAGTTTGATAAATCTCCTTTTGCTTTTGGTGTTTTTTGCCATTGACGGATACGCCACACAGACCGTAAATATAGGTGTTCTGGCACACAAAAACTACGAAACGACAGAAGATGAGTGGATGCCCACCGTCAAATACCTCAAACAACAAATTCCGGAATATGATTTCAAGGTAATCGCCCTCAAATTTGAAGAATTTCCTCCGCATCTAAGAGATAAAAAAGTAGATTTTGTAGTAATGAACTCCGCATACTATGTGGACTTAGAAAGCAGATACGGGATATCCAGAATAGCAACGCTCAAAAATCTGGATTTTAGAGGTAAGCCGCAAACTGAATTTGGCGGCGTGATATTCACAAAAGCATCCAACCAAACAATCAAAAGCATAAACGATTTAAAGGGCAAAAGATTTGCAGCGGTAGACGCAATATCATTCGGCGGATGGATAATGGCTCTTAGGGAGCTAAAGCAAGCCGGAATCGATGAGTCAAATATGCAAGTCACTTTTTATGGAACACACGAAAAAGCCGCCCTTGCGGTATTAAACGGAAACGCCGACGCAGGAACCGTAAGAACGGATACCCTAGAGAGAATGGCGATGAACGGCAAGATAAAAATGGATGACTTCGCCGTATTAAACCAAAAAAATTACTCCAATTTTTTCTATGTGGCAAGTACAAAGCTCTATCCTGAATGGCCTTTTGCAAAAACAAAGCACGTTAACGACTCTCTGGCCGAAAAGGTAGCCGTAGCCCTGATATCTATGCCCGAAAACTCGGAGGCGGCCAAATCGATAAAGAGCGCCGGCTGGACTATACCGCTAGACTATCAAGAGATACACGAATGCCTCAAAGAACTGGGAATGGGGCCTTATGAGTATCTCAAAAAAGCGGCTCTTGGCTATTTCATAGAAAAATACTGGGCGTACATGCTTATCGGGGTGCTATTGACATTGTTGTCAATCGGTGTTAGCGTATATATAGCAAGAGTAAACCAAAGGCTCAGAGAAACGAGAGCCGAGCTAAAAAACATCAATTCATCGCTGGAGGAACGTGTAGAACAAAAAACGCAATATCTATATGAAAAAAGCGTGGAACTTGAAAAAGCATATCAGAATGAAAAATATCTAAGAGAGATACTTCGTACGGTAGCCGATGTAAATCAAATGCTAATCACAAGCCGCTCGCTAGATGAACTACTGGATAAAGCGGCGTTATGCCTAAGCTCAAATCCATCGCTAAAAAGTGCAAAAATATCGACCGTATCAGATGGCAAACTGCAAGTTAAGGCTACTTACGGAATTGGTGACGAGATGGTGCTGACGGAATTTGACGAAAAAGTATTTAGAGACAATAAAATATTGGTGGTCACGCATTTTGACGAAGACGTGCCGGAGTACTACAAAAAAAAGGCAAAAGAATACGGCATAAAAGGGGTTTATATAGTTCCCCTCAAAAGCAGTAGTTTTAGCCAAGAGCCCCTTGGTGTCCTGACTATTTGCACGGCCCTTGAAGGTGGATTTAACGTGGAAGTGCAAAATATGATAGAAGAGCTTGCCGGCGACATAGGCTTTGCTATCAACTCTTTCACGCAAAAAGGGCAGATAGACAAGCTCCACGAAGAAAAAGTAAAAAGCTATCAAAACTTCATAGATGCGCTTGTGAATATGATAGAACAAAGGGATACGTACACTGCGGGGCATACTGAGCGGGTAGCTTATTATTCGTCTTTGATAGCAAAAGAGATGGAATTGCCGCCAAAAGAGATAAAAAAACTTATCGAAGCGGCAAAACTGCACGACATAGGCAAAGTAGTCACCCCGGATTCGGTACTGCTAAAACCGGGGGCGCTAAACAAGCTAGAATACGAACTAATCAAGGAACACGTATCCGCAGGATATGAGCTACTATCGGCAATTCATCTATATAGAGAGCTTGCCGAGATAGTCATAACACATCACGAAAAATACGACGGCAGCGGCTATCCGCACGGCAAACAGGGGAGTGAAATACCGCTTCTTGGACACATCTTGTCGGTTGCCGACTCATTTGATGCTATGACCACAAACAGAATCTACAAACCTCGAAAAGACGTGGCCGAATCCCTAAAAGAGCTGAATGATTTGAGCGGCAAATGGTATCATCCGGCGGTAGTAAACGCAGCAACAAAAGCCCTTGAAAACATAGATATCGATACTGAGATAAATCAGCTAGGATCGACCCCGCTTGATGAAGAGAGGTTGAGCTATTTCTTTAGAGATAGGCTGACAAAACTCTACAACGAAGACTACCTAACACTTACGCTAAACGGGCGGTCAAAACACAAAAAGCCGTCAAAACTATACGTAATCTCTCTAACCGATTTCACAAAGTACAACAAAGAGCACACATGGGAAGGCGGCAATTCGGCTTTGGCGGAGTTTGCCGATTATCTACTAAAAAACCTTGTCGGAACGCTTATTTTTAGAGTTTGGGGTGATCGCTTTTTGATTGCCGACTACGACGACGATATCGAAAAACTGCTAGAGTCATCTCCTCTTGCAAGACTCGGAATTGCGTGCAAAGTAAATATCGTTACCGAAGTACCGTCCAGCACCAAAGATTTATTACAAAAAATATCAACCCTATAAAATGCCAAAAAAATTAAACTATCAATGGATATCATAAGAATAACTACATTTATTAGGGTTGTTGCTTGAAAAGAATAATTTTTTCTTCATTATTTCTCGTCTCACAATTAGCAGCTATAGACCTAAATCCCAAAGGTTACCTAAGAGGGATGTATCTAGGCGACCCTGACGGCAAAGCGTCCGCAATCGGCGGCAGCGTAGAGATAACACCAAAAGCGGATGATTTTTATGCGGATGTGGCTTTTTTCAACTCAACCCTTATCGGCAGCAGACAGGACGGGGTAACAAAACTGTTTGCCAGCTCTGAGAGCGGATATTCTATTTTGGGTGTTGCGGCAATCGGCTACAAAAAGGGCGGGCTTGACGTACTAGTCGGCAGGCAAAGAGTTATAACGCCGCTTGTAGATATGGATGACGGAAGAATAGTACCGAACCTATATGAAGGCGCATCGGCAAAATACGCCGTTAACGAAAAAGCAAAGATAGAGGCATATTATCTAACTAGAATGAGCGGCTTTTGGGCTACGATATACGGCGGCGAGGATATGTCAAAGTTTGTATCGATGTCTAAAGGGGCAGGATATGGCAACATAGTCTCAAATGCCGCTCTCATGTCGCTGGGCGGCACATACGATAGCGACTTTGGAAAAATAAGCCTATGGGGCTACCACTCAAAAAATCTGCTAAATCTATACTACGGCGAATACTCCGTAGGGACAAAAATAGATTCTGACACAACGGCAACTTTTGCCATACAGGGGACATCTCAAAGTGCAAACGGAACGCTAAAAAATTATCTTGACTCAAACGGCAAAAATCTAAACCAGCAATATGCGGGAGTCAAAATAGGAGCAGTCCATAAAGCCACGGAAATATACGTTGCCGCGGCAAAGGTCAATGACTCAAACGGCAAGCTTGATAAAAATATGATGAACGTATGGGCCGGAATACCGCAATACACCGTATTTAACGAACACGTAATGAAAAGCTTTGATACCGACGGCGCAAAGCTATACAAAGGGTTTTTGGGACATAAATTTTCATACGATATAGAGGCTAGCGCAAGTCACATATACGTAGACAGCAGCGATAAACGTGCGGTTGCCGACATCAGCGTCACGCAGCTGAGCCTCTCAAAGCAAACCAAAAATTTTTCCGTTAACGGCATAGCCCTCCTAAGACGTGACGGCGGAGACTACACAAGAACAATACTCAAATCTACGATAGAATATAGGTTTTAGGAGTTTTGATGCGTAAAATAATTCTTTTTATCTTGGCGGCGTCCACACTCTTTGCGGCCGAAAACTACCGCATAGCCGCTCTTTTTTGGTCTATGAACATAGAGGGGCAAGTCGCCATGAAAAAGGGACTTGAAGCGGAAGTTGAAAAAATCAATAAAGAATCTTCAAAAAACGGATCAAAAAAAATAGAACTAATCAAATATGTCGCCGGTGACGGGGAAGCCGGAATGGAAAAACAGATAGGACAATTTGAAGAGGCCATAAGACTAAAAGTCGATGCGATAGTAGTTCAGCCGACAGATAACGCGGCCTTGTCTCACGCATTGATACAAGCCAACAAAGCAGGAATACCGGTAATAGCGTACGACCAGTATATAGACGGCGGCAAACTTGATTCATTTATCACAAGCGACAACTATCAAGCCGGTTTTTTGAACGGGGAATACATCAGCCATAAGCTAAAAGGGAAAAATAATATCAAAATAGCGATAGTCGAATATCCACACGTATCATCCACCGTTCACAGGGTTGACGGCTTTTTGGACGCTCTCGAAAAATACAAAACACCGTATAGACTAGTCAAGAGATATGAGGCGGTAGAGCCCGTAAAAGGCAAGCAGGTAGGGCAGCAGATACTTAAAGATTTTCCAAAAAAAGGGTCTCTTGATTTGATATTTACCGTCAACGACGGAGGCGGCCTATCCATAGTTAACGAACTAGTAAAAGCGGGGAGAGACGACATAGGCGTTGCTACCGTGGACGGGGATCCGAAATCCGTAGAGATAATAAAAAAGAAAGGTATCATACAGATAGATTCTGCGCAGTTTTGCGGCCCGATGGGCGCCGTTGCATTACGAACTGCATACGACAAACTAGAAGGCAAAAAAATAGCAAAAGAGATATTAATACCGGTATTTCCGATAACCAAAGAAACGATAGCTCTTTATCCGGGGTGGCTTGGACCCATACCCCCTAACTTTAAAAAGCCTTGGCAGAGCGCCGTTCCAATCTGGCAAAACCGCCTAAAAACGAGATAATGAATGACTTATAAACAAAGCGACGATTTTTCCAAAATAGACCGCAAGCTATCGCTCTCTTTCGGCGTTTTGATATTTGGGCTAATGGCCGTTATTTTCTTCTCATCCATAGCCTACTTCTGGCACATAGTAAATCAAGAGCAGTACAGACTCGGCTCGGTAATCGCGAGCAGTATAGGCGACTCCATCAACAGGGTAAGCTTCTCGGGCAAATATCAAGCCCGCCTTCTCATAGAAGATTTGAGCAAAAAAAATCAAAATATCTACGCAATAATGATACAAGAGCCGTCAGGGCTTGTCATAGCTCACAGCCAAAAGGAAAATAACGGCGCAATCATCGTAGATACGCACTTTGAAAAAGCTAGAACGGTTATCGGTGGACAAGAGTTTTTAATTCAGAATATAACGATAAAGAAAAACGGCGAAAATATAGAGCTAATAGAGATAGATATGCCTTTTAAAAGAGGGTATGAAGAGGCAAACGGCGGCATCATAAGGGTGTTTTTGTCGACCGATATGGCAAAAAATCTTTCCGACAGAGGGATACTATACCTCTCGATACTTATTGCCGTTTTGTCTATTTTGTCTATTTTTGTCGTCAGATGGCTTTCAAACAAAATAAGCTCCCCGATTAAAAATCTGGCATACCAGCTAAAGGGCATTTTGGAGTATGCGCCGCTGTCTATCTACATATCGGACAAGGATGGTAATATACTCGCCTCAAGTCTCCAATACGACAGAATAAACAAGCTGCTAACAAAAGAGATAGAGGCCAGAGAAGCGGAAGAGCACAAGATGGCGGCAAAAGTATTTGAAACCGGCAGAGTGCAAATATACGACTACACAATCTACGCAAACAACAAAGAAAACCACTTTCATGCGACCAAATGCCCGATAGCCAAAGACCAAAGCGGAGACGTGGCGCTGATATGCACGATAGCGCTCGATATAACGGAGCAAAAAGAGTATGAAAAGAAAATAGAGTTTTTGCTTGAGGAACAAACCGCTTTTTTCCAAAATGCGGTTGCTGGGATAATACATCTCAAAGGGCGAACCTTCATACATTCAAACGAGGCATGGGATAGGATGCTCGGATATGAACCGGGTGAGCTGACGGGCAAAAATAGCAAAATGATATACGCCTCAGAAGAAGAGTACGACAAGCTCGGCAAAGATGCGTATGCGCAAATGTTAAAAAGCGGTCACTATACCACGGAGCAGGTATTGCAAAAAAAGGACGGCTCCACAATAACCGTACTACTTAGCGGGGCATACCTAGACAAGAGCGACGTATCAAAAGGCTCGATATGGGTCGGCATAGACATAACAGATAGAAAACGGGCAGAAAATGAACTAGTATTGGTAAACAAAACACTAGAGCAAAGAGTCGAGCACGAAACCAAAAAAAGGCTTGAGGCGGAGCATATCGCAATGCAGCAAAGCAAAATGGCTCTAATGGGAGAGATGATAGGGGCCATAGCTCACCAATGGAGACAACCGCTCAACGCACTAGGGCTGACCGTACAAGATATCAGGGAGGCTTACAAGTACGGCGAACTGAATGATAACTATCTCGCACAAGCCGTTGATATATCGATGGACAGAATACAGTTTATGTCAAAAACCATAGACGACTTTAGAAACTTCTTCTCGCCGAACAAAGCCAAACAGGAGTTTTTTATCGAAGATGCCATCAAAGCTACGGCAAATATAGTTTCCGCACAACTAAAAGACCACAAAATAAACCTTAGCTACAACGGAACCGGCAAAACCCCGTTTGTAGGCTATCAAAATGAACTCCAGCAAGTTTTGCTAAACCTAATATCAAACTCGAAAGACGCAATAGAATCGAACAATTCAACTTTGCGCAAAATAGAAATATCGGTCATGAACACCGATACAAGCATATTTATAACCGTAGAAGATAGTGGCGGTGGCATCCCTCCACATATTCTAGACAGAGTATTTGAACCTTACTATACAACAAAAGAGCAAGGCAAAGGCACGGGGATAGGTCTTTATATGTCTAAGCAGATAGTGGAGCGACACATGGACGGTGAACTGGGGTGCGAAAACTCCGATTACGGCGCTAGATTTACTATCAAGCTGCCGCTGCATAGATAACGGCAATCGGCAAAGCGAGAGGGGATTTATAGGATTTTATCCCCAGGTCTGCCAAGATGATAGCCCTGCGCAAGCGTAACACCTATATTTTTTAGTATATCCAGCGTCTCTTCGTCTTCAACATACTCCGCAACCGTTATCTTCCCAAATTCTTTGCTTATTTCATGGATATGGCGTACAAAAATCTCGTCCTTGTAGCTTGCGGCTATATTTTTGACAAATGCTCCGTCTATTTTTACGATATCCACATCCAAATATTTGAGATATATAAACGATGAAAAGCCAGAACCAAAGTCGTCAAGCGCAAACCTTATGCCGTACTTTCTCATTTTGTCGATAAGCGGGATAAACTCCGTAATATTCGGCACGGCTTCTCTCTCCGTTATTTCAAAGACAATATTGCTATCTTTGCTCTGCTGCCCCTCATCCAAGATACGCATCGTATCCTCGATAAACTCGTTGTCATGGAAAGCCTTGCCGGATAGATTCAAGAATAGGCATACATTTGGCCTAGGGCTTTGTCTCCTATCCTCTATCGCTTTTCTCAAAATTATTTTGTCTATTTTTCTAGTTAGATTAAGATCTTCGGCTATCTCTATGAATTGCCCGGCCCCTATGAAACCTTCGCCGTCAGGCTCTTTGATACGAGCCAACACTTCATAGGCATACAACTCACCGGTCGCTACATCTACGATAGGTTGATAGAACGGTAAAAGCCTGTCGTCTTCAATCGCGTTTTTGATAAATTCACCAGTTTTAAATATCTCTTGAGACAAAAAGGCATCGTCTTTTTCCGCCAATGCAAGCGCGTTTTTGCCTGCTTTTTTGGCCTTGTACATAGCTATGTCGGCCCCCGTCATCAGCTCGTTTAGTTGCATCGCCTGTCTAGGGAACTCTATGAGCCCGAAGCTAGCCGTTACCCTCACTTTTCCGGTAGGTATCGCTATGTCGGTCTCAGATAATGTCTCCTTCACTCTGTTGACGATAAGGGCGCCCTCCTCTTCGTCCGTCTCAACCAGAATAACGGCAAATTCATCCCCGCCTAATCTTGCCACTATGTCTGAATTTCTGAGGCTATCGTCAAAAAACATCGAAACCTCTTTTAGCACGAGGTCTCCAGTCTGGTGTCCGTAAGAATCGTTAATGAATTTGAAATAATCTAGGTCTATCATAACTACACAAAATATATAGTCGTGTCTTG
>JBFWKW010000019.1:0-35267 GCA_050252455.1 Campylobacterales bacterium | reverse complement strand
CTCTGTTCAATCAAATAATGGCTACCTCAAATACTCCAAATACGGAACCGCTTGGATATATACAAAGCGAAGAGACAAATATAGATATTCAGATACAAGAAACGGTGTATGTGGAGAGTAAGGGGATGAATATATGATTATTAGACCCGCGGAGCCAAAAGATGTGGATGCCCTAGTAGAGCTAGCGAAGGTAAACACCAAAGAGAGCAGATTTGAGAGATTGCCGTTTGATGAAGGACGAGTGAGATTTAAAGTTGGGCAGATGATAGCGAGACTGCAAAGCTCTAATTTTTTTGCAGTGGCGTGCAAGGGTGACGGCACGGTGATTGGCTACCAGATAGGCTACATCGAGGAGTACTTCTTTTGCTCCAAAACTGTTGCGGCTTCCGTATTTTTGTTTGTCCATCCCGATTATAGGGGTGGCCTTGCAGCGCCAAAACTCATAATGGCGTTTCGCTCATGGGCCAAAAATAGAGGAGCCGCGGAACTATATATCGGTATTGCCGGAGGGGTCGAGATAGAGAAATCTGGACGCTTTTTGCAAAAAATGGGTTTGCAGCTAACAGGCGGCAACTACTCGGCTTGGCTATAACGGGAGGTCAAAATGACAAAAGAACAAAAAGAAAATATTGAGCTTATCAAGCTATATGCTACCGTCCTTGGAGCAAAATTTGACAATGAGCGAATAAACGGACATTTGGAAGATATTGGCGATTTTGACGATAGGGACAGCATAAGGTTGCTTGAATTTCTAGGTTTTGAAGCGAGTATAAAAAGTGTAAAACCAAAACATCTACATAAAGAGCATCTGCCACTTCTTGCAAAAACGCAAGACGGGAAACTAATCATCATAGGCAAAATGGATACTGATAAAGCGCTAGTGCAGCTGTCAGGTGACGAAAATGCCAAAGAAATATCCACAGAGGAACTGATTGCGACTGTAGGCGAAGAAATTTTTGCCGTCAAAAAAGCTTCCAAAAGCGTGGAAAATGGCGCCAAATTTGGCATCGGCTGGTTCGTAAACGCCATCCAAAAATATCGTTTTATTATGGGGGAAGTACTACTGGCGTCATTTTTTGTGCAGGTATTCGCACTTTTGACACCGCTAATTTTTCAAGTGGTTATCGACAAAGTACTTACCCATAGAACACTTTCGACTCTTGATGTGATGGCCATAGCCCTGCTTGCAGTGTCAGTCTTTGAAGTGATACTATCTGCAACAAGGCATTATATATTTGCACACACAACCAACCGCATAGATGCCGAACTCGGTTCAAAACTATTTTCTCATCTTTTAAAGCTTCCACTCGCGTACTTTGAGTCCAGACGAACCGGCGATACGGTGGCTAGAGTCAAAGAGCTTGAAAACGCAAGAAACTTCATGACTGGCTCTGCTCTTACCAGCTGGATAGATCTATTTTTTGCGGTGGTTTTTTTGGCGGTTATGTTTTATTATAGCCCCCTACTCTCAATGATAGTTGTAGCATCTTTGCCTATATTTTTCGGCGCTTCATGGATTATCACCCCTCTTCTTCGCAAAAAGCTAGAAGACAAATTTGCCCTAGGTGCAGAAAACCAAGCATTTTTGGTAGAGACCGTAAACTCCATGGAAACACTCAAAGCCCAAGCAGTAGAGGGTAGATGGCAAAAAGAGTGGGAAAATAGGTTAAGCGACTATATAGATTCTGCTTTTCACGCAAACCATGTAGCCGCCACCACAAACCAATTTATAGGCTTTGCGAGCAAATTGCTAACCGTAATATTGCTATGGTTTGGCGCAAAACTTGTAATTGATGGGGATTTGACCGTAGGCGGTCTCATAGCCTTCAATATGCTTGCGGGACGTATCAATGCGCCGATTCTAAAGCTCTCCTCACTATGGCAAGACTTTACTCAGATGAAAGTATCGATAAGTAGGCTTGCCGATATCATGGATGCTCCAACCGAAGCATACTTCGGAGCAGATAGGACGATGCCGCCTTCAATCGATGGAAAAATTGCTTTTGAGCATGTAACTTTTAGATATAGACAAAATGCCGGCGAGATACTAGACGATGTCTCATTCGAGATAAAAGCAGGTGAAATAATAGGACTTGTAGGGGTATCAGGAGCCGGAAAAACAACGCTCATGAGGCTCATTCAAAGGCTATATACGCCTGAAAAGGGGCGAATATTATTAGACGGTATGGATATCAATTTGACAGATGCTACATGGCTTCGCCGTCAGATAGGGGTGGTAGGGCAAGATAGCATACTATTCAATAGAAGCGTTCGCGAAAACATAGCTTTTTCAAACCCTAACACATCGGCAGAAGATGTCATGAAGGCCGCCGCACTAGCCGGAGCGCATGAGTTTATCATGGAACTACCGGAGGGATACGATACCGTAATAGGCGAAAGAGGTGGCAAACTCTCCGGCGGACAGAGGGCTCGTATAGCAATAGCAAGGGCTCTTGTCATAAATCCAAAGATACTTCTGCTCGATGAAGCCACTGCATTTTTGGATTATGAATCAGAATTTGCCATACATGACAATATGAAAGAGATATGCTCTGGACGAACAGTAATCATAGCAGCCCACAGACTATCTACGCTTAGAATCACTGATAGGATATTTGTACTTGAAAAAGGTAGGCTCATAGAGAGTGGTCATCACAACGAACTACTAGAAAACAGCGGGAAATACCATTCACTATATCAGGCACACCAAGTCATGGAGTCCGTCAACAAGCCAATTCTAAAGCACGAAGAAGTACAACAAAAAGGCGCCATAGATGAATAATGAAACAAACAATCTAGGCTCAATAGCCGCATTACTTTCCAAGCCACCAAGGAAATTTGCAAGAATAATCACAATAAGCGTATCCGCTATGGCCGTCATAGCGCTCCTGTTTTCTTATTTTGCGAGCATGGATATCGTCGTAAGCGCACAAGGCAAGATAATACCGTCCGGCAAAAGCAAAGTTATACAGCCGCTAGAGGCAGGCGTAGTCAAATCAATTAAAGTCAAAGACGGGCAAAGTGTGAAAGCCGGAGATGTACTAATAGAGCTTGACCCGAAGATAACTGAGGCGGAAAAAGAGAGGCTACAAAACGAATACAATCTGGCAAGCTCGGATGTATATAGGCTGGAGGCCATGATAAAAGGCAAAAGCTCCATAACTCTTGACAAGTCTATACCGAGCAATATTGGCTCCAGTCAGTCGTCTCTTTTGGCTGGAAAAATGGCTGAACAACACGCCAAACTTGCAGCGATAGACGCTGAAATAACGAAGAAAGAAGCCGATGCAGCCGCCATATCCTCGTCTGTGTCGCAACTAAAAAATAGCGTTCCATTGGTGCGAAAAAAATACGAAATGAGAGAAGAGTTGGCCAAAACTGGATATATATCGGAGGCCGGGCTTATAGACTCCAAACTTGAATATCTAAATATGGAAAAAGAGTTGGCCGTTCAGCAAAACAGACTGAAAGAGTCAGAGGCAGCCCTAAAAGCTGCGAAAATGCAGAAAAACCAAGTTGTAGCCGAATTTAAGGCAAAAGTAGCCGCGGAGATGGTGGATGCAATCAAAAGAAAAGAGAATGCTGAAAAAGAACTGGCAAAAGCTAATGTAAAAAATGAGCTGCAAGCTCTTAAAGCGCCGATTGACGGCGTAGTGCAACAGCTGGCCGTAACAACGGTTGGCGGAGTGGTAACTCAGGCGCAACAGTTAATGACGATAGTGCCAGAAAATACACCGCTCGAAGTAGAGGCGCAAGTACTAAACAAAGACATAGGCTATGTAAAGGTGGGGCAACGGGTAGTCAACAAGGTGGAGACTTTTGATTTTACTAGGTTTGGATACATAGAAGGAGAGGTAACATGGGTCGGCACAGACGCAATCAACGACCAAAAACTGGGGCCGATATTTCCTGTACGTATCCGCCTGAGCTCAAAAGAAACTCCAAGCATCGTCAACGGACATAAAGGTGTAATAGCTGCCGGCATGAGTATGGTGTCAGATATAAAAGTAGACAAAAGAAGGCTAATAGAATATTTCCTCTCCCCTCTTTTGAAATACAAGCAAGAAAGCATGAGAGAGCGCTAATGAACAAGTACTTGGCAACCCTCTGCTTGTCAATATTGTCCACATCTATGCTGTATGCAGAAGATCTTTTGGATATCTATGCAAAAGCAAAACAAGAAGACCCAATATTTGGCGCAGCATATCAATCATTACTTTCGGCAAGTGAGAAGCTACCCCAGGCAAGATCCGGATTATTACCAACGCTAAATCTGAATGCAACGACTGCCCAGCAAAAAGGCAAAAGTGCATTTAATTACGGGGCTTACTCAAATAGAGACATACAAAATTGGGGTGTAAACCTACAGGCTACACAACCAATTTTTAGAGTTCAAAATTGGGCTATATACAAACAAGCGGGGGCGCAAATAAGGCAAGCAGAAGCCGACTTTTTAAAGGCGAGGCAAGATTTGATACTGCGAGTAACTCAGGCATATTTTGACATATTGATAGCCAAAGATAGTATAGATGTATATGAAACACAAATCAAAGCAGTTGAATATCAACTTGAAGCGGCAAGAAAGAACTATCAGGCCGGGATAACCACTATCACTGATATACATGAGGCAAAATCAAGGCTGGACTTGGCAAATGCAAACCTGATAGCATCTCAAACGGAATTTGAAAACAAAAAGGCCGCACTGGAGCAAATTATTGGATATCAAATAGAATCTATAGCGCCACTAAAAAAAAGGGTTAGTATACAACAACCTCTTCCGGCAAATGTAAAAGAATGGATGGATGCTGCAGCAATCAATTCCCCGAACGTATTATTTTACAAAGCATCTCTGGATGCAGCTAGTTACGAAATAACAAAAAATAGAGCCGGACATCTGCCAACTTTAGATTTAACTGCATCATACGGAGAAAATTATGCCTCAGGTAGCATGGCTTCACCGTCAGATATAAAATCAAGATATCGAGCAGGACAGGTAGGGCTTCAATTATCGCTTCCGATTTTTACAGGAGGCCTTACCTATTCAAAAACAGAAGAAGCACAGATAAATCATAAAAAAGCAAAACTGGAACTTGAATCGGCAAAAAGAAATGCAATATCTGGTGCGAAACAAGCTTTTTATGGAATGAAAAACGGTATAGCGCAAATAAAAGCGCTTGATTCCGCGGTAACAAATAGCGAAAACTCTGTAGAATCTAATAAAATAGGCTATAAAATAGGCGTTAGAATAAACATCGATGTACTCAATGCCGAACAGCAACTTGCAAATACAAAAAGAGAGCTAACAAAAGCAAAATATGAAACTCTTCTTTTTGGTCTCAAGCTTAAAGCATCAAACGGTATTCTAACAGACAATGACATATCTGAAATCAATGGCATGCTTACCGCAATCCCACAAAAATACAGCACAAATAAATACCATGAAAAAGGAAACAAAAAATGACGGAAGAACAAATTAAGCAACTCACAGAAATAGCATCTACAGAAGCAAAAAAAGTATTCCAAAAGATACCATTGCTTGGGCCGGTCACATGGCTCATGATGCATCAATCAACCACAAAATTTTCTCTAGTTTGCGATATAGAATGGAAAGTAATGCCGCCGTTAGTGTTAGACCAGGCTAAATTGTACATGAAAGATGAATCGCCACTTGCATTTGTTAGTTGGGCTATGTTATCTGATGAAGTAGTAGCTAGATACAAAAGCCAACCTCACCATCTAACCCCGTCGGATTGGAAAAGTGGAGAACAAATATGGATAATAGATATGCTTACTCCGTTTGGTGGAGCAAAAGAGGTTCTAAAAGACTTAAAAGAAAATGTATTCAAAGGACAAAAAATATATCAACTATCGCCCATGCCATCGGGTGAAGCTCAAGTATTGGAGTGGTAAAACTGTAAGACAAAGCGTAAGACAAAGCGGTCTATTTTGGTCTATTTTGAGCTTACAAAACCTCGTAATATCAATGTTTATCGTAGCTAAATCAGCTCTGTCACGGCGGAGGTCGCGGGTTCGAGTCCCGTCCGGACCGCCACTAAATAAGTCACTTCAACAAAATCAATCTTAACAAATTTTGCAACTGTCAGTTAAAAAATAATCTACACCTAAAAACAAAAATACATCTACGTAGCTTTTGCAAAAAATAAAAAAAATTGTAATAATATAAATCCTTACCGTCCAGCAACAAGGATTATATATGTATACAAACGCAACCATACTCGCCGTCGATGATAAAAAAGAAAATCTAGATGTCATCTTGGACATTCTTCGAGACTTTGACGTTATACCGACAACCAACGGTCAGGAGGCTATAGAAATAGCAAACACGGAAGAGATATCCCTTGTTTTGCTTGATATAGTGATGCCCGAGATTGACGGCTATGAAGTATGTAAAATTCTAAAATCAGAGCCAAATACAAAAGATATTCCCATTATATTCACTACGGCAAAAACAGATGAGCAAAGCATCTTCGAGGCATACAAAGCAGGCGCGAGCGATTATGTAGGAAAACCTCTAAAAAGAACCGAGGTAATAGAAAGAGTCAAAACACAGCTCAAACTCAAAAAGACTATTGAAAATCTAGAATTTTTGGCATCGAGAGACCCTATGACCGGGGTATATAATAGAAGAAAATTCTTTGAACTCTCAAAACCAATGTTTGAAAGCCATAACGATACATTATTTGTGGGCATGGTAGATATAGACTTTTTCAAAAAAATAAACGACAGTTTTGGCCATGATGCCGGAGATATAGTAATAAAATCGGTAGCCCAATCAATTTCTGAATCCCTACCTCAAAACTCTATATTCGCAAGAATAGGCGGCGAAGAATTCGTAGCCGTATGTGTCGGCGAATCCGCAGAACAAGCCTCAAAATTGTTTGACGATATCAGAATGGACATATCGGCCCTAGACATCGAGCACAATGGGCATAAAATCAAATTTACGATTAGTATCGGGCTTGTTCAAAAGAACAATACTTTATCTACGGTAGACGAAATGCTAAAAGAGGCCGACCTAGCTCTATATGACGCAAAAAACAGCGGACGAAACAAGGTAATACTAAGGAATCCGCTACATGGATAACAAAGAAATAGAACAATATATAGAAGAGTTAAAATATAGTGAGCTAAGGCATAGAATTTTATTTGACGAAGCGGCATCACCTGGCGCGGTATGGAACGAAAGCTTTATAGTAAGCGACTGGAACAAACAATCTGAAGAATTATTCGGTTGGAAAAAAGACGAAGTAATCGGAAAGAATTTTTTGGATTTTCTGATTCCTGCCCAGAACCGTGAAGACATACTAAACAGCGCCGAAGAGCTATTCAGAGTCGGTAAAATCAGAACAATAAACGAAGTGCTGACAAAAAGCGGAAAAACAATTATCTGTGAATGGTTCAGCTCAATACTTCCTGTAAACAAACACGGTTTCATAGAGGTAGCCTCACTGGCTATCGATATCACCGAAAAGCTACAAAATGAAGAAGCCAAGCACAAAGAAAACAAAAAATACGAATCCCTACTAAAAGCATCCGGCGACGGAATACATATAATCGACAACGACGGCAATCTCATAGAATTCAACGATTCATTTTGTGCAATGCTCGGCTACACGCACGATGAGATGAAAAATCTAAGCGTAAAAGACTGGGATTTAAAATACAGACCAATTAAATTTGTAGACGAAATGCCTATGAATACGGAGGCTAATCCAACATTTGAATCTCAAATAAAACGCAAGGACGGTAGCATAATAGACGTTGAAATCAATGCGACTATTGTTGAAGTAGATTCAAAACAAATGCTTTTGTGCGCCGCAAGAGATATAACACAGCGCAAAAGAGCACAGGAGGAGCTAAAAAAATATGAA
This sequence comes from Campylobacterales bacterium, assembly GCA_050252455.1. Taxonomy (GTDB): domain Bacteria; phylum Campylobacterota; class Campylobacteria; order Campylobacterales; family UBA6016; genus UBA6016. The sequence continues at coordinate 27,375 of JBFWKW010000019.1, read as the reverse complement.
ACGCTAATGCAAGCCTCAGGCGACGGTATCCATGTGCTAGACATAGAGGGCAACTTGGTGGAGGCGAACGAAGCGTTTTGCCATATGCTGGGATACTCATATGAAGAAGCAAAAAAACTAAAAGTAAAAGACTGGGACGTCCACTATACACCAGAGCAGTCAATCGAACACATTCCAAAGCTTATTGGCTCTTGCTCAACATTTGAGACTATGCACAGAAGAAAAGACGGAAAAATAATAAGCGTAGAGATAAATGCCGTAGGTGTCGAAATAGGCAGCAAACCAATGTTATTCTGCGCAGCAAGAGATATAACAGGTAGGAAACAAGCAGAAAAAGAGCTCCAAGAGGCAAAGGAAAAAGCAGAAGAGGCAACAAGGGCAAAATCAGAATTTCTCGCAAATATGAGCCATGAGATACGAACACCGATGAACGCTATCATAGGCATGACATACCTCATGAAGGACACAAACCTCGATAACGTTCAGCTCGATTACCTTAGAAAGATAGAGGGCGCCGCAAGTTCACTCCTTGGTATTATCAACGACATACTCGACTTTAGCAAAATAGAAGCCGGAAAATTGGAGCTTGAAAATATAGAGTTCGACCTTCATACCGTAATAGAGACCGTAGTCAACGTAATAGAGTTAAAAATACAAGAAAAAGAGCTGGAGTTTGTCGTCGGATACGACCACAATATGAATATGAGTTTATTTGGCGACCCTCTTAGACTGGGGCAAATACTCATAAATCTAGCCTCAAATGCTGTCAAATTCACAAACGATGGCGAAATAGGGATTTATATCGAAAAGGTCGCCCAAAATAGGTTTAGATTTACCGTCAAAGACACCGGCATAGGTCTATCAAAGGAGCAGCTAAACAAACTCTTTCAATCATTTACTCAAGCAGACAATACGACCACTAGAAAATTTGGCGGCACCGGGCTTGGTCTAGCTATCAGCAAAAAATTTGTCGACATGATGGACGGAAAAATATGGGCCACCAGTGAGCCTGGCAAGGGAAGCGAATTTATATTTGAGGTTAGTCTGACAGAGAATGCGCCAAAACAAAGAAGCTATCAAAATTTTGAGAATAAAAACGTACTGATAGTAGACGACACTCCGTCATGGCAGATAATAATCTCAAAACTACTCAGAAACTTCAATATTAATATTACGGTGGCGAACAGCGGCGAAGAGGCAGTAGGGCTTATATGCGACAAAAAACAGCATTTTGACATGGTGCTAATGGACTGGAAAATGCCAAAGCTAGACGGCATAGAAACAACAAAAATAATCAAGGATAGCTGCGGCAAAAACATCGCCCCAACAATTATTATGGTCAGTGCATATAGCGCCGTCGATATACTCCAAAAAGCAAAAGAGGTCGGCATAGACGTATTCCTAAAAAAACCGATAAATCCTTCGCTCTTATACAACATCATAGTCGGCATGTTTGGCGAAAACATCGCAAAAATCAACTGCACCCTGGAAAAACCATCCCTAAAAACACTGTTATCCACCCTGAAAGGTAGCGGTATTTTGCTAGTCGAGGACAATGTGCTAAACCAAGAAGTCCTAACCGGAATGCTAAGACCGAGCGGTATTCTAGTGGATATAGCATCCAACGGCGTTGAAGCTGTGCAAAAATTCAAATCCAAAAAAGGGTTTTATGAGCTAATCCTGATGGATATCCAAATGCCGCTAATGGATGGCTACGAGGCAACGAGAATAATAAGAGAGATGGACTCGGAAATACCTATAATAGCGCTAAGTGCGAATGCCATGAAGGAAGATGCGCTTAAATCGCAAAATGCAGGGATGAACGGACATCTGAACAAGCCTATAGATACCGAAAAACTGTTTGAGACGCTGCTAAAACATATTCCGCCAAAAACGGATGTCCAAAATACGGATGAGGACCGTAAAAACGAAGCCACCCCGGAACTGCAGCACCTAGATGTCAAAAGCATCGTACCAAAAACGCTAAGCAATATGGATTTATACACAAATCTTGTCTCAAAATTTTATGAACAATACGCAAATCTACAATTAGACCCGCAGTCGCTGGAGTATAGCGATACATTGCATACATTCAAAGGACTTAGCGGAACCATAGGCGCAACAAGGCTGTACGAACTTGCCAAAGAACTAGAAAAAACATACGACCCATCAACACTTGATTCGCTCCACAATGAACTAAGACTTGTTTGCTTGGAGATTGAGCAGTATTTTTTGACAGCTTCCAGCGAAGATAAAGCCAAGCAAAGCACGCCTTCAGAAAGCATCGACGATTTATTTTTGGCACTAAAAAAATCATTAGAAACAAGAAGACCGAAACGTATCATCTCTATAGTTGATAAATTCAAAAATATTGAACTTGACGAGGAAAAACAGCAGCTCTTTAAAAAAGTAAAAAAACAGATAGATGACTATGATTTCAGAGGTGCCATAAAAACTTTGGAAGGATAGGAAAGTAAAACTATTTATGATAAAAGTGATGGCTATATGCTCATACTACTTGCGGAATACTCTGCTTTGTTGTTTATGTCTGAGGTTGTTATGGTGGCTGTGGTTAGGGAGTTGTTTGGCGATGTGGTGAGGGCGAAGGTGTTAGTTGTAAAGACTATGAGGCATGGTGCAAGGATGGCTTTGAGGAGGTGGTTGGCACATTATTGGACAGGCAAACTTTTAACACTTGATTCCCGCAACTACGCAAAATCTTTCAGCCACATCCACACATTGCCCACAGCAATAACCACAAAATAAAGAACTATAAAAAATACAGCAAACCCCAAAAATACTAGAGTGTAAACCCGATTACCTATAACATCTATTTTAAAAAACGGAGTGTATTTGCTATGTTCATCGGGCTTTTTAGCCGTTTCTTTGCCGTCGTCTATGGTGAATGAGCCACGGAAAAAGTACAGGATGCCGCCTATTATTAGCCCGGTTGAAACAAATAATCCAAAATTACTGTAAAAAAAAGAAATGCCGAACATTACGCTATATTCTCCCATAGATGCTGGTACACCATTTGAAACCTTTTCTGATTGCGGCGCCCAGTTCTTCATCAGAGACCGAAGAGCTAATATTTATTATCTCCGGTCCGTCGTTTGAGATGCCGCTATATCCGGTAAGAGAGTTTTGATGCAAAGGTTTAATCTCTATTTGTCCATCATCATATGCCGTGACATTACAGCTATCCATCATCTGCCACATTGCTTTTTTTGTTTTGTAGCCGTATTTTTTCATTATGGCTTTTTCTTGTTCTTTGCCTTTTTGTTGAACGATACCTGATTTGTATAACTTCATAAACTCTTCGGTGCTTATTTTTTTACTGCGCCTCAGCGCTTCTCTTACCGTACTGCCTAGGGTAGTGTTGTCTATATCCGGCGGCAAATAAAAAGGCTCCACATCGGGGTCACCGTAAGTTAACCCGCCCCATGACATAGTAGATATATCAAAAAAATCTTGATTTAATAAAATACCAACTTGCGCCTCTCTCTCATCATATACTCCTTTTATTTTATCTTCGTAACCACAACCTGCACGCCCTTACTATTTGCGTACGATATTGACTGATTGATGGCGTTAATCTGCGCCGGAGTTGTATTATAAGGTATGCCTAGCTGAAGTTGTTTGGATTTAATATCACTATTTTCTAATCTGAAAATAAAAGGGACAAATAAAAGGGACAGGCTACTTTTTTCATACATCATATTCCTTTTTAGGTCTCCCACGATTTCCAAGTGTTGGCAAAAGCCCGTGTTGTAAGGCGACTACTATCTGCCATTCATCCTTTCCAAGCGGAGCTTGACGATTCACGCTGTTGCGTATTTTTTCTAGCTCGTCTATTTGCATCGTCATATTGACATTATCTTCCCAACCATCTCCCAGCTCCACAAGAGGCTCGCTCAGATGTGCACTTGGTAATGCTCGTGCATATAGTGAGCCATATATCCAATCTTCGGCTTTTTCTACTAGACCTGCTCTAAGTGCGTTTGCTTCTATGTAGCGCATGACACCGATATAATAACTATCCTTTTCCACCATAAAGCTTTTGTATCGCCCCTGCCACACATGACCGGATGTTTTGTTTTTACGGTGATAGTAGCGTACATGTGATGTCATAAGCCACTGCATCATACGACTCAAACTACCTTCTCTTTCTGGCGACAACAGTAGATGAAAGTGATTTGGCATTAGGCAATATGCATGGATTGCGACTTTGTATCTTTTAGCGCTATTGTGTAAAAGCTCTAGGAAGTACTCATAATCTTCTGCGTCGTTAAATACCTGCATACGCATATTACCACGGTTGATAATATGATAAATCCCGTTTGCCGAGTCTCCCCGTGGTATTCTTGGCATCATAATCTCACTTTTTTATTCATTGGATGATTGTAGTGAAGTACTGATTAAAGTAGCCTGTCCCCTTTTACTCGGAAGCTCCGTTAAGTCACGCCCAAAAATATCCAAAGCCGGCTCCAAGCTTTACAGGGGTTCGCTGTTTATGAGTGCTATGGTTGCAATTCGTCACAATCAGCATATGAAACAATTTTTTGAAAGGCTTAAAGCTAACGGTAAGCATACGACATCAGCACAAACAGCAGTCATGCGAAAACTAGTAGTTATTGCGCATTCACTTTACAAAAACAATGAAAAATATGATGCCGGGAAATATGATTTGGCTATAGGGGCTTGATGGTGATTGAGAACGAGTGTAATAATGCAAATAATTGCTAATATTTTAGTGGGTTTTAAGGTGGCGACTGACCCCCCATTATTGAGGGGGAGGTTAATTCGCATGAAAAATAGAATTTACTAAAACTATAACAAATGGTATCAATACAAAACTAGTGACAACCAAAATGGTGGTTATTATAAACTCGCCAATAATTCTTGATAGTAATAAAAGTTTTTCTTTTAGAGTTTTATCGTCTAAACGTTGCCTTTCTGCAATAATTACCAACAACAAAACAACGGTAAAAATGATAACCAATGGGTGATATAAATTTTTGAATATACGATACGGAGGAATAACGGTTTCTCTTTGTGTATTTTTCTGCCTTTCAATAATAGTTCCGCCGCCAACAAGCTCCGTACCAACCATAATGTCATATCTCTCATTTGGCATGATATTGTCATTAAGTATTTTCTTGTAGGATTCGGAAAAGTCATTTTCTGCCACCACCACAATGGCTTTATTAAAAAAAAAGTTTTTGACTCTATTGGAAAATACAACAAAATCATACTTGGGATTTTTGGATAGATATACCGATGCACCATAGCCACCAGTTCCCGCATCTAAAACTTCTATATACTCTTTCGGAGCAAATAAGCCATAGTACTTACCGTCTATTACCATTAGTAATTTTCCAGACTCCCATATTGTTACGCACTTGCCATTCTCAAAGCATAGAAAAGTCCTGTTATTAATTTCTAGCAAAAATATAATTATCAATACTGCTGACAATATAGAGCCGACAAAAACTCTAGCATATAAAGTTAGACTTATTTTCATTTAACTGGCTTTTGCGGAATTGTAGCTTTATTATCCATTCCAATTTGTGTAGCAATAGTTTGATTGTAAGCCTTATTGCCAGTAGCCCATCCTATTTGCTCTGCTGCTTTGCTTACACCAGCTTCCGAAAATTGCAAATTCTTATAAGCATTATACGCATCAAAATATGCTCTCGTAGTTATCCAACTGTTGCCATTATATCCGGATACATAACTCGCACCGACATTGCCAATATCTCTTGCGGTGGCAATAGTGGGAACAGATGATGAGCCTGAAACAAAGATGGTTCCATTTATCGGCATTGCTCTATTTTGATATCGATAAAGTTGCTGAACATACGCAGCATGTTCTGGACCTTGAACGGTTAAATTTTGCATAAGCGCTGGATCGACACCGGTCATTTTAAAATCATTAACGCCACCATTTCTAGCATACCAAAAATATAACATTCCGGGATTTGTGTTTGTTATGTTATTAAGAAAATTTTGCCCACTTTTGTCGTTCAAATCTAAGATAGCACCCACCACCGGTCTACCTTGCTCATCAAATCCAGTATATGGTGTAAGCATTTTGCCTATAACTTTTCCGTTTTCATCGTAAACATCGAGATTATTTTTTGTGATTTTTCCATCCTTAATCACACGCCTGCCATCAGCCATCTTAACAGTATTTAGATAATTATTCACCGTCTGAGTAAACCCTGCATTGCCTCCAGTGATGGCTCCGCTAGTACCGCCTCCAGTAACAGTTCCTGCCGCAGCTCCTACTACGGTACCGGATATTGCTACTAGAGCAGTCTTAACCTCTTTTGGGAGATTCATCTCATCTATAGCTTTGCCTATTTCAGGGATTGTTTTTGCAGATACTCCGGCTCCTGCCGCCCCAGCTAGTCCACCACCCATTCCGCCTGCGGCAGTATGCAAGGCTACTCTGTATATTCCACCTTCATCCCATTTCTTAGCTTCGGCTAGGAGTTCTTGTTGTTTGGCGGTATTGTTTTCTTTTTGGGCTTGTTCTGCTTGTGCGGTTAACTCTTTTTTCTTGCTATCGGAGTAATCCCCTATAGCCTTAGGAGCTACACTAGAGAATGTCTGTATTATCTGGGCGCTTGCTTGTACTTTGCCTTCTACTTCCTCTTTGTCAAATATCTTCTCTAGTTTGGTATGAGAGTTTTTGGTATCCGTGTTTATGCTAGCTACAGTCTCTTTGGCGTCTTTGCCTGTTAGAGCTTTTTGTTTATCTTCGTTTGTTATGTTGATGTTTGATTTAGAGATGGCTGATTTGGTGACAGATGATGCGTCGCCTTTATCATCAGAGTATCCTCCCATACCCATCATAGAGCTTCCGCCACCTGATATGCCTACGCTCATACTACTTGCAGAATACTCTGCTTTGTTATTAATATCTGAGGTTGTTATGGTGGCTGTGGTTAGGGAGTTTTTATTATCAGTGATAGCTTTGTCGCTACTCTCTATTACTGCACCTTTGAGGTCTGTGTTACCTGCTACTTTGATATTGAAGCCGCCGTCTTTTGATTTTATGCCTGATTGTTCATTGACGCTTTGATAGTCTGATTTGGCTTTGGACTGTGCGTATGACGCAGAAGCGCTAAATCCTGCTCCTGCGGTTACGCTTCCTCCCATACTTTGAGAGGAGGATTTGTAAGTAGAGGTGTCTTGCTTGGACTCTATGTTTAGGTTATTGCCTACATCTGCTTTTACCGTATTGGCAGCTACTACCGCTCCTTTGATATTTGTGTCGGTACCTGATTTTATAGTGATAGTGTCATTGGCGTTTATGTGAGTGTTCTGGTTTGTTAGTGTAGTTTCGTTGGCTTTGCCTTTGCCTGCCGAGGCATTACCCGTTACGCCAAACGCCATACCGTTACTACCGAATGTGACGGCTACTCCTGCTCCCCAGCTTGAAGAGTTGGAGTTTGTAGAGTTATCAAATGTATCTTGTGCGGAGACTAAGTTTACATTGTTGGAGGCTGTAAGGATGACGTCTTTGTTTGAAGATATATTGGAGCCTGCTACTTCTATGTTACCTTTGTCTTTATCCGTGGATGAAGCGGTAATAACGGTATTACCTCCGCTTGAGAGGTTGGAGGCTGTGTTGGTTGTTGTGTTGGTTACGGACTTGGATTCGCTCTTGCTCTCTCCGTAAGTGATACTGAGACCTACGGCTCCTGCGTCTTTAGCATTATTGTCAGGGGCCAACTGAGTAAATGATGAGCTTGTGAGTTTGGATGCGTCATTTGCGGCGTTGGCAGCAGCCAGGGCTGTGCTAGTGGCTGCGAGAGCTGTCATACGAGAGCTTTTTGCTTTTTTGGAGGCTTGTTGCATAGCCTGCGCGGTTTGGACGGCAGCTACTACGGAACCTGTGAGGGCTATTGTTACGCCTGATTGTTTCACCTTTTGAATATCGGTTTGAGTTAGCGTATCTACTCCGGTTGTTATAGCTACATTGGAACCACTGATAGTTAGGTCTTTTGGAGCCACTATATCTGAGCCTTTGATGGCTACTTCTTTGTTTGAAGCTATGTTGACACTGCCCTCTATGGAGCCGACAGTTGATTTGGCGTCGCTTTGGGTGTAGCCTTGTGTTGTCTGAGATAGTGAGGTTGTTTGAGTACCTATGGTAATACCAAACCCTCCGCCTCCGGTTAGAAGTCCACTTTTTTTTGTCTCAGAGAATGATTGGTTTAGGTGTTCGTTTTTACCTGCAGTGATATTTATATTATCTAGTGCGGTTAGTGTAGCGTCTTTGGTGGCTACTATGTTGGAGGCTATTATGTCTATTTTTTGATTGGAGGCTATTTTTACGTTATCTCCTGAGATGTTGGAGCCTACTTGCGTATTTGATACGTTGTTTGTAGTCGTAGTTGTAGTCTTGGATGAGAAAAACCCTTTAGATGAGCTTGTTCGTTTGTCATACTCGCTGTGAAGTTCTTTGTCGCCTGTTATTGTTGTGTCTTTGGCGCTTGCTAGGTTGGTGGTTCCTGTTGCGCTATCTAGGGTGGAGCTAGAGATTAGTATATTTCCGGCGTTTGATTTGTTGTCCACATTTGCGGCTACTATGTTCAGGTTGCCTTTTGTGTTGATAGTAGTACCTTTGATAGTTTCATCCGTAGAGCTATACACATGGTTGCTTGCCGCATAGTTACTTGTTTGTAGGTCTTTTGCGCTTTTTAGTTCTATGTTGCCGCTTATGGCTGTTAGGCTAGCGGTATCTGCGCTTATGTTGGCTCCAGTGGCGGTGATATTTGCCCCTGAGGTTGCGCTCAAGTTCTTAGCTGCCGTTATAGTCGATGTTTTGTTGTTGGTCTCTTTTATCGTGGCGTATGATTTGTTTGTGGTTACGGTAGATAGTTTGATATCGTTTGCCGCCGTCATATCTATATTACTACCTGAGGTGATGTTGGCTGCATTGATGTTTATGTCACGGCCTGCCGATAGACTCATATCGCCTTTACTTGACAGTGTACCTAGTGTGTTTGTGATGTTGTTTGTGCCAGCGACCGCTAGCGTACCCTCAGAGCCTATCTCTCCTAGTCTATTTGCTACATCTTTTGCGAGTACATATGTAGCGTTGCCTGATTTGATGACACCGGAGTTGGTAGCCGTACTTGCCGCATTCACTATTGCAGAATTATTGGCGCTGATTAGCGCCCCTTGCGGGGTGAGTGATACGCTGTTTGAGGCTAGATATACCTGCGGCACTAAAACGCTTTGAGTTTTACCGCTTACGGTTACGCTTTTCTCTACCATCCAGACTATATCGCTACTGAGAGCAGCTACTTGTGCGGGGCTAAGAGAAGCTCCTATCTTTAGATGCAAAGAGCCGGCCTGAGCCAATGCATTGTTCATTAGCGCCTCGAACTGGGCATTATCATTGTTGTAACCGCTAAGAAATCTTTTCCCGGTTAGTTGACCTATCTGCTGTGTGATTAGTTTTTGTTCGTTGTATCCATCCCCAAATCTCTTTGTTTCATATGCAGGGTCATAAGAGAGTTTGCTTAACATAAAATCAGATGAGAGCCATTTGCCTTTGTCGGCAAATTGCGGGTCTACTTCTATTAGGTATTTGGCGGTACTAAAATAAAAGTAGATTATTCCCAATGGATGGCTCCTGTTGTGTTTTTAGTTCTCATGGTAAATTCACAATACCTGAGCCCATTATTTCTTTACTTATTTGTCTTTATTTCTACGGCAGTAAGCACAAACATAACAATAAAAACAACAAACAAATATGCAAATATGCAGTAAGCATATAAATTAAAATATATTTTCAATGATGAATACCAAAAAAGCATAATAAATGATGAAATATTTGTTATGAGTAGCATTTTTTCAAATATACTTTCCGCTATATGCTTTTTTGCATTCTTAAGTTTTGGCCAAGTAAACCTACCGAACGGGCGAACTTTTAGAACAGCCGCTTGAGCACTATATCCACCAATAGCGGCTACAAAAATACCAATTGAAAAATATATAAACATATTTCCGATAACTCCCGTATGCATTAAATTAAAGCTATACAGCGCAATCAATAAACCAACATTACTAATAAATAGTTCCACTAGGCCTGCAAAGGCTCCATCTTTAATAACTAACATATTGCTACTTATTTGGAAGATGAGTTTGTATACTGTTTATACAGACTATTTATTTCATTTTGCCAAGACGTAGCAGTATTAGAGTTTTTAAACCTCTCTTGAGCCTCGTTAATCACGACACTAGATGCAGGAAATAGTTTACTCACCGGATAGGCCACCATATCAACCACTCCATCCGTATAGCCCTTCCCAACATTCGGCCTAAAAGCCTGCTCCACCATACTAGCCCCAAATCCTATCTCCGTGGCAAGTAATGCTTGTCCGTACATTATGCCTGCTGCAGTTTTGCTCTGAGCGGTAGGCGAAGAATTTAGATATGTGGCATATGTGGTACTTGCGGCGCTATATTGCCCTGCTGTTTTTGATATAAATGCAGCTGCGTCGGCTACGGCTGTTTGTTTTTGCTGTGTATAAATAATACCTTGTGTTTTTTGTTTTCTTGCATCAGCATCGCTACTTTTATCAGATTTATTACCCTTAACTATAAAGCCATCAGGGTTAATAATATCAACAGTTGAATACGTAAACAACCCCGTTGCTTTCAATAGATTTTGCTCTGCCGTCAATGTGGCCCCCAATTTTGTTTTTGCTAGTTCTCTCTTGTAATCGGCGGAACCTATTGCATATTCTGCCTCACAATGAGTTAGATAGCAAGCGGCAGCGGTGAGTATTTTTTCGGCTTCTGCCATTTGAATATCAGTAGGGTTGTTGGTGCCATATTTTTGTTTGGCATATTCTTTAGCCTTATCTTTTATAACTTTTTTCTCAAGTCCAGTATGCTGCCTATTATTCATATCAGTAGTCCCGCCACCGATAGCCCCGGTAATAGTGATTATAGGGGTCTGATTATAGGGGTCAGGTATTGGGAATTTACCATCATCACTGCCTTATGAATTTTTCATATAGTTCGTCATATCAAACAAATACATTAATATCGGAATAGGGTTATTCCCAATACCTGACCCCTTATACTTTTGTCGTTTATTATCTAATCTATAGCTGTTGCTATAGGATTATTGAGATAAATTCCACACTCAGAATTTGGACACTTAACTATCTTTATATTTTCATCAACTTCAAAAGCTTCCGCACACTCTGGGCACATTACCCAATGTTCACCTATTGCGGTAGCTGTTTTTTCTGTCGTCACCACAATTGATTTTAGCATACCGTCTTTTTCATCCATGATATTATGAAATTTTTTAAGTTTTTCATAAATTATTTTGAATAACACTTTAGTCAGCTCATCTTTTTCGTCATTGAATTTACTAGGGAAACCATCCATAAATTCTTTTGGATGAATACTATATTCCCCCTCCGCTATCTTGTTCAGAACCCAATCCTGGGGAATCCTATCATCCACAATATCGAATAGTTTTGCATCCCATTCATAAAGCTCCTCACCATAGGAAGCGTCCGTTAGTAAAACTACATACGAGCTTGTTTGCTTAAATATAAAACTAAATACAATGTAGTTTTGCCCAATTCTCAAATATGGATCTTGACCATCTTTGACAGGACGTTCTCTCTCGTTTACATATTTAACTATCAAGGATTAACCACTCCTTTTACCTTATAATCAGAAATAAAAGGGGACAGGCTACATTTTTCAATATTGCGTTTTGGTGAACCATAGACTGAATATTCAATTTTCAACTTCATTTTACAGGGTCGGCAATATGACTATCTTACGCGATATTCAGTAAAGTTATAATCTTCTTGGCAGTCGGCCGATGGGTCGCTTTTTATATTCACATACCTAATCGTATTATTGTCAATAATAGTATATGTATACACATCCGGCGTTGGAACGCCCTCTGTGGTAAGTTCTTGTTGCCCATCTTTTGTTTGCCACGTACCTTTTTCGGTATGAAGAACTATCTTTCTCTCTTTGTCTGCAAAAAATGTAATCTCAAAACGTCCATCATCTGTAAATTTTGAGTTCCAAGCCAAAAATTGACATTTTGTATTTTGCTCTCTCAAGCCCTGCCATTGTCCGACAATCGTCCTGTCAAGACCTAATCCTGCGGCGAATATATTTGACGCAATACAAAACAACAACGTGCACACTCCAACCAGCTTTCTTAAAAACATGATAAATCCTCCTTTTTTCCTATTTACACTCAGGCTTCCAAGAATACTGCTCCATTACTTCTGCATCAAGCTTAAGTTGGTTATAAATATTTTTCAACGCAACCTCATTGTCTTGCTTACTCATATCTTTGCTTACTACTTTGCGCACACCGTATTGAAGCATTACGGTTCCATCGCAACTATCCACATTATGCAGTTTTTGAATATTTGCTTCAAAATTCTGAAATTTTGAAGTCGGTTCATAAATAACCTTCACATAACCATTGTCACCTTTTAAATATGTTGAATAGTGCGGGGTTTGGCCATCTAGTACTTTTTTATAATGCAATAAAAACTTATATAGGTCATGTTTTTCATTGAGCTTAATAAGCGTTATAAGCTTCGTCCAATTTTGAACACTTTCTCCGTCAGTTGTGTATTCATATAACTCCTTACTGCTATCTTTGTGCTCGAAAGCCAAAACATACTCCTTACCGTTAAACTGCATTTTTTGCGGTGCAACAAGAGAGCCTGCAAAAATCACTTGGCATGTTAATGTGAAAGCCATCATATAATTAACAATTTTACCCATGTATAATCCTTTTTGTTTTTTACTTACTTATTGACAAGTAATATTTTTTATATTTTGGTTAGTCTCTCCGGTATTTTCTACAGCTTGAACCGTAAGCATGCAATATCCGCCTTTAACCGTCAAAAAAGCCTCATAATCCCTTCCAGGCTCCGCAAAAAAAGTGCGGCTTATCGTATCGCAATAAGAGACAACAGACCCTGGTCCACTATTAAAACTCGCTTTTACCGTTGTTAGCTTGTTGGCCGGAATTACATACTCATTGTAAAACTCATTGCTAAGTATTCCGTGGTGCGGATTTTTTACTCTGTCGCTGCTAGGTATACCTATTGAATGACTGTCTCGTGAAAGAAGAAGTGATTTTAGGCTATCTTTTATTCCGCCCGAGGCTTTAATAACGTTACTTGACCGGCTTATATCGCATCTATCGAGCCCGGTGTATACATAGGTAGCGATGCCGTTCATTCCAAAAATACGCATTCTAGCTGACGTATTAGAATCATAAGACACGACATCCACCACCTTTGAAGCACATCCGCTCAAAGTAAGCACACAAAATATTGCTAATAAAAAATTTTTATTCATTGGTTGTCGCTTTCCATATTAAAAATAATATAAATTATAAAAATTATAAACTTAATTAAATATTATACTAATAAATACATTTTTACACTTATTAATAAAATTAATACCCTGAAAATAAAGGCTTTAAAAATATAATTGACGAGATATTCAATTTGTAAAGAGGATTTGTAAATGATAAAGTTAGAAAAAAGTCACGTAAAAATTAGAATATTTTTAGCAAAAAAATTATAATAAAGAATTATTTTTGTGATAAAAATGTGACTATATAAAAAGGTAAAATGGGGGATATTTTGAAATTTGAAGAAGAAGTATCATTTATGGCGATACTTCTCTTATGTTTTATTGCTTTTTAGCCAAGTTTTTTGGAAGATAGTATGCGGATATTTTGACGATAGCGTCGTTTAGGGCTTTTTCGTCGGGAATATTTGGCGTATCTTTTGTTTCGTCTTTTTTGCCGTCCATTGCGTTTATCATTCTCTCTAGTCCATAGGCAGTGGGCCATTTCCTGTCATAACCGCCTTTAAAAGCATCTATGGATTTTGCGAACCTAACTCCGTCTTCTACTATTTTTTTGGCCTCTTCTGGTTTTTCTTCGACAAATTTCAGCCACTCATCCATTATTTTCTTGGTTTTCCCGCCGTTTGTCAAAGCCCTGATAAAAAACTGCTCATTCCATATTATCTCGGATTGCCCCGACTTGCTAGCCCATTGCAAAGTATCTCTGTATCCCAAAATCGCTTCGGCTACCAACATACTCATGGTCTTGAGCCCCTCTCTTGGAACATAAAACGTCTGCAACAAATCCATAGCCTCCATAGGAGTAATGCTCCAAGGCTGTTTTTCATAATTACCGAGCGCCTTATCTATGACGTCCAGCGCCTCTTTGTCGTTTTGGTCTTTTGAGTATTTTTTGACGGCATTGATATACCCTAGCCTTCTGACTTGCCATTCTTGTTTTTTGACATCCACAACGACTGTTTTGCCTATATTCTGGCTTCCTTGGTCTAGCTTGTCCGAGCTGACCACATTTACGACATCCGCAGCGACAAGATGCGATACGCCCATAATTAATAAAACGCAAAGAGCCGCTTTTTTGTTCAGATTTTGAAACACCGTATCCTCCGCAATCAAGCTAATTTTACATAGTCTAACAGCTTTATCTTGAATACGGTGATAAAATACGGAAAAAATATAAGAAGGATGTAATGTGAGCGGGTTTTCATGTCCACATCAAGCAAATGACGAATGCGTAAAACTCAAAAAACCGTGTGACCCCGGAGACAAGGGGTGTGTGCTATACGGCAAATTTGTTTTTTCAAACCCATATTCGCCGTCAAATGAAGCGTTAAAACGCAAAGAGAATAGAAAGGATGCGAAGACGAAAGATTCTGATTAAACGTCGCTTAATTAATATTTTTTAGAAGCTCGTGGTCTTTTTCATTCAAAAAAATATTTTCGCAAATCCCAATCTTAGAATCAGGTACTGCGGCTCTGTCTTCATAGCATTTTAGTGTTTCTTGCATTTTATTTAGCAGCTTTTCGTTTTGCATCTTTTTGACGGATTCGATTTTTGCTTTGAAAGTAGATATAGCTTTATCTCTTGATGTTTGCTCATAAGAAGTCATCTCCCTGATAGCCTTTATCTTATCCAGCGGAAATTTCAAGTGCTCAAATTCTTTTATGTCGGCGCTAATGGCTTTTATTGCCTCATCTTTTTTGTCGGAGGCTAACACTTTTTTGTATAGCTCTTTGGCTTTGGCTTCATGCCCCATAAACATAAGTGCGTGGGCCTTATTGATAACGGCGTCCGTCTCATGCTCTCTTGATGTCAAAACAGCCTCATCGGCGCTCTTAATCGCCCCCGCAAAATCCTTTTTACATACTTGCAGATACGACAAACTGCCGAGCAGAAGAGATATAGTGTTTTTGGTATCGGCTTCGCCTTTTGCGGCATACATCTTTTTTAGATACATGATGCTTTGCGTAACGTGAAATATCCGTTCATTCATCTTCTCTGGCATCGGATACCTCATGTACACGTCGCTTGCCCAATAGTGAAAAGCGGCTTTTTGCGTATTGCCAAGAGCCGTGTTTTTGATAGCGTATTCGAGAATGTATGCCGCTTTTGCAAGCAAATTTCTACTTTTTTCCGACTCATCGTCCATATAAGTTTGAACCGCATCTATGCCGACATTTATCTCTTCTTCGTCAAGTTTGTATTTTTTGATAGCCAAAAGTTCATGGATTTTTTCTATTTTTTCTTTTGCGTGTTTGAGGGATAGCTCTTTTTGCTCTTTTGTGAAGTTTTTGTCCAGCTCGTCAAGCTTTCTTTTTTCGTCCTTTAGAATGGTCAAAAGTCTCTCTTTTTGCTCATCGGCCAAAGACGACAGACCGACTAGCCAATCCTTGCGCTCGGCGTCATCCATAGAGTCCGTATTTACTATAAGTGTTATCAGTTCACCGTCCGATTTTATCGTCTCGCTATCAACGGTAACGCCTAGTTTTGAGAGCTTGGCGGAGGTATCATTTGATATTTCCGCATAAAGCATTGTTAGAGACAATGCAAGGAGTACAAACAAGGCAAAAAAAGATTTATTCCTCATCGGCACTCCTTCGAACACCGACTATCAACTCGGTAGCGCCCATCTCTTCATGGACACTTCGCTGTCGTCATGCTCTTTATCGCTAAAATTCTCATGGCAAACGCCTAGCTTGGCGGCTTCGGGATGCTCTTTGGATAGTTCATCCATATCTTTTTGATGAGCCTCTGCCGAGTGATGGTTTTTGACCAGCTCCTGAAGTCTCATTTTTTGTGATTCAAATCTATCCATAACGCACTCCTTCACCCAAATCGACGGTATCAAACGCCATTTTTTTCCAATTTATGACAACATTGTAACAATTCATCATTTCATTTGAGTTTAAGACGTTTACTTCTCTATAACATCGGATACTTTGACGAATTTCCATCCATCGTCGAGCATCTTTTTAAGGGCGGCGGACAACCCTTTTGCATTCTGGCTTTCCGGATGATTCATATGGGCTATTATGATGTCGCCAGGTTTTGTCTTGGCCATCTCTTTTTGTATCACCTCGGCGCTATTTGTAGCTCCCGCATCGGCATTGACGCTAAAACCGACAACCTTATACCCCAAAGACCCGACTATTGCCACCGATTCATCATCGTAGTGAGCAGTGCCGGAGCGAAACAGTCGCATGCTCTTGCCACTCAATTTCTTTACAAAATCGTGATTACTCATCACCTCGGTCTTTACTTCATCGGCACTTGCCGTCCCTTTGATACCGTAAGCGCTTTTGCCGGACATAGATAGAGGCTTGTGCTCCGTGCCGTGGTTTTGGATGTCAAACAGAGGATTTGAGGATAGTTCTCTGAAAAGCTCCGGATTTGCTTTTATCCATTTGCTAGTTATAAACAAAGTCGCCGGAATATTTCGCTCTTTTAAAAACTCAATTAGCGCCTTGTCGTATCCGCAAGAGAGTTTTGAAACCCCGCACGCATCGAGTGTCAAGGCTGCCTCTTTTTTTGTTGTTTTGAAGTTTTTTACGACCCCGTTTGCGTCAAAACCCCAATACCCAAAAGCAAGAGCGTAAAGCATCGATATAAAAAGAAAAAATCTCATATAAACCCTTTGTTTTTGGCAGATTATACGCCACTTTCATAATATTTGTTCTAAACTTTGGCAACCGAAAATCACAAAAAAGGACAGAGATGTTTTTGCACAAAGAGTTAAAAAATATAGACGCAATGCCGCAAAAAGCGGGCAAAGGGGTGAGTATGAAGATGCTTCTCTCGCCCGACGAGTCTCCGAATTTTGCGATGAGAAACTTCATCATAGAAGCCGGCGGTCATATGCCGCTACACACAAACAGCGTCGAACACGAACAGTATGTTCTAAGCGGCAAAGCCAAGGTCGTACTAGGTGACAAAACGATAGAGGCAAAAGCCGGGGACATACTATTGATTCCCGGTGGTGTCGCACATAGCTACGAAACCATAGGGGATGAGCCGTATAGCTTTTTGTGCCTAGTCCCCAAAGCCGAGGATAAGATAGAGATACTATCTTGCTAAGTACATCGAAGCCTTCTAAATAGACGCATGCTCCCTGATGGCTTCGTATATTATTTTCCCGCCGACATAAGGCATATCGTGGTGAGTACTAACGCTCTCGCCTATTATTAGCACAGCCGGCTTATCGCTAAGTTTTGACAAAACTTCCAAGTCGGCTAGCGTACCTATGACGCTTTTTTGAGTCGGCAAGTCTACGTGAGATACATATGCCGCAGGCAGGTCGGCTCTCACGTTTGCTCTTAACGCCGCCTCTTTTATCTCTGTTGCAAAGCTATGACCCATGAGCACTATGGTTGTGTGGTTTTTCATGTTCAAAAGCTCTATCCAATCCGTATTAAACCTACTATCTTTGAGATGTGCCGAAACTACCGAAAACGAAGCGCTCACACCTCTGACCGTCGGCAATATGCCGCTTGTGTTGCAGGCAAGAAGCGACGAAGATATCCCCGCCACTATCTGCACCGCAAAGCCTCTTTCGATTAGATACTTCGCCTCCTCCGCCGTTCTTGCAAAAACAGCCGTATCGCCGCCCTTTAGTCTTCCGACTTGTTTGCCGCTGCTTGCGTACTTGGCTAGCAATTCATTGATATCCTCTTGACTAGCCGAGTGAAACCCTTTTTTCTTTGTAACATCCACGATTTCGCAAGACGGCTTCAAAAGCGAACTTATATCGTTTGTCACAAGCCCGTCGACAAGGGCGACATCTAAGGTCGGTATAAGCTCGTACGCCTCAATAGTTAGGTGCTTTCTGCCGCCCGGCCCGCAACCTATCAATAAAACTTTTTTTATGTTTTTTTCATCATCTGCATCGCTCATCTCTTTATAATCCTCACTCTCCAGTGCTCGCCCTCTTTGACGATACTCTCTATTTTATGCCCCTCGTTCTTGACAGAGTTTGGCACATTTTCCACCGGTGAACCGCTATCTAGCAGCACGTCCAGCACCTCTCCGCTCTTTTTTGTCGACAACACCATCTTTGTTTTGACAAAGTTCATCGGGCATTTGACTCCACGCAAGTCATACTCCTGCGCATCTGTTTTTACAGCCTCTTTTTCATGTTCCTCTTTTGGGGCAACGCTAGGTTCAACCGCAAATTTGAGCGTATGGTCCATTTTTGCATACAGCCCAAATACCGCTTTTGCAAGACCCACGGCATCTTCGATAGATACCGACGCATAATCACCCTCAAGCGACAAGACTACTGTGTTTTTGTGGGCCTCCGCCACAAGCCCGGTGTCGGCAAAATGCTTGATAAACGCCGCAAAAACTCCCTTCTCGTCCCTCGCCTCTTCTCCTCTAGTGACCAGTAACATTCTTGCGGCAACCAAAAGCAGCTCTTTTTTGAGCTCATCGCTAGGCGCAGCTTCTATCTCTTCGAGCAGTTTTTTTGCTTTTTTCTGATCGCTATCGATAAGGTCGAACATTCCCGCGCTACACTCTCCCGTACCTCTATCTTTAAGGCTAAACAGCTCTTCCGCCCCAAAGTCAAAATATGGATTCTTGTCATCTTTGAATGACGGTATATGATTAAATGACGCCACAAGATCTCTTAGCTTTTGCTCATTTGAATCCACAAAGTCATAAAACCTATCGGCATACCCTTTTGGCACGATTTTTAATATCCCCTCAATAAGTGACGGGAGTTGGTATGCAGGGACTTCGCCTATACTTTTTGCAAAACGGCTCTCATTCTCTTTTATCTTTGCCCCGACAACAACCGTATAGGCAGGATAAAGTCTCCCCTCAAATCTTCCGGCAACACCGTAAAGTCCGATGTCGGCTATAGGATGCTTACCGCAGCTATTTGGGCATCCTGAAATATTGATTTTGAGACCCCCAAAAGCATCCAAATCAACGTCGCTTTTTACGAGCCTATCCGAGATAGCCGCACTAGCGCCCCTGGATAGCCCTATCCCAAGCTGGCAAGTCGCAGCCCCCGTGCACGATATGATGTCGCCTATGATTTCAGGTAATGCCGTTAGCCTGCTAAACTCTCTAGTGTAAGCAAAAACGGCCTTCAGCCATCCCTCTGCCACATCATATAGATATATGTTTTGGTCGTTTCCAAACCTAAAAATATTTTCCCCAAGCGGCGATATTTTGCCGATAAGACCCTCTAGCAGTTGTGCTTTCACGTCACCCTCTACAAGCGGGATTTTGACGCTATATCTGCCGTTTTTTTGCTTTTTGACAAATCTAGCCAAAAATTTTTCATACTCTTTGGCGTCAACGGCAATATCTACGGCTTCTGCTTCGCTCTTATCGTCTTCAAAAAGTTCGTCAGAGAAATATACAAAGCTATTTTCATCTTCTTCAAGCAGGCTCTCTTGCTCTTTTACGAGTCTTCTAAACTCTTCGCTGCCAAGCTCTTGAATCAAAAATCTAAGCCTGTTGGCATGCTTTTTCTTTCTATTTCCGTGCGCATCAAATACCTTTTTTACGGCCTCGGAAATTATAAAAATCCTAGACTCGTCTACAAACTCATAAAGCAGCTCTCCGAGTCTCGATTTTGCGCCCATGCCTCCCGCCGTCCATACGCTAAAGCCTCTTTTGCCATCATACACCTTGGCGATAAACCCGACATCCGATATGGTAGCGTTGGCTCTATCGGCGGAGGACGAACTAAAAGCTATTTTGTATTTTCTAGGTAGCCCGAAGCTGTCTTTTTGACCCAGAAGTTTAGTCGTTAGGATGCTTGCGTGAACGCTAACGTCAAACAAAGAGTCTTCCGCTTTTGGATGGCTATCCGCCGTTATATTGCGAAGCGTATTGCCTCCGCCGCCTCTGGAGCTGATGCCCGCCTTGTGCAGCCTCTCAAGTATCGGCACTATATTGTCTATCTCGACATTGTGCAGCTGCACGTCGCCTCTCGTCGTCACATGCAGCGAACCGTCGGCGTGGCTTTTTGCCGTTTCACAAATCGCCGATAGCTGCGACAGGGACGCAAGTCCTCCGGCAAGCCTTATCCTCACCATGTAAGTATCGGCCGTCCTTTGTTCGTATATACCAAACGGCACCCTAATCGTCTTGAAGGCGAGCGGGTCAAGCGTTCCGTTTTTAAAATCTTTTATATTTTGTTTGAAGCTCTCAAATTCAGCGTCTAATGCGCTAGGTAATTCATAATAACCCATTTTATATCTCCTCAATTTCTTCTTGCGTCACTTCACCGTTTACTATGCGAAACGACTTTATTACTATCTCTTCTTCACTCAAAGAGGCTATGACATACGATATATTCGGGTCGTACGCCAATTTTATATCTTCCTGTGACGGTCTCGCCGGCGTATACGGATGCGAGTGATAGACCGCGTCAAGCCTAAGACCTTTTGATTTTGAATCAAGGTATACGTTTATCTGCTCTTGCGGGTCAAACGAAAAATGATCCGCGCTATTGTCCACATTCGTCATCTTGTATATATCACCCACCACTCCGTCTTTTGACGCAAGATACCCGCATGCCTCTATCGGAAACGAGCCCTTTGCGTGCTCTTTTATTTCATCAAGTATCTCTTTGCGTATTCTCACGGCTAGTCCTTTTTGATGTCACAAACGGCCTGTTCGTAGCCGCCTAGTTTTATTTTTGCCGAGTCGGAGCACACTCTACAATTAGGGTTTTTGGCGATTTTTAACTCCTGAAATCTCATATTTTTGACATCAAACGTAACTATCTTATTTGAAGCTGGAACTCCTATGTTTAGTAGGTACTTAAGTGTCTCGGCCGCCTGTATAGTCCCTAGCATCCCGGCTACCGCGCCCAGTATTCCGGCCGTTGAGCAAGTAGGGACGCTATTTGCCGGAGGCGGGGCATCAAATGCGCACGCATAGCAAGCACTCTCATGCGGCTTAATAGTCATCGTCTGACCGGAAAATCTGAGTATTCCGCCGTGGCTATAAGGCTTATTCGCCAACACGCAAGCATCGTTGATTAAGAACTTCGCTGCAAAATTATCGGTTCCGTCTATCACAAAATCATAAGGCTCTATCAAAGACAAGATATTGTTCTCATCCACGGCAGTCTCTATCGCTACCACCTCTATGCCTGGGTTGATGGCAAGCATGCTCTCTTTTGCCGACAAGACCTTCGGCTTTCCGATGTCCGCGGTCGTATGGGCGACTTGCCTTTGCAAATTACTCAGGTCGACGGCGTCAAAATCAACTATACCTATCTTGCCTACCCCGGCTGCAGCCAGATACAAAGCTATCGGCGAGCCAAGTCCACCCGCACCTATTATGAGAACACTCGAAGATGCGAGCTTCTCTTGCCCCTCTATGCCGACCTCTTCTAGGATAATGTGTCTTGAGTATCTCTCCAAATTGTCGTCATTCCACTCAATCATGCGCCACCCCCCATAAAATATAAGAACATAACGCTATCGCCGTCTTTTAGGCTTGTCTGAGTGTATACGCTTTTGTGTACGAAGCTATCGTTTACTATCACAGATAGCATGTCCGGGTTTTGAACCCCCTCCGCCTCCAAAAGACCGAGGATATTGAGCCCCTCGGCAAATTCTTTTTTTTCTTCGTTTATCGTTATAGTCATTTTTTACCCCTATTTGATTATTTTGCTTTCCCAATGCGGAAAATGCTTTCGTATAAGTGCGTTTAGCTCTATTTCAAACTCGCTGTGCTCACCGCTTTTGTCATCGCTTTTTGATACCGACTCTATCATTCCGGCTCCAACCGTATTGTTTGTGAGCTTGTCTATCACGATAAAAGCCCCCGTTATTCTGTTTTTGGAATAAAGATCAAACGCCGCTTTTTTCTCTAATGCGACCTTGCACAGACCTATATCGTTAAGCCCCAGTGAGTCAGCAGCCTCTTTTTCGTATGAGTTGATGTCTACTTTGAACTCTATATTTTCGACCCTTCCGGCTACGCCGCCGACCGCAAATCTAAACTCATAACGCCTAGACAAACTGAGCGCTTCTTCTTCCATCCAGAGTATAAAAGCGTTAAAACCGTCCGAAACAAAAGGCTGCTCGGAGAGTTTTGCGACAATATCCCCTCTTGATATGTCGACCTCATCCTCGGTAGTCACACTGATGGCTTCTCCGACAAAAAACTCTTCTCTTGGCGATTTCGACGCTTGCACGCTAGGTTCTACAACCTCTTTTATTTTTGTTTTTTTGCCGCTAGGGAGCACGACTATCTCATCGCCAGCCTTTATGCTTCCGCCGGCAATAGTTCCGCCAAAAGCCCTAAAATCCAGATTCGGCCTATTGACGTATTGAACAGGCAGCCTAAATCTATCATCGCTATCGCTGGCAAGCTCCAAAGAATCAAGCACGTCTATCAAAGCGCCACCCTCGTACCAAGGGGTGTTGTCACTTTTTGAGACTATGTTGTCGCCTTTTAGGGCGCTGATTGGAGCAAATATCACATCTTTTAATCCGAGCTTATTTGACACCTCGCTCTCAAAAGCGCTTTTTATCTCGTCAAACACGCTCTTTGAATAATCAACAATATCCATCTTGTTGACGGCGACTATTATGTGCTTGATGCCAAGCAGATTTGCTATGTACGCATGTCTTTTTGTCTGCGTAAGCACCCCTTTTCTGGCATCTATCAGTATGATGGCAGCATCGGCGCTACTAGCTCCGGTCGCCATGTTTCTGGTGTATTGCTCATGTCCTGGCGTATCGGCTATGATGTATTTTCGCTTTTGCGTCGCAAAAAACAGATATGCGACATCTATCGTAATCCCCTGCTCTCTCTCCGCTTGAAGCCCGTCAACCAAAAGAGCCAAATCAAGCTCTTCACCCGTTGTGCCGTATTTTTTGCTCTCATTTTTTAGACTTCCGAGCTTGTCTTCTAATAGCGCCTTTGAGTCGTACAAGAGCCTCCCGATAAGGGTACTTTTGCCGTCATCGACGCTTCCGCACGTTATAAACCTAAGCAAGGTCTTATCGTGGGTGTTCGTAAAAATATTGGCTCCCATCAAAAATACCCCTCTACTTTCTTTTTCTCCATTGATCCGTCTTCGTCTTTGTCTATCGCCCTGCCCTGTCTCTCGCTAGTTCTTGAGGTCAAGGTCTCCGCTATTATCTCCTCAAGAGTTGAGGCGTCTGAGTCTATAGCCCCCGTCAGCGGGTAGCATCCAAGAGTTCTAAATCTGATTTTCTCGGTTCTAGCCGTTTTGGCTATCTCCTCGGGCACTCTGTCGTCATCAAGAAGTATTTTCATCCCTTCATAGTCAACAACCGTTCTCTCTTTTGCAAAATAAAGCGGCACTATAGGTATCTGCTCCTCGTAGATGTACTGCCAAATGTCGGCTTCCGTCCAGTTGGATATAGGAAATACCCTTACGCTTTCACCTTGTGCGATTTTTGTGTTATATATGCTCCAAAGCTCGGGGCGTTGATTTTTAGGATCCCATCTATGGTTTTTATCCCTAAAAGAAAAGATTCTCTCTTTTGCCCTGCTTTTTTCCTCGTCGCGTCTGGCGCCGCCTATCACTGCGTCAAATCCGTATTTATTTAGAGCCTGTTTTAGCCCCTCCGTCTTCATGACGTCCGTATGTACTTTACTACCGTGTTCGAACGGGCTTATATCCATTTTTATCCCGTCTTCGTTTGTATGCACTATCAAATCAACGCCCAATCTCTTCGCCGTTTCATCCCTAAACTCCGTCATCTCTCTAAATTTCCATAGAGTGTCGACATGTAATAAGGGAAAAGGTATTTTCCCTGGATAAAAAGCCTTTTGCGCCAAATGAAGCATTACGGAGCTATCCTTGCCTATGCTGTACATCATCACCGGATTTGAAAACTCGGCAGCAACCTCTCTTATTATGTGTATCGATTCGGCCTCAAGCCTCTTTAAATGTGTTAAATTATTTCCCATCTTACTTACCTTCTATGTAGTCCACACTCTTTATGTTCGGGGTCTTCCCACCACCATCTGCCGGCTCTTTCGCTCTCGCCTTCAAGTATCGCTCTCGTGCAAGGCTTGCATCCTATGCTTGTGTATCCCTTTGAATATAGCTCATTCACAGGGATGCCGCGCATCGATAGATATTCCTCAATATCAAGTTTGTTCCAAGCCAATATTGGGCTAACTTTGAAAATTCCAAACTGTGCGTCAAACTCTACGGCTTCGTTGTTTGCCCTTGTTACGGATTGGTCTGCCCTAAGACCCGTTAGCCATATATCTTTGCCATACAACGCCAAGCCCAGAGGAATCAATTTTCGCACCCTGCAGCACTCTTTTCTGGCTTCAATACTCTCATAGATACCGTACTCGCCGAGTCTCTCCTCCAACGTATCGATATCTTGTCTCGGTGCCGAAAAATTTTCTATCACGATGCCAAAATGATTTTCTATCTCCGACTCATAGGCCTTTGATTCATCGAAAAGTTTGTGCGTATCGAGGGTAAAAACAGAAAAATCAACTCCCATATTTTTTACCAAATCCAAGACAACGACATCCTCACTTTGATGACTAAAGGATAGGGCTATTTTTTTTGATTTATCAGATAGCGTCTCTCTCAAGATACGATTTGTCTCCAATAACTTATCTCTTAAACTCATATCGTGTACTCCGGTTCTTTTGCTTTTCCAAAATTGATTTTGTTCCACGCCCTCTCGTGGAAATAATAAAGGGCTATTTTTGTAACGACCTCTACCAGCCCTATGGAAACTGCGGCGGTAGCATTGCCCGTAACCACAAAGCTGACAAGCATCGTATCGATCGTCCCGGTAGTTCTCCAAGAAACAGCTTTTACGAGACTTCGTTTTTTTTGTTCATCCATTTTATTTATCCCGTTAAATTAATCTAAAAAATAATTCATATTAAGTAGATACGTTTACTCAACTTTCGGAATCATATCAAATATTTTTTTTATTGTCAAGTATCTTGACCAAGTTACTATACTTTTGTTATAATCACAAAAATTTAAAAAGGACATTCATGGGATTTACAACAAAAGCAATCCATTCCAGACACGCAAAGGCCGATAACTTCGGCGCATTACGCTACCCGATATACCAAAATGCGGCATTTGAATTTGAAAGCGCGGAAGATTTGGAGGCGGTATTTAAAGGCAAAAAAGGCGGGCACACATACACAAGGGCATCAAACCCAAGCGTAGAAGAGCTAGAGACAAAAGTCAGAGAGGTATCGTCTTCACTCGGCGTAGTAGCCGTATCTAGCGGCATGGCGGCAATAACAAACACACTCCTTGCGCTACTAAAAACAGGGGATAACATAGTTACGACAGATAGACTTTTTGGACATACTTTGTCGCTTTTTCAAAATACGCTGGAGGATTTTGGCGTAAGCGTCAGATTTGTTGATATATTGGATTTGCAAAGCGTCAAAAATGCAGTGGACGAGAAAACGAGGATACTTTTTGTTGAAACGGTAAGCAATCCGGAGCTTGTAATACCGGATTTTGAAGAGCTATCAAAAATAGCAAAACAAAATAACACCGTATTTATCGCGGACACCACGATGACTCCGTTTTACCTATTTGATTCAAAAAAACACGGCGTAGACATAGAGGTCTTATCCGCAACAAAATATATATCCGGCGGCGGTACGACGGTCGGCGGGCTCATCATAGACAACGGGATATTCGACTGGAGTAAGTTTGAAAATCTGAAAAAATTTTACAACTCATTCGGCCCCAACGCATTTTTGGCAAAACTAAGAAAGCAAAGCTTCAGAAACACGGGAGCTTGCCTTGCTCCACTAAACGCATATATGCTATCCCTCGGGCTTGAAACATTGGCGCTAAGGGCAGACAGAAGTTTTGAAAATACGCTCAAGCTAGCAGAATTCTTATCGACGAATCCAAAAGTAAAAAGCGTGAATTACCCACACCTAAAAGGCAATAAATACTATGACAATTCAAAGAAATATTTTTTATTTCCGGGCTCGGTATTTACATTCGACGTGGCAGACAAACAAACCGCATACGAGTTAATGAATAAACTCAAGCTAGCAAGAAGAAGCACAAACATACAAGACAACAAAACCCTTGCAATAGCGCCGTATCACACGATATACGCAGAGTATACGGATGAGCAAAAAGCTTCTTTTGGGCTCAGAGAGGGTACTCTTAGAATATCCGTCGGCATAGAAGATACGGATGATTTGATAGAGGATTTCAAGCAAGCGCTGGCATAAAAGGAAAACAAATGGCTTTTTATCTACCGATAATGTTTGACACCAGAGGCAAAAAAATTCTGGTAGTCGGCGGCGGGGCAATAGCTCACGAGAAATTGACAAGGATAGTTGATTTATCGGCCAAAATAAAAGTAGTAGCAAAAGAGTATTCCGAGCCGACGCTACAACTGCTAAAAGACAATAATATCAAGTACAAAACAAGGGGATTTAAATCAAAAGATTTAGACGGCGTAGACATAGTAATAGCCGCTGTAGATGATGCAAGAGCGCAAGAGAAGATATACAAAAAAGCATCAAAAAGCAAGATACTATGCAACGCCGTAGACCTAGCCGACTATTGCCATTTTATATTCCCATCCATAATAAGAAAAGGTGATTTGGTATTGTCCATATCCACATCCGGAGCATCTCCTGCAATGGCAAAGCACCTCAAAAAGGCATTCGAAGGATACATTCCGGACGACATAGAAGATTTCTTGCAAATCATGAGACAAAAACGCTCCGAGCTTCCAAAAGGCAAAGAGAGAATGAAAATACTTGATGAAATGGCAAAAGAGTATATCGACTCCAAATTCGCAAACGGAGGCACAAAATAGTCAAATATCGTCTTATCAAATATACGCCGCTTTCACAGTGGTTGTAAAAATAAGCGAACTGCTTAATCTTTAAACTTTATTGTGATTTTTGGCTCTTTTTCTTTAACGCTACTGCTGTATGCCGTGAATGTTCCTGCGGGAATTGTTCCCAGCTTGCCGTAAGATCGGAAG
>JBFWKW010000018.1:0-36581 GCA_050252455.1 Campylobacterales bacterium | reverse complement strand
TGTAAAACCGCAAAAAATATGATACTTTTCTCCTTAAATCTGTCAAAAAATATGATACTTTACCATTAAATAAAACTTAAAAAGTCGCATTATTTTTGACAATGTTAGCCGGATTGCTCCGGCTAACTCCTAATAGTTCTTAATCACTATCTCTCGCACCTTCGTTGGCTTGCTCTTGGCAAGCGTGTAGTTTATCTCTGGTGTTTGTAGTGTCTCATAGTCTTTGTATAGCTCTCGTATCTGCGGTGTGTCGTTGTAGCTTAGAAGCCATTTGCCTTTTACATCTTTGAGAGCTGCTGCCAACCTCTCATGGTCTACCCTGCCGAAACCTTCACCGCCTTGGTAGTAGTCTTCGCATCCGTAATACGGCGGGTCTAAATAGAAAAATGCGTCGTCCGAGTCATACTCGGCAATAAGTCTCTCGAAGTCTCTGTTTTCTATCTGCACAAGCCTCAAGCGCTCAGACCATACTCTAAAGTCTCTATATAATTTTGTGGCCGTCAATTTATCAGCAGCTAGACTGCGCCCAAAGTGCTGCCTCTTCCCGGCAAACGAGGTCGCTATAACATAATATGTAATAGCAGCTCTTTGTATATGATTGCTCACGCCTCTAGTCATACCGTTTTTGTATGCGGCAAATAGCTCTCTTGAGTGCCACATCGTCTCCAACTCTCGGCTGAGTGATTGAGGGTGAAGCTTGATTATCTTATATAGGTTGACCAGCTCACTATCGAAGTCGTTAACCACCTCCAGTCGGCTGCGTTTTTTTGACCACAGCAGATTGAGACCTCCGCCGAATACCTCGATGTATTTTTGATGCTCCGGGAACATCTCAAGTAGGTAAGCGGATAGCTGGCTCTTGCCGCCTACCCACCCAAAAGCCGAAAGGCTCTTTTTGTTGCCGCCTATTTGCTTAGCGAACGCCGCTCTATTATCCCAATTTGCACTTCCTTGTGCCATGACCTGCCTCCTTGCAGTTTGCAATATTTTTAAACGAGTGTTTAAAAACTGCGTAAAATAATTTCGCACGCCCTCCCCGGCGTGTCCAATTCGTGCGAAACTACTCTGCATAATATGGGATTTTGACGCTCACACCTCCTAGCTTAACTGAGATAAAACCGACTGGATTAACTGGTAGCGTAGCACTTCCTGCTGTAGCGCTAAGCGATGTAACGCTAGTACCAGTCCAATTCAAAACGCCTTTTATTTCCATGTCTTTTGCAGCAAAGTTTTGGGTGTTTGCCCCTGCTTTGTCCGCTTTGTTTGTGAGATGTTGGTCTACTTGTCCGCTTGTGTATAGCTTACTAAAGTTGTTATTATATACCTCACGCCACGCTGTAGCGCCAAGCTCTACTGTCTCTAACCCATTTAATAAAACTGCCATGTTTTGTCCTTATATAGTGATTTGCTGTTTGCTTGATTGGTAGCCACCCAACACTGTCGATATTGAATATGCCTTAGACTGTGTGTCACTTCGTGTGAAAAACGGCACTGACACCGTCTCGCTTCCACCCTCCCACTCTACAAGCCATGAGCCCTCAGATTTGCCCTCATCTTCTCCGGCAACGATGTTATCCGCATTTCGGTAGTTAGCTCCGGCAAGACGAACTCTTGGATGCCAGCTTATTGTGATATTACTTCCATCCCTCACCGCTTTTAGATTTGCGGGAGGATACGGTGTTTCAACCGAGAAGTCATAAGTATAGGAGAGCGTCTTTGTTACACCTTGCTGCTTGAAGTTTTCGGGCGTGAATGATAAGGTCGGCGTCGGTGATATGATTGGTAGGTTTTGAATATCGTTTGCATCGACGGAGGCAAACCATACTTTTTCACCAATCGGATGCGCCGATATTGGCGTATCGTTTAGACCCCGCATGATTTGAGATACATGGAAGCTACCGTCTGGTTGGACATTCCTAAACTGATAGCACACTTGCTCCTCGCCTATGTATGCAACAAATTTTAGTCTTTGCCATCCTGCTCTAGTGCCGTTAGCCTCCCAAATGTCTGCTATAGGTGTGATATAAAAGCCGACGCTGTCGTCTATCCCTGCGGTCACTGGGTATACTGCTTTGAGAACTCCAAGCCCCCACCTTTGTATCTCGGCTGTTTGACCGGATATGCCATCAGATACCTTGACATCTTGAACAAAGCCTGAAGGGAAAACAGCTATGGGAATTACTGAGCGGACATCAGCCATTTCGGGCTTTGCAGTTCTAACCGTGAAATACTCAAGCGCTCCAATGTTGTAGTCTATTGACTGGTATATATTTGATTGCTCAGCGGTAATAACCATCTGACCTAATGAGAATATATCCTCAGTCCCCTCTATATCTATGGTTTGCTCATTCTCCTTGCCACCTGATATGTTCGTAATCCTGATTGCGATGTTTGACACACCAAGCTCAGCATTGGAAAACCTAACAACATCTCCGACCTGAATATTCGGGAAAGACAGTGCCGATATTTGCCCCTTGAGAGCGGCGAGCGGATATGATAGTTTACGAAATAGCCTATCTAACACGATATTTGCATTTCTAGCCGACGATACACCCATAAATTCTACACTTTCAGCTCGCTCATAGCCGAGTATGATTCTTGTAGCGGTATTGACCCCCGACACGGTAGCCTCTGCAAATGTGCTGCGCTCCGTATATTTGACAGTAATGCGGCTAACGGTATCTTCCCAGCTCTTGCGGTCAAATACTATGTTTGTGGAGTTTGTCTCGTCGATTAGTGGGCAGTTTGCCAAAACATAATCGCCACGGAGAAGCTTGAGTTTGAACTTTTGAGCCGTCATATCAAAGTACAAAATACCGTCTATATGTCTAAGCACCTCTTTTATCCACTCTCCGGCTTCTTGTGCGGAGCTAAAAACAAACGAAAGCCCAAAGCCTTCGCTATATAGCGTATTTCCCACTGCTTGGAAGTTGGCGGCATCAACCATTGAGGCATCGACACCGAGCTTGGAAACTAGCATATAGTATATGATATGCGCTGGATTGGCGTCGCCACCTATGTTTGAGTTTGGCCAGCCGTCTATGATGTTGGTGCGTCTAACCACCGCCGAATAATTCGGCGCTGAACGAACATTGTCGCCGATGAAGCCCCTCTCCATAATCATATACGCAGTATTTTTGTAGGCTATATTGGAGCCCGTCTTCGCACTTAAATACCCATCCGGCGCAGTTTGATTGCCGAAATAAACTCGAATAGTTGAGTTGGAATACCCACTACCGGAAACATCTGAGTTCTTACCAGTCTTTGCGCTAAAGCTTCCATTACTTGTTAAATGCGGCGACGCTTGAATATCGCCGTCCATTTTGAAGCTAATAAACTCATCTATTTTTGAACAAAAGGCATAGGCAAGCCCTAAAAAATAGGCATAGCCTACCGTATAGGTCTTTTTTCCTTTTCCGCCGCCGGCGCTACCCATATTCTCTCCTTAGCTTGATTGAGTAATGGACGATGTAGCCAAATCGCCATACCATAAGATATTGCCGTGGACTTCGACGGTCCCAAAAACTTCCGGCACGACTCTACCGTTTGAGTTTGTCGGAAAGGAAAACTCGTCTAGACTTGCGGCTTTTGCATTTTCCATAGACGGGCGAGGCGTAAAAATATATGCCGCAACCATTGCAACAACAATAAAAACTAATAGTTCCATTTTAAAAACCCTCCGTAACTGGATTTGTGTCTGGGATAAAGGGGTAACCGCCGTAGTTAGATTCGTTATTGAATTTGCTCTTACAAACAGCCAGCGTCTTAGTGCACCCCGGATATATCTCTATGGTCATTTCCGGTGTCCAAAGCTGCAAAGGGAAAAGCAGCTTGATAGTATCCCCGACTGACGAGACTATATAGCTCGCCTCTTCGCCACATCTCACATATCCACCCGCAAAATATCCTCCAGCTTTGGCCGCTATCTTTGGTGAGCTGATTTGTGTGTAGTCTGAAGATATTACGATATCTTGCTCAAATAAAGTCGTGCGGAAATCGGCTGAGGACAAGCCACAGTCTTTATCGAAACACTCATAGCTACAGGAGGCGCTATATGTTCGTGTAGGTATCTTGCTTTTCATCATCCCTTGTATTGATACGAGCTTCATCGTAGCAACCGCTTTTTTCATGTCAAAACTGACGCCGCCGACCTTGCCTATGAATAGCTTTGCGCCGTCTTCTCTCATGATAGTTACCCACACGACAGTTGCCGGGTTTAGCACTCTATATTTTGGCGCTGGTTCTAAGTGGATAGGTAACGATATAGATGCACTTGAGCTGTCAAACTCTTTTGATATTTCGTTGCGTGTGATAGCCTGCGCCGTGTATGTATATCCGCCATAAGATATGTCGCTAATTCCGGTGCAGTATCTATATATATATGAAGCTATTTTGAACTCATATAACTCTATCATGGTGTCTCTCCTTGTAACTCAACAAAGCCAAGCGTAGTCTGTAAATAAACCTTATCTCTTTTGGATAGTGTAAACTCGTCCGATTTGAAGCGTACTAGGAAAAGCGACTCTATGATTGGCTGAGAGAGTATGCTTATGCTTGACGGTAGAGCCGTGTCAAGTGTAATAATCTCATCGGAGTTAAGAGTTCCGTCACTAAGAGTTACAGACATTATCTTTGCCGCAAATCCTAGATATGGGATATATATATGCCTTTTTAAGCCGTAAAGTCCGAAGTTGCGTTTTGCATTTTTGACTACTATTTGTGTTGCTCCGGCTATGGCGGAGACCGTAAGCGTATAGTCGTTTTTGTGTGACGGGAGCCAAAATGCGCCATATCTCCCTTTGTTTGCCTCAAAAAAAGCTCTGATAGTGTTTGCTTCGGCTTTGCCTCTTGCAAGATATGTCCACTCAAAGGCGCTATTTGTAGATGCAAAAGCGGCTTTTTCTTGTTTTTTAAAGTCAGAGCCTACGAATATATATGGATTTGATATGTTGTTTTTTGGATCAGCGAGCGGAGTGCGCTCAAAAACCGTATAACCCCTATATATCATACAAGCTCCTTCATGGTTAGCTTGAATGAGCCGACATTATGAGTCGTAAAACCATAACCGTTGGAGCTATCCGGCGTGACCTTGAGAAGTGGGATGACCTCTGCCCCCTTGATGATAGATATAGCTTTATCTATCACAATGGCAGATGCCGAGATAGACACCACTTTGGCAAACTGATAATCCGTAGAGCTGGCTCTCACCATCACAAAGCCACCGATACTAAAGTCTCTATCTGTCGTATCACACGTAATAGTGTTTGATACAAGCGTAGAGGCAGCAAAAGTGGCTGAAAACCAAAGAGGCTGTAGACAATAGTATTTGAGTGCATACGCTATCAGCTCTTGCATAATCAGCGTATCTTGCTCTGTTTTTGTCGTGACTGAGTATGAAACGCTTTTTTTAGCTCTAGGCGATATGCTCATTCTAGTCTCTTTACCGTTTTGAGCAGTGAATATGTCCGTAGCAAAGCTCTCGCTCTCTTCGTAGTCGTCATTTGGACGAACGGATAAGATGACGGCTCGTACACCTGTGAGCGAGAAAGCCAAGATTTGGTTGTCAAACACAAAAAGGTATTTGGCAGCGAGCTGTATATCGCCTTGAGGCTGCGCAGTGATAGTGACTTGCTTTTCTTGTCTTGGCGTGAATGTGTATGGAGCTGTAAGTCCCGATAGTACAATACCGTCGTCGTTTGATGGGAGTATACTTATAAGATTGGCAGCGGTGTCGCCGCTATTGTATATGGAGAATGTGAAGTTCTTTGGTGTAATGATGGTTTCAAAATCATAGCTTCGTGATTGCGGGATTACCCATATATCGCCGTCGAAATAACCATCCATGAGACCCGTAAAAGCTGTAGTCTTATGTGTGCTTACACCAATTCCTTGCGGTTGTGATATGGTACTTTTGAGAGCCGGAATGTGCAAACCAAGCTCGGCTATACCGTTTTGAGTTATTGTTTTTTGATAAAAAGCCGAGATAGCGCCTATCTGCTTTAGCATCATAGTTCAATAGCCACAAAGTAAACTGCCGTCGGAGACGGCTTAGCGATTAGATACTCTTTGTCGCCGTAGAATATTTGCTGGCCGTGCGACATATTTTGTCCATTTAGAATTTTTAATCCGGTAATGGAGCCGGAAAAAACAAACTTTGAATCTACATTTTTTATAAAATAATGAGGCGTAACAAGGGCATTAAGGGCGCTATACATAGATGTGCCAAGCCCCAAGATAGGCATAACAGAAAATGGGATATTAATAACCGAAGTAGCTGGCATATTTGTTATAAACTGTATGGCCGAAGTTCCAGGGTCTTGAAAATATCTTTGCCAAAGATTACCAATTCTTAGGACAGTGAAAGAGCCGTCATAGCTACCTATTGGGGAAGTAAACGGCCTTTGCGTTTTTTGGGCATTATAAAACATAGATGTTGGTGTCCATCTATTGGATGAGTAGTCATTTATCTTTTCAGCGGAGCAGATAATGCCGCCACCGTTAAAGTTATGTGTTTTTGCGATTGAGCCAGCATACAAATATATAAATAAGCCGGTATTCGGTTGTAGATTTAAAAAAATTCCATTTACATCAGCAGCGAAGATGTACTCATAAATACTGCTCCCCGTATATCCGTATAGATTTAATATATTATGCTCTTTATTCTGCCCCCCGGATATAGAATAGTTTGTAAAAGAGCTGCCCGGTTGATTCCAAAAATCTCTTGTATTGTCAAACCCCGTTGCGCCGAGACAGCTAATTCCTTCAAATCTCAGCGTACCATTATCATAGAGCTGATGAAATCTAAAGGCAAAATATTCACCATTTGCATTGTGTACATATATCTCATTGCTGGTAGTTTTATCTATTACCCAACCTAGCGTTGTAAGCCCTGATAAAAAGTTTTGGAATCTAACGAAAAGGTCGTTTTTGTCGGTTGCGCTAGAGTGTTCTACTATCATTAACTCATCCTCATTGCAAAGTAATTTGACACGGTTTTGAGTTTGCCGTTTTGAAAGACTATATAGTCATCGCCGTCTATAGTGAGTGTATCCTCAGATTTTGCTCCATTGGTAGCGAGTATTTTGATGATACCGTCATACTCACCTATTAATGCTCTTTCTGTAATAGATGTATTTGAATACGGGTCTGTATTGTTTGCATAGCTAACAAATATAGTAATCGGCATGGATAGTATATTCCCGTCTGTATCATGAGTGTATGGCATTGAGTCGGAAAATGAGGTAGCGGTACTTATGGATTTGGCATATCTAAGAGACGGCAATCTTACTATGGGCGCTTGTGGCAGGTCTGTAGATACCGAGCTCCAGCGGGCAGTTTTGGTAAGTCCGCCGCCTGATATTGCAAAAGGCGCAGGAAACTGACTAGGTAGACCGTATGCTTTCAAAAAACCTAGATGTGCGAACTGATAGACTTCATTTCGTTCATAATCATCCGTCGGCTCGTATATTTTTGTTACACAAGCAATCCTATCGGCGTTGATGTTTAGCCAATATGAGATATCTCCATCGTGTGCATATAGCATAATAGGAGTCGGTGTGACTCCCGGCTGAGAGTAAAAAGAGGCGGCATCTGTGTATCCAGTAGCCGTTATCATTTCTATATTTCTAATTCCACCCGGACGCATCACGGTTCTAAAGCCAATTATTATATTGCTATCGCCGTTTAGCCCGGTACTGTGCAGTATAAGCTCTCTACATAGCACGGTTGTCGACTCAAAAAACACATTAACCTCGTTGGCCGCCTCCCACGCCCCGGCTTTTTCTATGATGATTTTTTTATAGTTTTTTGTCGTGGATATAGGGATAAGTTCTGCCCTCGTATTAGAGGCTGCTAAAATGTCGGTATTGCCTGCTTCATCAATTCCACTTACGGTGAAAGTAGTCGCAGTAGAATAGGAATTTGTCATATATTTATAACCTATAGGCTTTTGCGGTACGGCAAGCAAGAGCTCTATGTGCGTTATATACCCACCGCTCGAATAATCACCGTCAAAAACAGGGCTCCATGCGCCATAGCTTGTGGAGCTACCCGTCGTATCAACTCCGTTTAAATCGGGGTATATTTTGTCAAACATCGTGGATGTGTCTCTTTTGACGCTCCAGCCGTTCGCAAGAGCTAAGGTTTTGATTTTATCAAGCAGGTCAAGATATCCATTCGCCGTGCCGTTTTGATATGCCATTCTTGTCTCCTATCCGTTCATTATATTTTTGATGATTTTGCGACCTTGTCTGCTCGTAGCCCACTGCTCTACTACTGACGGGTCAAGAGTATTTACTATAGTTACACCTCCGGCGCTTGGTTGCTCTACCGTGCCGAGATTGAGCTTGTCTAGATTTTTCATACCTTCACGACTTAGTACTCCTTCACGAGTTTGGAGTATTGCCGGAACTTCATCCGTAGAGCCCGTAACAAAGCCGCCCGTATGGAACTTTTGAGCTTTTATCATCGCTACTTGTGCCATACCTTGCGCAACCGCAAGAGCAGCCAATGTTGGCCCCATGATAGGACCGCCAGTGGCAAGAGCTTTTGATGCAGATAGGTATGTATTGATTATTGCTTGTGCGACAGAGGCGACTTGGTACGCAATAAGCGCCGTTCTGTTTTGCCTGTTTGAAGCTTGATAGAATGTCATAGCAAGCGTTGATAATGCACCAAAACCTGCCGATGCGACACCTACTTGTGACTGAAACTCCATTGCTTTCATTTCATTCATCTTCATGGCATGATTCGTTGCGTTTTGCTCTAGCGTAGAGTAGTGTCTTTCTATCCTTTCTTTTTCTTGCATCTGAAAATCATCAAGTGCTTTAAGCCTTACAAGATAGTCATCACTAATCATTCCTTGATGTCCGATTGAGGTGCTTAGCGCATCGTAATTTTTCTTTTTTTGCTCTTCCCCGTAAGCCATTTTGCTTATATCTGTGTCTGAATAACCATCTTTCTTTAGCGATGCTGCTTGAAGCTGCATTTTTATTTGGAATGCCTTACTGGTCTCCCCAATCGCCTCATAATATTTTTGCAAATGATTTAAACGCTTGTTTAATTCGTCTTGCTCAAACTCAGTTTGCATCGCCGCAATAAGTTTTGTTTTTTCGGCATCGCTCAAATCAAGTTTTGCGACCTTGTCTTTGTAGTTTTCCATCTCAAGCGCAAATGCTTTTGCATCATCGCCTACGGCTCTATAGTAGTCTATATATGTCTCTCTTTTTTTCTTTACTTCGTCTTTTATCTGCTCTTCGGCTATATGTTTTGCTCTTTCTCCATACGCCGTGTTGACGGCAAGTAGCTGCTCAGCCGTTAGCTTATGCTCCCTGACTAACTTTGCGTATTTTGCATACTCCGCCTCAGCCTCACGGTCGTATTTATTCCCCTCTGTTTTTGCGTTTGTCTGATTGACATAGTCTGTTACCGCTCCAGCCGTTCGCTCAAGCTCTCTTGCCTCTTTTTTCGCCTCTTGTTCAGCTTTGCGCTTTGCCCTCTCCGCATCTTTTGCCGCTTTTTTTATCGCCTTTTCGTCCACATAAGGATTGGCGACAAGCTCCGGCTTTGTGGCGGCGATTACTTTTTTGTTTAGTGCTGCTAGAGCGGTATCGTAGCCGAGTGTAATCGCATCTTTCATCGCCGGATTTTGCGCTATAAGCGAAGCTCTTTTTTGCTCTAGGCGGACATACGCATCCGCTATAGTGTCGCTATTTTTACGAAGCTCGGCAACTTTGATGTTGTCAAATTCGGCAAAAGGCTTTGCCTTGCTTACATAGTTTTGGTTTGTGGCTTTTTTCTTGTATTCTTCTATCTCGGTCGCTTTTTTGACTGTTTCAAGCGCAGCATTGGCGGAGTCGTAGTTTCTGTTTGCTATATATCTATCTAGCTCTGCAATTCTCGCAGTGGTCGCATTATCCCCTAGCCCTATAGCTTGTTTTGCCAGCAAAAATGCTTTTTCGGCGGAAAACCCCATATTCATAAAGTCGTTAGTGAGCGCTCTTACGGTGTTGCTCACCGCATTAATTGCGAGCCCAGTTGTTTTGATTTCTACAGTTAGAAACTGAAATAAATTAAGAGACTCTTTGCCCGCTTCATTTGAGCCCGACATCGCATCTGTCTCTCCGACCAATGATGAAGCTATCATATTTACAACACTTGATAGCTCTATCCCTACACCAGCCGCTTCCTGCATTGCGGTAATGAGTGTCTCGGATATATCAGCGCCCAGCGACGCTATAGAGTCTTTGTTTGCGTATAGGTACTCCTCGAAGTTTGTCAGCGTCTCTTTTTGCCTTTCAAACATCGTCTCAGTGGATGCGGCGAGGATATTATCAAGGTCGTCTTTGATGTTTGATTTTACGCCCTTCATAGACCTAGCAATCTCTTCTCCGAAGGCTGCATAGTCTTTGAGTCTTGCTTGCAAGAACTCCGCAAGGTCTCCTGCTGCGGCGTGGGCTTTGATGGTCTCGTCTTTGATTTGGAGGATTTGGTTTACACGGCTATTGCGGCTCGTATCGCCCTCAAGAATGGCTCTTATCTCTTGATTTAGTTGATGCATAGGCATGCCGATTGCAGCGGCGGCGTTAGCCGTATCCTTTACAAATCCTACGGTCTGCAGCGAGGTCATACCAAGCGCACGAGCAGGGGCAAGTGTAGCTTGATATGCTTCCGTGATTTGGGGGAGAGTTGCTATCGTTTCTCTATTGGCTTTTTTGAGTTCAGCCATAGCCTCTAAAGCTTCGGCATTTGAAATCTCTATTTTTTCTTTTATTGTGATTGCGTTGCCGTTTTTGTCGATATCTTTTGACGCCCCAGCCATAACTGCTGCGATTCCAAGACGCATGGACTCAAACTGCTCGTTTAGCTCAAGACCCCTCTTAATCGTATTATCATAGACGGTCTCGATAACTTTTAGACTTATGGCGGCTTTTGCCAGTGTTTCTATTTTGTCTGTAAAGGCAGATGTTGCGGACGAGGCTTGGTTTGTTTTGTCTTTTATGTCGGAAAGTGTGCGATTGTACTGTCCTAGCATAGTTGAGTTGTAGGCTTGAGCGTATCTATTATCTGAAATAAAGCCCATATCTCGACGATAGTCAAGAGTAGATAGCTTCGATGCAGTAGAGCCCTCTGCCGTGCGTGATAGCTGCGCTATCTCTGCTTTGATGGCTCTCAGGCTTCCTAATTTTGCATCTAACTGTCTTTTTATTGCATCCGTATCGTCTTGGAAGTTTGCACTCTTGAGGGCTGTCTTGAGACGAGATACCTCTGCTATATATGCAGTTTCAGCGGCGGTCATCTCTTTTAGGGTGCTGCTGGCACGACTTACTGATGTTTGGAACTGATTGAACTCGCTAGAGGCGTTAGCACCGTTTGCTGTTATCTTGATATTTAATATTTTATCCATTTCTCATCTCAAGCGTTGCGCTAGTAGCCGCCGAAGTCATAGCTTGTACGATATCCCAAAGCTCCAGCTTATCAAAGTCGTATTTATCTGCATACATACTCACCACCTCAAAATTCGCCTTGAATCCATGCTCCGCACTCTCTAGCGCCGAGATGAATGTTTTGGCACAAAAAGCGTCATATTCATCAAGGAGCAAAGCCACACCTCTATCCTTGTATGCTCTTAGCGCATCGGGCGATAAGGAGTCTATACTAGGAGGGGCTTCTTTGTTTAGAATAATTGACTTTGCCCAGCTTGCTAGGTTAGCTACTTTTTTTCGCTTGCCTTGCCTACCTCCACTTGTATCTCATCCCACAGTCTTCTGAATGATACTCCGCCCTTCTCTAGCGCTTCTTTGAGCTTATCAGCTTCACCGCTGACGAGCATTGCGTATTTTTTGGCCGCTATGTTTTCTTGGGCTTTTTCCATATCCCACACAGGGTCGCCAAGGGCTAATCTCTCTTTTTTGAGTGCTGCTATCTTTTTGGATATTTCACGAAGCTCTTTAAAATGCTTGATTTTGTCCAGCATACCACTCTCATCGACTATGCCCTCGAGACATTTTTTATCCATCTCTAGCTCTTCGAGATTTATCTCAAGCTCCGCTCTTTTCTGGGCTATTTCAAGGCTTTTTTCAGTCGAAGATAGCTCTTGCTTGGCAAACGCCTCAAGCTGAGCTTTCTGCTCTTTAGATGGATTGCAAATGGTGATAGCAAACGAATGCCCGTCTATTTTGATGTTTATCTCATATTTAGTCTCTATCATCTCTCACCTCACGCAAAATAGTATAGTTCAA
Organism: Campylobacterales bacterium; assembly: GCA_050252455.1. GTDB lineage: Bacteria > Campylobacterota > Campylobacteria > Campylobacterales > UBA6016 > UBA6016. Next base: position 24,342 of record JBFWKW010000018.1, on the reverse strand, counting down.
AGTTATCATCGCCAGTTGCAGAGAGAGCTTTAAACTCTCTATCTATGACGAATATCCCGTCTTGGTCGGCAAACTTTGGCTGTGTACTGAGTTTGGCTCTAGGGATTTTGAGGCGATAAATGACCTTGCCGTTTACATCTTTGAAGTCTGCAACAAAATCCATGCTCGTGCCGTTTTTAAACTCCTCAAAGCCGTCGGCTCCCCCATCTTCTAGCCTCATTTTTAGGGTTAATTTTGGATTGTAGTCGGATATGTGGAACTCTCCAACATTGGTAAACTTCTCATATTTGATGTCATTACCCATGTCGAAGCTAAACTCGCTAAGATTGACATTTACACCGTTTAGCGTCATGCCGCCAAGCCTACGAAGAAAGAGTATCTCGGTACCGGGAACATCCACGATGGTTTGAGCGCCCATTGCCCTCTCTTCATACGCAGCTTGAATATCGAAAGCCACTTGCACTCTGTCGCCGACTTTGCCTGACATCTTGAAGTTGGCTTTTGCGCCTTTGAGTTTGAACTTTCTGTCGGGTAATACTAGGTCTATGGACGCAGTATCCGTCGCCATTGTATATGGCGTGAATACAAAACCGTCCGAGCTCGTATCGGCGTCAGCCGCACCGTTTGGATTGTCGGCAAAGTTATCAGATAGCGCTGTTTTTTTGAGATTGGATATTGCAAATAGCGTATCCACAAAAGCCAAGTCTTTATATAGAGAGCTTTCAATACTGACTTTGGCTCTACCCCAGTCAGCTATCGTTACGCTATCTTTTGTACCTCCAAAAAAGCTTTGATTCGGTATTTCTACCGTGTCAAATTCAACATCCGGCAAGATGCCTTTTTCCACTTTGATAGTTTGAGTCGGGACTAGATATGTGCCGGGCGTCGTCTCTTTACCTATCGCTAGACCTACTTTTGATAAAACTCTCATTTTTTGTCCTTTAGTTCGATTTGATGTTTGACTTTCTGAAATTCACTCATAGTTTCGCTATGGTGCTCATCCAGCTTGTTGACTACTTTGTTGTAGCAGTCTTTGCTCATGTTGCGTTCATGGGCGATAGACTCTTGATATATGGTTGCTATCCTCTCAAGTATCTCGTTTGTTTTTGTCGATTTTTTCAAATCCTTAACAACATACACTGCGAGAAGAGCACCTATTGCACCGTATTGAATAAGTGTCTTTATGACATCTTCAATCATGTCAACCCCTGTTTACCGTTGGTATATTCGGGTCAGCCTGCATCTTCCCTCTAAACCACGAAGCAACGCCGAGGATAGGCGATATAACAGCCATCACACCCGTCATAGAGATGAGCATCTGGGGCAGATGTGTAAGCACCTCAGGCTTTGAGTGACCGAGCATCACAGATATATATGCGACTGCTACAGTGATCGCCAAAATAAGCCCCATAAGTCCAAACACGAAGCCGATAAACGGTCGCCAAAGATATGTAGGCATGTGCTCACTTGCGGCTTCGGATTGCATTGTTTTGTTGATGTCTTCGGCATTTTTGGCGGCTATTTGCTCGTACTGAATTCCGATTTCGTCGGCTCTTTGCTTAGCTTCGGCTTTTATTTTTTCTAGCTCATTATCAAGAGCCAACCTATCCGCATCCGTTGTGACAAACTTCTTGACCGTATCGCCTATTTTTGAAACGGTATCGCCAAGCGCACCGCCTATCATGTCGGTTAATATGCTTCCCATTCTTACCTCATCTCAAAGATATAGTAGCTTCCAATACGAAGTCTTCCACTCTTATGTTTTTCTCTGCCAACATTGCAAGATAACTCTCTTTGAAAACGATTTCATCGCCCTCAATAAAAAGCTTCATGAGCGCCTTTGTAAGCTCTTCCGATTTTTGGCTCTCCGGTTTTGCGACTCTAGCGACAACCATCAAGGTGTACTCTCCGGCTCTAGCTCTTTTGCGTTTATCTACGAATACATCAAGGTCTGAATAAGTCTTGGATACCTCGACTTTTATTTTTTGTATGGCTTCATTTTCCGTATATAAACTCATGTACTGCCCCATTTAAATCTAGGCTCTGCCGTAGTCTTTTCGCCTCTTGCCGCAACATCTTGTGAGCGCTTGAGCCAAAAGGTACGGAAAACCTCAATGTCTTTTGAACTTTGATATGATGTTTCATACCCCACCAAACTCTTTTGAGTCCTTGCCCAAAACAGCTCAGAGGCGTAATAGATAGCTTTTGAGGCTATAGCCTCAACCCTATCCGCCTCATCGCCAAAAGCAACATTACGAAAATCACGCTCCGCCGATGCAAGATGTGGCTCTAGCTCGGCGTCAGTGACACCCTCCATCGCATGGAGGGCTCTTATGTCACTTATCGTTGCCACTTTTGATTACACCTTGAGAGATTAGAGTTTCGAGCTGCTTCTCCTCCAACAAATCATCAGGCAAAGGTTTCCCAGCGGCGTATGGTTTACCGTCATGCATAATGGTATATTGTGCTATGTACACAGTTTTCTTTGTTTCATCCGTCTTTGTTTCGTCCGTCTTTGTTTCGTCCGTCTTTGTTTCATCGGATTCCGCAAGCTCTTTTTCTCTTGCCGCTATTCTCTCAGATAGCTTTTTTACACCGATGTTGTCGGCGTAATCCACGCCGAGCTCATCGGCTCTAGTCTTTAGGGCTTGCAATTCTGTATTATCTGCTGCCATCTGACCCTCCTTATGCGACTACATTTTGGAGGAAAAAGCCAGCGTCTTTGGCGACGATAAGCTCTTTTACTTGTTCACCCACACGAACTTTTGTACCACCGTTAAGTCCTAGGTCTATGTCTTGTCTGCCTGACACTCTATTTTGATATTGTGCGGTTAGACCAAAAGTGACACCTCTTTGGTTAGTTGCTTGTTTGTCTATATATGTCAAGGATATATGTTTACCCCAAACTCTTTGCATTACTGCGTTTTGACCTTTTTTTGCAGAGTTTAAGAAACTCTCACCGACAAAAATATTGTCTACTTCAAACAACTCAGCCATTGCCTGTCTTGATGCAACACCGCTATCACCTGAATTACCATTAACCGCTTTGACAACTTTTGGATGTCGTCTAAGTTTAGAGAATGCAGCTCTGCCGATAGTCATAGTATTTGGTCTCATAATGCAGCTATCCATTGCGTCGGAGATTATCTCTAGTGGGTCAGAGTTTACGAAGTCCGAAAACTGCGAGTTACCCGAAAGTGTCAGGGTTTTTGACGATGCGTAATTCGCAGGGTTAAATAGTAGATTTGCCACTCTTAACTCCCTATCGAGCAATACTAAGTTTGCAAGCCACTCTGTCGCAGAAGCCACAGGGTCATACCCTTCGGGTGCGTTATTGATGTCATCGTTTGGAATGTCATCATCAAGACCGTAGTCTTCACAGCTAGAGTCAAGCTCTTGCCCATGAAATTCGACAACATTGGGAGTTCCCTTTCTTGGGATTTTTGTGTCAACTACAGTAAAAACCTCTTCTGATGGAAATTGCAAATATTTAAATGCCTTACTTCCAACTGGGACTCTAGGAAATACATTGTCTGCAATAAATTGCTGATTTTTATACGCTATCGCTATCGCTGAATATTTAGCGTCATATACAAATGGTGCTGCTGCCATGTCTTCTCCTTATCTTTGTGCCAAGAGCACTTGAATTACATCACCTGCAACACCGCTTTCAAGAGCTATGCCGCCGATTCTATCTGTGGCTATATTGCCGACTACCGCTTTGCCGTTTGCGTCTGACTTAAGAGGGTCATTTGCCGACACTGTACCGCCTAGTTGCACCTCGGCTATACCCGTGACCATAGCGTCAAATCTCTCGCCGACTTTTGCCGGGAGGTCTGATGCGCCGATGACACCCTCTCCGGCTCCCGCCATCTTGCCGTTAGCGCCGGAAAAATTGATAAACCTATAAGCCTCTACGGCTGCCGCTGCGATTAGCGCTATTGTGATACCTCTTTTCACTTCGTTTCTCCTTTTGTGATGTGAGCAACCGCTTCGCTTGCGGTCACGGTTATACCCTTGGTTTGCATTTCCGCCATGTAATCATTTGCGGCTTTTGCGATTTCAGATGCGTTTTTCGCATCAAACTTAGTAGGCTCGGTGTTTTGTTTGGATTTTGTCAGCTCTTCGACCGCTTTGGCTTTTTCGGCATTTGCGGCTTTGAGCTCCTCTTCTGTTTTTTGTAGCTTTTCGGAGAGTTCTTTGTTTTGTTTTTCTATCTCTTCGCTTTTGGCAAAAGCCGCCGAGACCTCTTTTTTGATTACGGCTTCTAGCTCTGCGCTATCACCTTCTTTTTTGTCCTTGGATTCAAACGCTTTTCTTACGCCCTCCACTACGCTTTTGACCATATCCGCAACATTAAAAGATGAGCTTGCCACCTCTTCTTTTACGGCAGTTCCCGCCATTGATAGACCGCCGATTTCGCCCTTGGCTACGGCTTGTTTGAGCTCATCGCTCTCTAGCTTGATACCGACAGCCCAAGCGCCTACATCATTTGGGAATAGCGCATCGCCGCTTTTTACTATCCAGCTCTCCGCCACAAAAGCGTCTTTGTTCTCAAAGTCGTGGTTTTTATCCACATTTTTGGCATTTAGCGATTTCATAAAGCCAAAGGCGGCTTTTTCTATCTCGTCCGCAGTTGCGAACTCATCTTGCGTGTCTATATCATTTGGCGCATAGACAATTCCGTATACGATGCCTTTTTTATCGTCATACTTGACAAGGCTTACTTCTTTTTCGTGTTTTGGCTCCGCATCCGCACTCTTAAAGATGATGTTGCGTTTGTTGGCGCCCTTATTCACGAGAGAGATATGAGTGATATTCATATCCTTGAGCTTTCTTGGCATGTCCTCTCCTAATTTGCTAGTTTGATTTTGCGAGGTGCAGTTTATGTGGTTTTGAAACGAAAAACACTCTATATACAGGGGTTTGGAGTGATATGTATTTTTTTTTGACATAAGATTTGTGCTAAAAAAAGGTATGTGCAAGTGGGACTAAACAAAGTTATAAAAGGTAGCGCACCGTCGATTCAAATAATAGATGAAGACGCTATCGGGATAAACGGCATTATTGAGCCGTTTTTTGACCAAAACAAGCTACTAAAACTATATTACGCAAATACATACCACAGACTCTGTGTAAATATAAAATCCCGCATCATTTCCCAAGTAGACACGACAGACCTAGCCAAGTACCTACCTCAAGGCATGAACGCAAAGCGATTTGTTAAAAAGATTGTGACAGACCTTGAAATATACGGCAATATGTATATAGAAGAGGCAGGGAGCGGGGGTTATAGAGCTTTTTATCATCTGCCAGCTCGTGAGGCGAGACTAGGCAAAGACAACCTCATATATCAGACTAGAGGCTTCAAAAAAACAAACATACCGGGCTACCATCTAGGCTATGACAGTCCTAGAAGTCGCCATTACGGCGAGGCTGACTACTTGGCGACACTAGAGCCTATATTTGTCAACCGTGACATAGACATGTATAACTCCGCTTTTTTCCTCAACGGCGCAAAGCCCGAACTTGCGATTATATTTAACAATGCGGATATTAGTGATGAGCAGATGAAGGCGTTTGAGGGATTCTTTGCCAAAAGACTTCGTGGCGCCGAAAACGCACATAAAAACCTTATCTTATCCGCTCCACCGAACGAAAACGGCAAAGACGCAAGTATCGAAATAAAAGAGCTATCCGCCAATGAAGACCTCTCTTTCAGAGAGCTCAAGCTACTAAATCGTGATGAAATAGTAGACGCTCACGGTGTGCCACCTCGTCTTGTCGGCATAGTAAACGGCTCAGCTATGGGCAATGGCAACGAAACAATCAATCAACTACACATCATGAATGAGCTGCACATCAAACCAAAGCAAGAGCTCATTGAAGAGTTTTTTGCTGAAGTTGTCGGTGTGTCTCTCACGCTAAAACCGCTTGATGTCACAAACTTCAAAGACGACGCAGATGTAATTACCAAACTCGTAGAGAAAGAAATTTTAACGGTTTCGGAGGCTAGAAATATTTTAGCGTGGACAAAGAATGTTTAAGAGCCTCGCTTTAGCGTTTAAATTGCGTTTAATTTCTCTTGTTTTCTTTTTCGAGGGGATTTATATATCCAGCGGCAAAAAAATCAAAATAAGCCCATTTACGGAGGTTTTCTAAAAAATGCAATTTTATACGATTGACCAGCTACTGAATAAAGTTCTAGGCGGCGGCGCTATCAATGTGACACATAATCCATCTGCGGAGCAGGTGCTAAACATGGTCTACAACCCAAGCTATGCGGCGCTAAATGTCAATATCCTCAACTACGCAGGCGGAGGCGGCAGCGTGGATTTGTCGGGGTACTATACAAAGACCGAGACGGATAACATCGCCGCTACAAAGCTAGCCGTAGCGGATGTGGTAGACTCTCTCACAAGCACGGAGACCGCAAAGCCGCTCTCAGCCGCACAGGGCAAAGCGCTCAAGACGCTAATAGACAATATCGTGGTCTTACTTGGAAGCGATAATGTAAATCTCGACACGCTACAAGAGATAGTGGACTTCATAGAGCTCAACCGTGCGACGCTGGAGACCCTAGGTATATCAAACATCGCCGGACTCCAAAATGCGCTAGACGCAAAAGCGGCAGCCGGACACAACCACGATAGCATATATGCAGCAATAGGGCATACCCACACAAAAAATCAAATTACGGATTTTCCAACTTTCAAAACAATCAACGGAGAGAGTATAGAGGGCACAGGCAACTTGTCAATTAGCGGCAGCGGCAGCGTATCCCTCTCAATGGCTGCAGCGTACCACTTGCTTAGCGGATCTCTCGCCCTTGCGTCTAGCGTAATAACTGCCGGGTTTGCTACTGCGCTATACACGGGCAACGGCTCAACCCAAAGCATCAATACAGGCGTAGATATGTCTACACAATGGGGTAATGATGCAAGTGAGACTTTCGGAGGGCTGGTATGGCAAAAAATAAGGTCTGCGACAGGGCACAACGTAATGGTGGATACTGTAAGAGGGGCTAATAATAATATATATACCAATCTAACAAATCTTACTGATACCTCTGCGTCCATAACGGCTTTTAACAATAATGGTTTTTCAACAGCGTCAGGATTAAGCGCCAATCTAGCCACCTACGCCTCTTGGATATTCCAAACAACTCATCGTCGCACAGGAGTTACCAACCACGGTAAAACTTTTGTGGAGCATTACAATCCATTTACCGGGTTTACAATCATTAAATATGACGGTAGCGGGACAGTGGGGCATGAGATACCACATAGCTTGGGCAGAAAGCTAGGGTTAAGCCATATTAAATGTACCTCTGCAGCCGGAAATTGGGAAAGCTCCAACGGAATAAATAGGCTATATCTAAACCTAACCAATGCCGGTGAAGCTAATGCAGTTCAGGATTTAAACGAAACCAATGTAACACTAAAAGTTGGTGCTGGCAGCGATGCCAATGTAAGCGGCAACACTTACATTCTCTACGGATGGGCAAATAGCTACTTCGATGCCCAAAACAACCTAATCGGTAACTATGAAATCGGACTATACAACGGCTCAGGCGTAGCCGGTAATAAAATAACCACAAGAAGCAAACCCGCATGGATTTTTATTAAGAGAGTAGACAGCACAAGTCAATACTGTATAGCAGATAATCAAAGAAATTCTTTTGATAACCCACTGTATGCCAACTTGTCAAACGCCGAGGGCTCTTCAACGGAACCTAGAACTATCGTATCGGATGGTTTTATAATAGAAAACACTTCTGCCGAGGTTAACGCATCAGGCGGTCAATACCTCTATATGGTAGCCTATGATAATGACTCAGGTAGCGGCAAATCCAAATACCCTAGAGCAACCGACAGCTCCACGCTCAATCTCAATGCTACTGTACCTTTTGCTGATGGCATAGACGGCTACGGTGTCAAAAACAGCATTATCGTATGCAATGAGACGGTCACGGGCGTGACGCTCTCACAAGGCAAAAACTACATTCACAAGGACAAGACGGGGGCGTATGGCAAGATGACCGTAGCTCCTAGTTATGGCGTGACAAATCCAACTAACGGTGGGGATTTCTTCAACATCCTTGAAAACAAATGGTACACATCCGCCGGAGCCGCAATAACAAACTCCCGCAACTACCTAGACGCCATCGTTTACGCAGACCACAACGGACAGCCGGAGTATGTCGAGCAACTGCCAAAGACGGTTTATTTTGACAAGGTATCCGTGCTTGGTGGATTCGATTTAAACCAAAAGTGGACTGACGTTAGCAGCTCTAGGGTGGTAGGCGTTACCTATACAAATACTACGGGCAAGCCAATTCAGGTTTTAGCTATTTCGGGTAGTGCTGCTTGGGGGATTGTGATAAATGGTACTGCTCTTGTACCAGGTGCCACTTATTCCGGCGGAATATTGGTGTGTATGGTTATACCAAATAATGCGACTTACTCCCTAACATCAGGGACTCTTGGTAAGTGGCTAGAGCTAAGATAGGGAGCAAAAAATGAGATATTTCCAAACAGAATCGGATATTAGAGCAATCGAGGAAGGGCAAGAACATCTTATCCGCTCCAAATGGGTGGAGCTATCCGAGGCAGAGCTAGTGGAGATGCTCAAGCCTACACCTGAGCAAGAGGCGGCAATCGCCGAAGCAAAAGCCAAAGCAGAGCGCATAGCGGCCATGCTAAATGGTGGTGTATATACGCTAGGCAACACGGACTATAGAGTGAGCTTCACAAAAGATGACGGCGACGGGCTAATGCAAGTCAAATCTGCTTTTGAGCTAGGACTTACAAGCACGACTATCCATTTTGAGAACGGCACTAAAATGCCTATATCTGCGGCAGAGTTTGGAGCTTTTGCCGCTTGGTTTGTCGCCAAAAGAAATGAGTTTTTTGTATGAGAACCGACGAAGAGCTAAAAATCCTATTCGCTCAATTTGACAAGGATATGGCGACAAAGACGAAGTTGTATCGCTTTTGGCTTGCTGTCGACCAACTTGGCAATGTAATTTTTATGAATGGCTCACAGAACGAGACAATCAGCTCGCATATATCAAGACGACAAGAAGCGGGGACGGCTACGAGACTCAACAACTTTGTTTGTTGTCTACTCAAAAAACTAGAAAGAAATCATTGTAAAAAAAGTGAGGGGGAGTAAATGGCTCACTCTAAAGAAACCGTAGCTCTAGCTCTTTCATATCTCGCAAGCGGCGTGCCGCCTAGCGAGGTAGCCAAGGAGCTCAATGTCAGCAGAGCTACGCTTTGGAGTTGGGAGAAGAAAGCCAAAAAAGAAAATGAAGCAGATGAAACAACGCTAGAAAATCTAAAAAAACAGCTTGCCACGCTATCCAAAAGAAAGCCTACAGATGCGACCGCTCGTAGAATAGTTATGATATCCAAGGCAATAGGTACGGCAGAGCGCAGCGCAGCCAAAAAAGAGAAGATAAAAGAAGCTCCACCAAAACCTCTCATCTCCGTAGTAGCCGCAGGAAGTCTCAGAGAGCGGGCAATAAACGAAAGCAGCCTATTTGGCTATCAGCAGAGATTTATGGAGGATATGGCGCAGTTTCGTATCGTCCTCAAGGCTCGACAAATAGGGTTTTCGTATGTTGCCGCTTTGGACGCTTTGTGCGGGGCTACCGAGGGGCGCAATCAGCTGTTTTTATCAGCGTCGGAAGAGCAGGCGCTCATCCTTATGCGGTATGTTGATTACTGGGCGCAAAAACACGGGATAGAGTTTGTCAAAAACTCGGAAAAAGAAAAGACGCTGCCAAACGGAGCCGTCATCAAGGCTCTAGCTCACAACTGGAGAACTGCGCAAGGCTTCACGGGCGATATATGGATGGATGAGTTCGCATGGTATGCAAATCCCAAAAAGATATGGCACGCATTTGTTCCATCTATCGGCGCTATCAAAGGACGCTTCACTATCATGTCAACACCTTTCGAGGAAGCGGGACTCTTCCATGAGCTAAACTTTGATGAGGCCAAATACTTTATGTTTAGCCGACACCGTATTGATATATACGACGCTATCAAAGATGGATTGGAGTTTGACCTTGAGGTTATGAGGGCGCTATTTGATGCCGACACATGGGCGAGCGCTTATGAGTGTCAGTTCATCGACGATGAGTCGGCTATGTTTCCTATATCGCTTATCAAGTCATGTGTTAATCCTACTCTTATGTATTACACGCCTGATAGCAAAGCAATACTAAACGCCGGATACGATGTCGGTAGAGTCAAAGACCTCTCCACTCTTGGAGCGCTTGAGATGCAAGACGGAGGCAAATATAAGCTTGCGGCGATGGATGTGCTCCGCAAAGCCTCATTTGATGAGCAAGAGATGCACATCAAAAGCTTCTTAAATACATATCCGAACTCCAGCATGAAGATAGACAAGACGGGTATCGGTCTCAATCTTGCGGAGAGGATGGAGACGCAGTTTCGTTCTAGGGTCACTGGCGTTCATTTTACGAGTATGCTCAAAGAGGGAATTACAAAAAACCTCAAAAAGATGTTTGAGGATAAGCTCATAGAGATACCAAATGACCCTATGCTCATATCAGACATTCACGCTATCAAGCGAAGAGCCGGACAGAAAGGGTTTTTGTATGATGCGGATAGAAATGCGTACGGACATGCGGATAGATACTGGGCGCTCGCACTTGCGGCGAGCTATGTTCAGTTGGTTAGTAAAAAAAGAAGTGGTAGGGGTTGTGTAGTAGGCGGCTAGTTGAAGTTTCTTTGTAGGTCAAGGGCGAGCTCAGAGGTTAGCTCGTCGCCGTATTTGGATAGTACGGCTTCAATTTTTGGGCTTTGCAAGGCCTTCTCAAAATATGGGTTTTCCTTTGTGCCGGGGTGATTTACTTTTTTTGCCGGATGAGGCGCACCGTTCCAATGTAGCGCTTTTTTGGACTTTGGCTCTATGACATGAGCCGATGTACCCTCGTGGACAAAGAGCGGATATATAGTCTTTGCGTTCCCCCATTTGACGACTATGTTTGGGTTTAGCTTATGCCCGACGATAGCCTCACTCGCCGTGATTGATATGACATCTATGGACGCTCTTAGCTCCCCGGTCTTTATAGGAGCTTCACGCCTAGCCTCTGAGGCTACGGTCGCCGCTAGGTCAGCTATTAAACTTTTTGTTTCCATACTCATCCTTCGCATTTTTGATAAGCTCTAGCGCCGTGCCTTTATATATTGCGTCTTCTCTTTTGTGCTTCAGCTCGTCAAAGCCCACATACTTGTCAAGCTCATATATCAAAAAAGTGTTATCTTTGAACATCTCGCTATCCTTAGACCAATCGGCTCTATCATTTTCTACCCAATCTATAATCTCGTTTGTAATGCCGTAAAAGTCGCATAGTATCTCACCCTCCGGCAAATACATCGTGAGGTTTGATACTGTTTTTTTATCGCCCCTTTCTATTGCAGCCAAAATAACCATTTTTTAATCCTATCAAATACTGTTTGCAAGCTATCGTAGTTAGTCATATTTGCATATTTCTCATAATAGCTCACTGTGCGGCTCGGAGCAAAACAGGTCTCCACCTTGCCCTCTTGGCTTATTATCGCCAGGCATCCATTCTTACCATATACGACTCGCACACCCGGACGATTACTATGCTCTCCCTCTTTGGCTATATCAGACATAGTTGCATCCACCATAGCTTGAGCGCTTTTGTATCTTGTTTCGGACAGGTGTTTTTTATTGATTTTTTGGATTATATTAGATTCCAAAAGATACTCTCTATTGAATTCATCTAGTTTCAAATCGCCCACAATAGCATTTGCAACCCATTCCACTATGGTACGACATCCAAAATGATATGGCGGTACTCGTACCGTCTCTAGTGTACCTGCATCATAGAGTGCTTTAATATCAGGGTTTAAATTTGTAGCTGCTTTTACATCCGCCACGCTTTTTGCATTTATGATTTTATCTACTTGCATCATAGCATCCGAGACTGCTATCAACTTGCCGTTCATAGCCCTACATACCGGAGTCGTTTTTTCGTCCATTGTTGCTACAACTCTGAGATATTTGATACCGGCTTTATCTGCTGCGATTACATTTCCTATATTTCGGTTTTGTCTTAGATTGAAGTCTGCTGCCGTTTTGAGCTTTTCGGGCGCTATCTCGGCATAAGCATCGAAGCTATCTCTCAAGGTCTGCATAAACTCTTCTTTTGTGTATGCCCCACTATATGCTTTGCCGAGTATGTCTTTTAGCTTATCTTGAGTGCGGCTTCTCATATCGTTCGCAGCCCATACCATCCTATTTTCAAGCGCTGCGATAGCATCTATATCGATAGCGCTAAAAGTAGCCGCTAGACCGCTTGCGATACTTTTTTCATAGATAATAGGCAGTAAAGAGTTTTTTGGAAGGATATTTAGTTCGTTTATTCTTGCCTCAAAAATCCTATATAGCGCATCCGCATCGAGACTTTCATATTTTGAGTTTGCAAAAATCAATATCTCGTCAAAAAGCTCTTTGACGCTCTTGTATGTGAGGTCACCACAGCTATTGATATACTCGGCTATCAGCTCCTCAATATCTTTGTTTTGCGCTACTTTGGCTTTTAGCAGCCGCTCAAGCGTCGTGTTTTGCATCTTTAATCTCCGGGAATGATTTGTCGTTTGTCTCTAGCGTATCCTTGGCATATTCACGCCAATAGTCATCAAACTTAATAGCTTCTACAGTCTGAAAGGAATAACCGCACTGGGGGCAGCGGCGGAAGCGTTCATTTGCCATACCTTTGACTGTCCCCACCACCTTTGTTCTCTCATTCGCACACTTCGGGCATATCATTATTTTAGTCCTCGTCAAAGTCGGTTTATTGCGGTTATTACTTTCGTAGCCTCTTGTTTTGTGATGCTCTCTAGGTGTAGCGGCTTTCGCTTGATGATACGCTCGACAAAAGAGCGTAGAGCCATTTCTGTAGGATTGTGAGCCTTATCTCTCCATGTGCTAGCCATTGCCGCTATCTGCTTATCAGTAGCCTTGCTCTCGTCTCTAGGTCTTGAGCCGCCCGTCTTAGCCTCGCTCTCTTTGCCGTTTAAAATGTTTAAAAGATTGTTTAGCTCTTCGATGGATAGCTTTGCGCTAGTAGTTACATCGTACCTTTCTTTGAGGTAGTCTTCCCAGCCTCCAGCTTCTTTTGCTTGCTTCACAAACGGGATTTGATGGATGCGTGAGAGGAGTTTTTTGCGGTATATCTTTTGGTTTAGTGTCATTTTATAATCCCTATACAACTAATACAACTGTACAACTATCGCCCATTACAACTATCAAAGCCCATAAATACGGCATAGTTGTAAAGTTGTTATAGTTGTACCTATATTTTTTCATAGACTTTTGTCTTGCCTTTTTTGGTATGCTGCCAAAATCTTCCGGTGTGTTTTTCCAGCCAATCAAGCGCCGTGCGGTCTGCTTTTTCTTTGCCTAGTCTCGCTAGCAGGTCGCCTTGCGGTAAGGGCTCTTTTGCAAGTTCTGCTTTTGCCTTATCGCAAAACTCACGCTCTGCGTCGCCCATAGATGCAATCACAGGGTCAAGCTCTGTCATTTCCAAAGTTTCAAGCGTCACCGTGAAGCCGACCTCTTTTACTTTCATTCTTTTTTTCTTTGGCTTTAGGACATAGTGCGCATGCGTATCGTTGATGCCTAGACCGGATAACTCCCACTGCTCATCCACTGCATCCGTGAGGCTTTGTCCGCCTTTCATATCAGAGCCGTTTTTGAGTGAGTGGTTTAGTATCCATACGGAGCCGCCACAGCGTCTTATGCTCTTTGCAAACTCCACGAATTTGTCTATCTTGCTTTCATCATATACTCCGCCGTTAAGAAAGAACTTCAAGCTATCAAAGAAAAACGCACAGTTGTCGTACATTCCTTTTTTGGCGTGTTGTTTGATGGTATCTAGGATTTCGACAATCTCTTGTCTTGGATTGTCGAGGCTATCGGCATTGATATATTTGAAGTTTTTGCCTATACGCTCAATCAGCTTGTCATAGCCTCTGTCTTGTAGTAGGTCTACTCCATTGTCTGTGTCTATATATGCGACCTCTTGCCCCATTCTTGCAAAAGTATTTGAGAGAGCAAAACAAAAAGCCGTTTTACCCATCCCGGCAGGACCCCATACAAGATTTATGGAGCGCTCCATCGCAAAGTCTTTTATGATGCCCTCACGCTTGCCTAGACTTCGCACCTCTGCAAGGTCTATCGGTTTCAAAAAATGCAACTTACTCATTTAATCGTCCTCATTTGTTTTCTAGAATAGTTATCCAGCCAGCATAGTCGTAAGTCTACTCTGCTGTTTTTACCCTCTTTTAGCGTTTGCATGAGATGTCTCCGTGTCATGTCGACAGGTATCACCATGTCGCCAATCCTATATGCCTCTATTCTGTCTAGATTTGGAGCTATAATCCACAATTTATCATTGTCAGTTATTTCATGCCCGATAAAATCCCTTTTCAAATTCATCTCCTTATTTGGATTGACTCCATCGAAGCCGCCGTAGCGACTTCTGTGAAATCAAAGTTTTTTCATTATCATTAGCTCAAAAAGCCCTTTTGCATTTGATATAAAATCTTCCGTCATCTCCCGCCATTCAATCCACCAAAACAAAAACCAGAGTGGCAGTGTTATGAGGAGAAAAAAAGACATTATTCTCACAATCCAAATGGCTATTTTAGGCTTCAGCTCATCGTAGACATTTCTCATAGCGATACTCTATTTCTTATCCACCCGTATGCGAAGTCTTCGTTCGCCGCTCTACCTCTCGACAGGTCTATGTATTTCGCACCCTGTAGGCAGTTAAGCGCCTTGAGTAGCGTCGGCAGGTCATTTCTCTTTGCCATATACGCCTCAAGAGCCGAGAGCGTCCCAGCGCCGATATGTCCATCCTCTGCTATGTCCGGATAGTCTTTGCCTTGCTTGTTAAACGCATTAAGCGATATTTGCAAGAACTCCGCTGCCCTTATCCAGTTCATATTTACGCCCGTGTCAAATAGCTCGTTTGCTAGCAGCTGGTACTTCATGTCATCGAGCCTCATTTTGTCCCAAAACTCCGCTTTGTACCACGCCTTGACAAGAGCTTGAAACTCTGTGTTTAGTTTTAGCCTTGCGTAGAAGTCGCCGCCTTTTGCTTTTTCGGCATCGACCATCGCCCAACCGAGCCATTTTGGGAAGTTGTTGCGGCTCACACCATCTATCGTCTCACCTCCGGTATCGGATGGATGGTTATCATATCCACCCTCGTTGCCCTCTTTTGTCAGCTTGTATGCCGTGTCAAAATCTCCCATCTCTACTCTCCAAACTCTTCAATTTTTAAAACTTTTGCGACGGTTATGTCATCATCAAGCGCATCGTTTAGATATGCATTCATATCCTCCTTATACGCATCGACTAGATTATCTACGCCGTCTTCATCTATCTCCAACTCCACCGTCACTACTATTCTTTTTGTGTCATCTTTTATAGCCATCTCATACCCCCGCTATATCGAGCGCTACAAGCTCGTATTTGGCATCGACATTTTCTCTCACATAAAAGCGTATATACGGCTTCGTGCGAGATACCTGCTTGCTCTCGTCTATTATCTGCATTGCCTCTTGCCATCTGCTATCTTTGATGTCATACGACTTGAGGGCGAATATCTTTTTGGCATCAACATTGCCTTTTTTATCTACCTCAAATGCCTTGCCTATGAGCATTTTTATCTCTGCCGAAGAGTCTTTTGTCACATCACTTAGGTATTCGTCTACCTTGAACTTTGCCACTTGGAGCTTCTCGTCAAACTCCAGCGTCTCGGCTATGCGTATCTCTACCTTTGCCGTTGCACTGTAATTTTCTAGGCTTAGATTGCCTTTTTTGCTTTTGGCTTTCGCATCGACATTGTAGTTTTGAAGCAGAAGCGAGAAATAAGCTTCTATTTTGTCGTTTGTCTCTTTTTTGAGTTTTGCCATCTCGCCTTTCATGCCTAAAGCTTTAGATAACAGCTCGTCGACCATCTCGTCTTTTATTTTCTCTTCCGGTTTTACATAATCAGGATGTACGGCTTCACCTCTGCGGTTAAGCCATAATCCATCACCTACTTTTTTAGCCATTTAGTTCCCCTCTGAGTTTTTTAATAAAATTTTCAAAGTAGCCCCTGCCCGTATCGTTACCCTGCGGCGCCATCCCTCCGCACCTAAAACGCCCGGTAGGGTGGCAATTTGGACAGCCACACTCGGTGTTTTTTGTTGGTTGTTTCTTTGCATTTTGAGCGTTTCTTATCTCAATGGCCGACATCGCTTGCACTATCGGGGGTAGCTGCGTAAAAGCCTTAGCAAAAGCCTCCGCTATATCAATACTAGCTCCCTTCATAGCGATACTGAGTCTATCCTCATCACCGTCAATGTGAATGCTTACATTCATTAAAAATCCTTTTTTGAAGTGTTGGAGAGCGTCCCCTCCATGAAGTAGCCACTTCATTGAGCGTTTAAACAAAGTAAACGCTCTGTGAAATGTCATTCTTAGTTTGAAATCTTTATGAAAAAGCCAACCCATGTTATTGATTCTAGAAAAGTATTGTCGGGGTGTGGGTCATGTATCCAAACAAGGTCTAGGTTTTCATGTGGCTCACTTGTTTTAACAATCACGCAATGGTTAAAGTCACCCCTAGGAGATTTCCCGGTGGCAATCATATGCCCCTTTGGGAGATATTCAATAATATCTTTTGGCCATGTTTCAAAATAATCAAGTCCTTTAGGAACAAGCCATTCTCTAAAATGCTCCAACCATTGGTCGCCATACTGTGGTACAAAGTCAGGTACCTCGGATATATCCATCTCCAACATAGACGCAACACACGCCGAGAAGCAATTGCCGTGGGGCACCCCAAATTTTGTTTGTCTTACGGGTATCATGCTAGTATCTCCTCTAATGATATGCTCTCAAGATGTTTCATCTGGTCTACAATCTCCATAGCACCGTCTTGTTTGCCTTTTTCGTATGCTTTCACGATAAGCGACTTAAGCCAGCTCGGTATAGCTTTCGGTATATCCCGATTGAGAACTTTTATATTCTGCTCCGCCTTTGGCTTATCAGGCGACTTTCTGCCACGCCCCCCCCCCATTGCTCTTTTTGTTTGCTAGGTATTCGCCGAGACTTTCGTCTGTTATTTGCCCGTGTCCAGCACTCTTTAGTTGCCCTTTGCATACGAGCGCAGATACTCTGTTTTTTGTTACCCCTAGCGTAAGCGCTACCTCTGCCGTACTTGGCATTCGTTTCTCCTTTCTTTCTACTATTTGCACCGTTCGTATTGTTTTGGGTGCGCTATATATTGGCAAGCTATCTGCCTCTAGCTTTTCTTTTTCATCCTCGGTAAGATGTTTTTCCACGGATACCATCTCTACTATTGTTACACCGACATCCCTCTCAAAATCCTCTATCATTTTGCGTTCAGCATCGCTTAGCGGTCTATTATCAACCATCACGCAACCCTATCGCCGAGTATTTCTTTCATCTTTTTGACATTCTCTATCATCTCTTCCGGTATCGGCGAAGCGTTGGAGCAAAACTCAGCGGTCTCTATATTGTCTTTGTATCTCTCAAGGTAAAAAAAGAGAAACTCCGGATAATCGCAAGAGAATTTGATAGTGTCTCTATCACCCATCTTGCCGCTGAGCTCATAGCGGGTTTGTTTGTACCTACCAAACACGAGTTCTATTTTGATATGCTCCCTCACTCAACACCTCCGTCAATCAGCATCACGCTTACCATTATCGCCGCTATGAGAGCTATACACCCTATCGGGTCGCCTATTATCAGCTCCCACATCCGCCATCCTCCGTCTGTAAAGAGTGATGCCACTCAATATCTAGCAACCCTTGCGCTTGATGCTCTACAGTTTTGGGTCTCGGAGGTATCAGCTCCAGCCTCTCAAGCTCAGATAAGAATGCGTCAAGCTTGACCGTACCGCTAGCAAAGTTGCTACTCGTGTAAAACTTCAGCATTTTCTCGTCGCTGCTGATTTCAACCGTCACCGTTCCATCTATTTCACTTCTATATAGCTTTATCATCTCGTCAAACTCCACTCGACCCTGAAAAGCCAATGCCACATCGGTCTTACTATCTTTTGCGCTATCCACTCTTTCATCTTTTCTCCTTGTTTTTAACACTCAGCGCACAATACGGGCAAACATCCTGTACCGCTCGAAAGCTCGCTCCTCCGAGCACCTTCCCATCCCGTACCGCCTCACTGTATTTGCGGCATACCTCTCTATGTATCTCCGTCTTTAGCCCTGGGCACATAACGGCGGCATCCAACAAATAGCCTAGTTTTTGTCGAAGTTTTCGATATGTCGGTTCCGGGTTTTTGTACTTACCTTGCTGGATAAGGCAAAGCGTGGTCTTGCTTACTCCTATCTCGTCGCCGACTTTTTGAAGAGAGCCAAAATCTTCCAATGCCAAAAGCAATAACTCTTCATTTGTCATTGTCCGCACCTTTCGTATTTGCCCTTTGGAGCTTTTCGTATCAGCCTTTTTTCTAACATTTGCTTTAGGTATCGCAGTAGCGTCGGTTTTGGTAATCCCGTAGTCTCTAGTATCTCCTTATACCTCGACCCCTCCGGCGCTATAGCTAAATAAATAAGATTTACCGTATCCGTCGGTGTACGCACATATATTTCGTACTCTTCACCCGTGTTGTAGTCAAATACCCTATTGTTTATCAGCGCAGGGCTTTTGACTCCCGTATTTTTCACAAGTACATACACCCTCTCCTCGTAGCTCTGCCCCTCGCTTTCTAGCCTTAGATACCCCGTTTCGGCTAGATACCAAAACATCTGCTTACAAAACCCCTTTGTAGTGTCTGTCAGCATCATCACATCCCGCACCGCAAAGCGACGGTTACGGCGTATGTACTGCCACACCTTCTCTTTTTTGGTGGTTTTTTGGCTGCACCTTTTTTTAACCTCTTTTTTTGCCATCTTTCTTAGGCTCCACATCCAAAAATTTTATCGAGGCAAGGTCTAGTGTCTCTATATCATTCAGCCCAGCCTTGCGCTCCGCTCTATCCAGCACCCCGAATATCTCTCTTAGATTTGCGTATTCAGCAGTGAAGTAGTCGATAGCATCATCCGCTACAGGCAAAGAGCACTGCTCGCATAGTCTTTTTACATCATCCCTAGGGTTTGGGACAAATTCAACCACCTCGGTTATCCTAGAGTAGAAGTGCACATGTTTTTTAAACTTTGAAAGACTCTGCTCCATCCCGATAAAGAAGATAATAGCTCCCGTCTTATCATGTATGTCACGGAAGAGGTCAACTAGATGAAACTTTGGTTTGACGCCCGGTATGCCAAGGAAGATGTCTATCTCGTCTATGATGATAATCCTCTGTTTGCGTATCAGGCTCTCCAAAATCCTCTGATACATTCTAGGTGCGCCGCCTCCGGTCTCAAGCGCAAGCTCTACACATATCTGCTCCAGCAGCGTCGTAGCGTTTTCGACATGACCCGTTCTTAACAAGATGGCGTTTTCCTCTAGCGCCACTCTCTCTTGGATTGTCGTTTTGCCCGTGCCAAACGGTCCATAACCAAACCCCATTTTTGCGGATGTAGAATTTGACTCTTTAAGATTTGCTATTGCAACCTTGAGTTTTGTATAATTCTCAGTCTCAATAAATTTATATTCCACGAATGCCTCCTGTTTTTTATTGGTGTTTTATTGGTACTAAAACACTCCATAGAGCCGCCCTCGGCGACTCTAGCAATGTTATGCAGTGCGTCTGACTGATATCTCCCAAAGCTCCGGATACTTCGCCCGTGCTTTTACGACTTTCTCGTCTTCCGTCCACCCCTCTTTAATGGCAGCTTCAAACATCTCAGTCACAGTGTCAAACTTCCTTTTTTGAGGCAGCTCGTCTTTTGGCTCTTCCTTGATAGCCGCTTTATTTGCCGCCGATTTGTTTTCTGTTTTTAGCTTCTCGTCTAATTTTGATTTGCCTTTCTCTTTTATTTCTCCGGCTATCATGCGTGCAAGCTCTTCATACTCTGCGTCTCCCGCCTCTTGCGCCGACTTTATCATTCGTCTTGCAGGCGCTATGTATGTAGCTTTGTGATGCGCTATGATGGCTTTTGCCTCTTCGGCGCTTAGGCTGACAAGGTTGTTGTCTATCGCTTCACATATATATGTGCCCTCCATGTCGAAGAGATAGGCTCTCGATATGTCGTCTATATCCTCTCGCACGGTCACGACCTGCCCGATTTTCACTCTCATCCAAAACTCATATCCGCCGTAAGTCCGTCCAAACGCCTGTACGCCTTTTACCGACACGGTAGGCTTTGCGCTTTTGCCGAGATACCTATGTAAATGCTCCACCTCTTTTATCATTCCAGCTTCTCGTGCCTCCCTATACTTCTTAGCCGCTCCGCTGCTCTCCATCTTTGCCGATAGATACTCATCAAGCACAGCCGCAAAAGTCTCCCACGGCAGGCACTTCGTATGCGTCTTTGCGCCGCCTAACCTCTCAAGCTTTTCTATCTGCTGCGCTTCTATCGAGTTTCGTGCTTTTACATCGTGACCGATGAAACCGGGGAGATTTTCAAGCCACGAGTGCTGCACGCTCCCAAAACTCCTTTCTATCTTCCCCTTTTGCCGTCCGTATCCAGCTTGCGCCGCATGATAGGCAATGCCGAGAGCTTTTAACACCCCTTGGAAATGCTCCGAAACATAGTCCGCTCCGTTGTCTCCTCGTATTAGCTCCGGAGCGCCCAGACTCTCTATCGCTTTTTTGAGTAGCCGCACATCGGCGAGTGAAGTGGCGGAGTCATACAGTCCCCACACCCTAGCACCGCTATAGCAGTCCACTATCGCCACCACCGTAGGCCGTACTTTTTCGCCGTCTTTTATGACAAAAAAGTCTAGCTTCGTAGCATCTATCTGCCACTCTTGATTTACCCGTTTGAAGTGTCGAGGCAATGCCGGATATTGGTCTTTTATACCGTCTTTACCGACTCGCAGGAATGCACCGAGTTGCTTATCCGTCTTTTTTAGCCGCTCGGTAATGCGTCGAAATGTCCCCTCCGAAATATCCGACACCGGACGATACGGGTCAAACTCCTTTGCGTTGCGCCGTGACCAAAAGAGGCAATAACAGTGAAACCCGCTAGTTATATGCGCCGCACCGGAAGCAAAAAGAGCTTGTTTTATCAGCATTTCATCCGCCTTTGTGGAGCCTTTCGGTCTTCCTCTGCTATCCTCAAGCGCTTTTACGCCGTGTTTACGAAAATCTGACTTCCAGCGGCAAGCTCGCTGTTTGGTAAGCCCCAGTTCCGAGTACTCTGTATTTAATGCTTTTATTGCGTTGTTTTGGTGTTTGGAGGCTTTGAGATACCCGATTATGGCTAGTTTGTCGTCGGTCGTTAGCCGTTTCGGGTTGGCGATGTCCGGTATCTCTTCGCTTGTGATGGCTAGGTATTTAGTGTTTGCTCCGTCGGTCTTGATATTAACTCTATCCCTCGTAGCCGGATGAGTTCGTTCTCCAATACCTTGATGCAGCCGTTTACTACTCTGTTTAGTTCTTTGTGCTCCTTGAGGCTGTCCATTTCCGCTGTTATTATCAGCGCCGTGGATGTTTTCTCTAGCTGCTCCGCTATACTCTCCAATACTGCCTCCATCCCCTCTCTCCTCAATATATATCTCTAGTTTCTTACCGCCTCGTCCAAGTCCGTCAACATATCTATATTGATATGGTGGCGATTTACCGCCTTTTTCGTGCCGCTTGACCGCTTTTGCTATAGCCTCATAGCTCATATCTATTAGCTTTTGCTCTGCTGCCTCTTTCGCCCAAACCCACATCACGCCACCTCCGCTATCTTGCTATGCATTGGATGCTGTGGAGGTAGTAGTCCGTCACGATATAGAGCCTCTACACATTCCCTAGCTTGCCCTTTGCGCTTACCCTCATATATGCCGTGCAGCACTTTTTTCAGCGTCTCATAATCCAATTTGTTTTTAGCGGCGTACCCTTTTATTGAATACCCACTCTCTTTAAATAGCTCTAGTATTGACATGAGCACCTCCTTTTATGTTTTTGTTTCTTCTTAATATAAGAAAATGGTTTGGTTTTGGATTTGGTTTTGGATTTTTTTTAGAGTTTTTTGAGTGGGTGGAGTATTTTTAGAAATCTGCTTTTACGGCTTCGTTGAGAAATAAACTCATAGCTGTATACGCCTGAGGGTTTGTATCTTTCATAGCATCTATGTAAACCTGTGCTGCTTTTCTTGCTGTCTTATGTGTTTTTGAATTTTTATCAATCCTTAAAACTATATATTTTTCACCGGTATTGTCTCTGCCGTCACGCCTTAAAACGGTGTATTTCATTGATATCCTTTGAGTTGGTATTTTACCCACTCAAAAAACTCTAAAATTTGACTGGTGGTGGTCATCCCTTAGCCTCGGCGTTGCATTGGTATGCATTAACGCACTCTTAACACCCGTAGCCCGTCTTCAACTCTCGTCTCTTGACTCGTGGTGGGGCATTCGTCCCAAACTCAGGGACAGGCTCTCGCCTAAACTTTAAAAGCTCAAAACAAAACTTTTTGTTTAATTTGTTTAAAATCCTTAAAAAGTGATGTTAGTATATAGAAATATCTCTACATTGTCAAGATTAATGTAGAAAAAAATCAATATCTCAAAGAAGGAACTCAGTATGTCGGCATCTACAAGACTTAGAGAGATACGGAAAACATTAGGATTAACGCAAGAAAAATTTGGCGAAAAAATAGGTCTTAAACAATCCCAAATGAGAGATATTGAAAGTGGAAAACAAAAGGTTAGTGTAGAAATTGCTGAAGAAATAGAGAAAATTTTCGACATAGATGCAGGTTGGTTGGTTTTTGGTAAGGGCACTATGACGGCAACTTCATTGTCGCCACAGAATAATAACTTCGCAGTTCCTATGATAGAGGCTTATGCCGGATGTGGAAGTGCTTCAGGTTTTTCAAATATGCTCATAAATAGCAAGGACAATCTAATCATAGACCCTCGTATATTCCCTAGTGACTTTTTGCGACCGCACCTTGCGGCGATACGAATAGCTGGAGATAGTATGGAACCGACATTGCGAGGTGGCGACATTGCATTTGTACAAACAAAAAACGGTAGTGATATAGTAGAGGTTGGAGATGTATATTTGATAGCCTATGATGGTGGAGTTTATATTAAGAGGCTTCATTTCCAAGGCCGTAAGGTCAAAATTATCTCAGACAATCAACTATACGACCCGTTTTGGTATGAGCACGGCGACTCACAAATTGAGTTTGACATTATAGGAAAGGTGGTGGCTGTGCTTAGATTTGGCACACCACTGTTGTTTAAATAATAAGTGAGGATGCGGCATGTTTAAATTATTTTTTTTATCCCTAACTGCGTTTCTTTTTATTGGGTGTGTAGGATTGACAAAGCCTGACTTCCAAATTTCCACAAGTCAATCTGATAAATTTGCAGACAAAACAAAACCAAAAATATATAGCTCTTATAACAGATTGTCAACAAAATCTGTCTGCGGAGGCATCCATATTGATGATAAGGGCGTATATATAGACCCTGTCGCCAGCTTTGATAAAAACCAAAAATTAGAGCAACTTAGTTTGGTTGTTTTGTATTATAACCTAACTAGTACAGATACCCTATCGAATGATGTATGTGGCAAAAAAGGTTTTGAACCAATCCAAGAAGTGGTATTTTTGGCTGACGAAAAAAGAATATCTATAAAAGTAAAGCCATTCAACTTGGACATTAAATATTACAACTGGAATAACATATCGAATGGCTATGATGGTATTTATAGAGAAGATAGTGCTGGCATTATTACTCTTGACGACCTGAAGGCAATAGCAAATGCAAAAAACCTAGATGTCAAGGTTGTCGGTGGTAAAAATTCGCAAACCTTTGAGAATAGCGAGCTTGAAGATGATTTCAGAATAAATCTAAAAAGTTTTATAAAAGCGATTACTAGGTAGTGTCCATAAGTTTGTCCATAAGTCAAAAATGTCCATAAGTATTTTGTCCATATCTACAATCCTACAACATTCAACAAAAACGGCGCTAAAATCTATAAAGCGCCGACCACACCGCCTCTCGATTGTGAAAAACTAAAAAATCATAAAAATACGCTGTTTAATTTTTGTATGAAAATGTCGCAGAAAACTTAAACGCAGAGCTTGCAAAAATAATGCGACTTTAAGCGGCTAGAAGTTCGTATTCATCGGCTCTTTTTAGATGTGTCCCTTTCTTTTTAGAAAGTCTCATTTTAAACATCACCCCACA
>JBFWKW010000017.1:0-39563 GCA_050252455.1 Campylobacterales bacterium | reverse complement strand
GTCTTGGCTTTCCAGGCTATTTAGCTCGCCGACACCGATACTAACGGTAAGCTGTCGCCCAAGAAGCCCCATCAAAACAGAATCCTCTCTTGTTGCTTCGCAAATTTTATGCGCTATTTGTTTCGCATTTTCTATCGTAACGTCAGTCAGCAAAAGGGCGAACTCTTCCCCGCCCCAGCGAGTTACTACATCGGAGCTTCTCAGCTCACCCCTTAGTATCTCCGCTATTCTCACCAAGACTTGATCGCCCACCAAATGCCCGAAATCGTCGTTGACTTGCTTGAAATCATCTATATCTATCAAAATCAAAGTCAGCTTATTGACGCCGTTTTTGTATAGCCTATGGAGCTTTTCAAATATCTCGTTAAACTTTCGCCTGTTGGCAAGCTTTGTTAGCGAGTCCTCGCTAGCCATCTCCACAAGCTGTTTTTGATAGATATTTATCGTATATATAATTATCAACGTAACCACCAACGTCACAAGGATAGATATAATCAAGTTGGCATAAAAAGTTTTTTTGAGCTCGCTTATATACTCTTTTTTATTGATTTCGACAAAAAGATATAGCTTTAGTTTCTCGATATACTTGGTGTTAAGCAGATATTCATTGTCTTTGTCTTTGTATTCAAACTGGCTTTGCTTGCTGCTAAATATAGCCCCTTTGATATCCTTGAGTCCGTCTATGTTTGATATATTGCCCCGCTTATTTAAGCCTTTGGAAAAAATAGTAACTTCGCCATTTTGCCCGACAAAGTAAACATCGTATTTATATTTATTTTTAAAGGAGTTTAGCATCTCCTCTATGTTGAGTATCTTGACGCCGACCCCGGTCACGCCTATAGTCTCTTTTTTGTAGTCCATTACCTTGTAGTTGATGAACATTATAAGCGAGTCGCTGAGATTTGCATTATAATCGAGATTTATCTCGTACGGCTCGGGCTGTTCCTTAAAACGAAAGTACCATGCGTCGGCATTGTTTTCCTTGTTCACGACGTCTATAAGGCCTCGCGGATGATAGTATTTCTTGCTTTTGTCGGAGACCAAAAACGTAGTAAAAACATTGTACTTTCGCTGAATTTCGGTAAGGTATCGGACTATGCCGTCGACATTCTGCTCGCCATTCATAATCCAATCACGCAAAAAAGTATCGTGCGACATCAAAGAGGACACCAAAAGCGGCTCAATCATCCGCTGCTGAACTTCTGTGTATATATTGTCTACCGAGAGCGGCAAAGAGGTGTTAAGCAGCTGAGCCTGCGTATCTTGCACGTTTTTGTAGTAGTTGACCACGGAGCCTATTATCGAAACGCTGAGCAATAATCCGGCAATGGTTGCAACAATTTTTATTTTTAATCGCATGAACTTCCTTTAGAACATAGACGATTATAACACAAACAAAAGAGTTAAACGTCAGCTAGCTATGTGCCGCTTTTTTCATAACCCTCGCAAAATCGCTATCCATATTCAAAAGATGCGTACGAAACCAATCACCCAGTCTATCTGAAGCATAAGCTTTTGCAAAAAACAACTTTCCGCCTTTGGCCTTATCCATAAAATAATTCATCTCGTCAAGGGCTTTTTTGTGTTCGGCTTTATGCTCATGATTATTCGGATATTCGATGGAGTCCATATCCGCCTCTTCTTCCGCAAAATGCTGGACGGTGTGAACTATCATTTTCTCAAAAATAGCCATAAACGAATCACCGTCGGCAGTTTTTAAAGCCAAGAACAGTTCCCAAAATTCCTCATGCCTGTCATCGATGGAGCTTACGCCCACCATATATTCCTGAGGTAAATTTGACATTGTGAACCTTTTTATTTTTGGATATTCACTTTTTGTTCCGCACCGTCACAGCTTCCATATCCAAACCGCTAGCAACGCAACAGCAAGCACCGCAACAACAAAAATACCGGATATGCGTCTATTGGCGCCGACCGCCTTTCTGCTTGCTTTTAATGTTTTTTCGTGCTCTTTGAATTTATCTCTCAGGATATTGCCGCTCTTTTTTTGCCCCTGATAGTCTCTATCCAACAATCCCATATCAAACTCCAAACAATCTCTTATTTTACTTCACGGACGCCGCACATTTGATGGCCGAAGCAAATGCAAAATGAAAATTATAGCCGCCAAGCTCTCCGCTTACATCCAAAACCTCGCCTAAAAAATAAAGTCCTTTTTGGAGCCTGCTCTCCATCGTATCGGCATCTACTTCATCGGTACAAACGCCGCCTTTTGTTATCTCGGCCTTCGTATAACCAAAAGTTCCGGCCGGCGGAAACTGATAGTTTTTGAGACGCCTGATAGCATCTTTCTCGTCTTGGGTTAATTTATCAATGGGCTTATCCTGCATTGAGGAAAAATCCAAATACGCCTTTGTCACCCTCTTTGGCAATCCAAGAACCGTAGTTACCTGCTTTATACCGCCCGCCAAAGCCTTGTCGATATCCAAATTAGGTAAAAAATCTATCGTAATGCTCCCTTTTTTCCAATACAAAGAAGCATTCAATATAGCAGGGCCGCTTATCCCCTTGTGAGCAAAAAGTATATTATCTTCAAAGCTCTTGCCGCCCACCGTTACACGGGCAAAAACAGAAACCCCCGATAACTCTTTAAACCATGCCTCCCCGGGCTGTACCGTGAAGCCGACAAGCGCAGGAGCGCAAGGCGTTATTTTGTGCCCGAATTTTTGCGCTATCCGATATCCTACGTCAGTAGCGCCAATCGAGCTATAGCTGAGTCCGCCGCTTGCGACGACTAATTTTTTTGAATAAAAAGCCCCTTTTGAACTCTCTACCTTAAACATACCGTCTTGATATTCAACATCCAGCACTTCCGTATTTAAAGATATTCTTGAGCTCTCTATGCTTTTTGTCATCGGTACGAGCAGCTCCATGGCAGAGTCTTTGCAGAAAAACTGGCGATTTTTTTGGACAACAAACGGCACATTCCATTTTCTAGCCAAGGACAACATATCGTCAACCGTAAAAGCAGATATGACCTTATCCACAAAAGCACTATCGCCCAAATAATTATCGGCCGATACGGACTCATTCGTGAAGTTACACCGTCCACCGCCGCTTATAGCTATTTTTGCCCCCACTTTTGCATTTTTTTCCAAAATAATAAAATCTTTTTCGAGCTTAGTTCCGAGCATGAGGCCACTAGCCCCTGCGCCTATGATGATTGTTTTATATTCTCTTTTATTCATGGGGGCAATTATGCGAAGTTTTTGTTGAAGAAGAAATACGCAGGGCTAAGCCTGCGCATTTTAGTTATTTGGTTGGATTTTTGTAAAAATCGTACGTAGTATCAAACTGAATCAAATTAACCGGAGGTTTTGCGCCTATGATGTTATTTGGCATTATCGGCTCCGGCGCTTTCGGCATTTTGGCCTTGATAGCAGGCGTTACACTAAGACCATAAGGCTTTAGTGCGTTTTGTACCTCTATTTGACCTATTCTTGCAATCTCTTGAGATTGCCCAAGAACTCTCTGCGCCTCTTGTGGGGCATGGAAGCCGGTAGAGTTTTCACTGAATATAAAATCCCATCTCATTTGCGATTTTCTATGTGCATCAAGAGCTTTCTCTAAGACTTTGCTTATTTGTTTTTCTCTCTCTTTTTCATCGGCTATCCCCTTAAATTTAGGAACACCGGCAAGCAGAGTCCTAGCGGCTTTGATATCTTCTATAAGCGCCAATATTGCATTTTCTGAGGCTCTGAGCCCATTAGCCGTCGTTGTTTGTATAAAACTAACTTTCGCTTTTAGCTCGTTAGCGTTTTGAGGGTGACAACTTCTACAAGCATTATCTATATTGTTCATAGGTGAAGCTATCTTGTGGTTAGAGATTTTTTGAGCACCAACCCTTTCATATGGCATATGGCAGTCTGCGCAAGCAACTTTGCTTCTCGCATGCACGCCACTAGAGTATAGTTCCGCCTCTGGATGCTGAATTTTTAGCATAGGGGCTTTCGTCTCTTTATGCGTCCAATCTTGAGGAAACATCTGCTTGTTTTTTTCATAGTAAGTCTCTATGTTTTCGATTCTAAGCGGCTCGTCTTTTTTCCACTCCGTCCACGGAAACGTCAAAAGCTTGCTGTCACCCTTAAAATAATATTCAACGTGACATTGCTGGCACACATGACTTTTCATCTCTTGCCTACCTGCCTTGATTCCGTGCTCGGCATCAGCCTCATATCCTCTATCCGTCATCGCATTGATATAGGCAGTTCTTGTGACCCTCAAAGACATATCTTTTGGATTATGGCAATCCGCACAAGTGGATCCTAGTTTTGCGCCATGTACGTCAGAGCCGTGTTTGTTTTCAATCTTTTTTACGATCTCCCAATAAGGCGTAGAGTTAAACTTTTCCCAACCCATTTCTTTGATAAGCCCAGGCGCCCATCCGCTATGGCAATTCATACATGCCCCCGGTTGACCTTTGAATGCGGCAAAACCATGAGCATTCAAATACTCTTTGTCGTTTCTTTTAGTCTCCATCTGGTCTATCTGAGAGTAGTAATGCCCTCTTTCTTCATTAAAGTCGACAGAAAAAGGATATCCAGCCCATAGGGTTGTAAGCTGCGGGTATCGAATTAGCTTGCTGTACGGATTGCTACCTCCAAAATCGGTAGTTTGATTCATATCCTGTGTGGACTCAAACATCTCTAAATGCGTGGGGAAATTTTTTCCCCAAACTGCAAAGTCTACGTTCTTATCATCTAGTTTTGCCAACATAAGAGGATAGTTTTTGCCGTCAGCCTGCTTGTGCGATATATCCTTATATAACAAAAACACCAATACCGACGCCAAAACTCCAAGCCCCAAAGCGCCGATTAAAATTTTTTTTGAGTTCATCACCCCTCCCTTTGATTAATGTCCCGGATTTCTATGACACGATATACATTCCAAGGATTCACTATTTTGTGTATAGCCAATTGCATGTGAAGCAAGATCGGTATGACACCTCTTGCAATTGTCGTTAGCAATCTTTTTTTGAGAATCGGTCGCTTGGAATGTAATAGGCAATGTTTTGTCGAAAGTAAAAGCCTTGCTATGACTAAAACCATTTGCGGCTTTTGTTGCCCATTTGCCCACAAAATCTTGCGGGGCGTGACAGTCGTTGCAAACGGCAACGTGTCTATGCCCAGAATTTGCCCATCGATCGTATACCTGATTCATTGAGTGGCAATTCTTGCAAGCTTCCGGAGAGTTGCTAAAATATGATAGACCCTTTGCTTCAAAAAAAGTGAAAGCTCCGGAGCCGACAAACCAACCGATAACAAATAGCAAAGAGACAGCAAAAAAGAGCTTATTGTTTTTTATATATTCAAAAAACTTCAATAAATTTCACCATTCAATAAAAATTGTTTTATTATGCAATCAAATTTATCGAAAAAATTGACGCACGTCAAGAAAATAATATTTTTTTATATTTATAAAATTTAATAATTGTTACTTTGAGCTTATAATTAAAGTAATTGCAGATTATTATGCGAGATTGTTTTTTGTGTTTTTTAGCAACTGCACATAGAAGGGAAAGCGCTTATCGACCACACTATTTATGCCAATATTTTTGCTTGTGTTAAGATTATGAATTTCTAATTCCTTATTTTTAAAAATTGCTTTTTTGAAATTACCGATACCCGTAGCAACAAACGATGATTTTGAGTATTCAATGCCATCCGGAGAAATACCTTGCCAATTAACACCTACGATATTCATATTGTTTTCAACTGCGCGAGCCTTCAATAGCAGCCTATAATGATTCACTCGCTTTTTTGGCCAAGCCGAAGGGCAAAGCACGACATCGCATTTTGTTGAGTAGATAGAAAAAATTTCGGCAAATCTAAGGTCGTAGCATATAGATACACCAAACACGATACCTCTATATTCAAAAGTTGCAAGACTATCTCCGGCTTCAAAAAACTCATCTTCGCCGCCAAAAGAAAAAATATGGGTTTTATCATATTCAGCCAGGATATCACCGACATCCGACACTACGGTATATCTATTTGAATATTTGCCGCCAGGCAACTTCTTTGCAGCGCCAAAGCCTATGGCAATCTTGTAGCGTTTTGCCAATGTTGAGTAAGTCGTCAAAGCATCTTCATAAGCAAAATTGCCAAAGTGCCCCTTATCAAGTCTGTAACCGCCATATGAAAGTTCAGGCAATAAAACGATAGCAGCCTCATTTTGCACAGATAGGCGGATTAGTTTTTCAACCTCTTCTAAGTTGCCGCCACCGAAAGCATCGAGCGACAAAAGAGCTATTCGCACGCTACACCACTACTCTTTTTATTTTTGGATTAAGCCTCGTAAGCACCTCATAGCTTATCGTACCATAGGCTTTTGCTAGCCTGCTTGCGTCATCAAAAATACAAACAGAGTCATCCAAGGAGTCAATGCAGATATTATCCATGGACACCCTACCTATCCGCCTTTTGTTATTCGGAAATATATACTCTCCAAGTGCTTGCGCCCTAGGAAAACCATCGGCATATCCTATATCATAAATAGATACGCCGCAGTTTTCTTCTATTTTGCCGATGCCGCCATATCCGACCGATACCCCGGCATTCAACTCTCTTGAGCATATCTTGTCTGCCCACAAAGATGCAACAGGTGAAAGCTTTGGGATGCAGACGGCATGAGGCATATCCATGTATCCGTAAAGCGCTATACCAACTCTTACGGCATCATAATCCCCTATTCCACCGCTTCTGAAAAGTCCGGCTGAATTTTGTATATGAAAAATAGGCATAGGCATATTATGTGTTGCGCAAAAATCAATGATAAAGCGCCTAGCTTCTGCAAAGTTTTTTTCTTGCCAAAAACTTTCCGAAGACAATTCATCGGCGCTTCTAAGATGTGAGAATACGCCGCATAGTTCAATATGATTATTTGCTATAAATACGAGCGCATCGTATAGCTCAGAAGTAGATATTCCGCACCTATGCATTCCTGTATCTAATTTCAAATGAATTTTCGTATTTTTAGGAATTTGTGCAAGTGCTTGCATTGAGTTTACGGCAAAGTAGATATTTTTATGCGCATCAAAATTATTTAGTTCGGCAAGACATAACACCTCATCGAACATGGCAGAAATAGCAAGCGCTTCATCTACACCCCTCACAACGGCTTTTTTGATGCCATTTTTAGCACATAACGACGCGAACGTTAAAAGACCATGCCCGTATGCATTATCTTTTAAAACAGCGTATATTTTGTCTATTGGGGCTAATGTGGCTATTGTCGCTATATTTGATTTAAGAGCCTGCTCTTTTATCTCTATTCTGGACATATGCGATAGGTGGTTATTGTTTTTTTACGAATGTTTCAAAATCAAGAAATTTTTGCATATCGCCTGCTTCTATTTTATAGACGACTTTCCATCTACCTTCCAATCCCAAAGAAAACGGTTTCGATAAATAAGTTGACTCTGCTTTTTGGAAATCGGTAATCTTGATATCGTATTTTGAAGTATCCGGTCTTGTGACAAGTGCCGTTATTTTTACGTCGGCAGGGTTGCCGCTCTTTTCGGTAATATTTAGCTCAAGTTTTGCCGGCTTATCTTTTTGGGCAACGAGTTTTGTAAACGCTATGTTATATTTGGAGTCAAATTTTTTTTCTGCCTCGGCTATCTGGTTGTAGTTTTTGTCAAGCTCACGATATGGCATCATGTGGCTACTGTCCATTTCTACAGGGTTTTTAACCGCCACGCCTATCATCGTAATAAGACCCGCAATAAGAGCCATACCGAATATCGGAAGTCCAATTAAATAATAGTTTCTACTTTTTTTCATGCAGCTCTCCTTCTTTGGTAAAGCCTATAAAAATAAATACCCAAGGATACTACGATTATTCCATAGAATAAAACTCTCAATCCTTGCATAAAGTTCCTACTTTCAGAGCCTATGCTTGAGGTCAAAACAATATTTTTACTTGTCGCTATTTCGTCAGCTATTTCTGCAACGCCGTTTAGTATTGCAGCGGAATATCTAGTATCTACGGCATTTTTATCTTGCGCAGCCAATATAGGGATTATAAAAGTATTGAGTATCTCGTTTTTATTAACCGTGCCTTTGAGTTCAGAAGACACTAGCAAGTCCACCTTTTGGTCTTTCGCGGAGAGAACTAAGATTACATATGGAGATTGAATATTTTTTGAAATGTTATTTTCGTACTCGACTATATTGCCGCCGGTGCTCTCTACAAGGTGGGTTACGATAGATACGCCCGTTTTTACATATAGCTCGTTTGATATTTCACTTACTTTATCGTAGGCGTGTTGTTTGATAACGTTTTGATTTATGATTTCGGGCTTTGCAAAACCCAAAGTTGTGAGGAGTGGAAAAATTACAAGACTTCTGCGGATTATTGTTTTCATCCGCAGAAGTCTATCACTAAATTACTTTAATCAACCTACATAAAAGTGGTTTGGTGTAACAACAGACCAAATGGTAAGTACCGCTAGCACAACAAGGCCGATCGTAAGAATTACATTTTTACTCATACCGTCCTCCTTATTTAGCGTCTACGACTTTGGCCTTAGCAGCCGCGTCAATCATTTTAATCTCTTTTTCGCCATCTATTTTGTAATAGTTGGAAGCGTTATTTTGCTGTGTAAGTAGAGCGCTTGTTCCCAAGAAGCCTACAATAGAAAGAAGCAAAACTACCGCAATTAGCATTCCGCCGATTCCGTTTAATCCGAACATTTACCTATCTCCTTCCATTACTTCTTAGGATTGCTCATCTCAGCATTTATGTAAGTCGCAACTGCCATAAACTGAGTTTTGTTGAGTAGTCCAGATTTCTCAAATGAAGGCATGATACCGATATGACCTTTTTTGCCTTTTACAAGTACGGTGTCAGCTATAAACTTAGGTGTCCCATAAGTAGATAGATCAGGAGCCATACCGTTCATACCTTTGCCGTCTTCACCGTGGCAGCTAGCGCAAGATGCAGCATAAGCAACTTTACCTTCAGCGATAACAGCAGCATCGCCGGCTTTTTTGGCAGTTGAAACTTCAGCCATTACATATGTTGCAATTTTTTTAGCAGTTGCTTCATCAGCAAGACCTGCCGGCATTTCTCCCATTGGGAAGCCAAGACCTTTAGCACCGTTTTTAACAGTTGCCATAATACCTTCTGCATTACCCCATTTAGAAAGGTCTGCAGCTTTTCCGCTCATACCGTCACCAGTTTGACCGTGGCACTGTGCACACTGAGCAAGGAAAACGCTCTCGCCCATTGCTTTTAGAGTAGCCTCGTCAGCATTTGCGTATTTTGACTCAAATTTAGCAGTATGCGCTCTTACTTCATCATTGTACTCGCCAATTTGAGAGTAAGCATTTAGCGGGTAACCAGCAAGCCAGTACCAACCAGCCCATACGATAAGGATAAGATACATAGCAAACCAACCAGTTGGTACGTCATTTTTATATTCGCCGATACCATCCCAGTTTTCTTCAGCCAAAGGAGCGTCAGAAGTTGACTTCTCCTTCATCTTTTTTACATACACAGCCACAACGTATGCTGTGATAACAACGACCACGAAAAAGCCCAAGCCACCAAGAATGTTGACAAGGTCAGAGCCGAGGTCGACTTTTCCTAGAAAATCTAGCATATTTTTAGCTCCTTAATCTGTTTAGCTTTTAGCAGAGTTCAATCTCTCAACAGGCGCATCGTTTATGCTATCGTGAAGCATCATATCCGAGTACTTCTCATAATCTTTGCCGGCTTTTTTCTTGGAGGTATACAGATGGTATACGTATGCCAAAGTCAAAAAAACCAACAGCGCCGTGCTGAAAAAGTATGCGTAAGCCTGCACGAGACCTATATTCATCGCCTGCACCTATTTCAGTTTGTTCATATATGCGATCAAGGCTACGATTTCTTTTATCTCGCCTTTTTCGAATGCCTCTTTAACATCTTTATCTTTCATATCCGCAACGATACCTTTGGCTTGCTCCATCATATTTTTCTGAGCATCTTCCCTAGAACCTAGAGGAACACCGTTTGGTTGATCGTAAGGAACATTGAATACTGCTTTAACAGTATAAGCTTCCGCATATGCAGTATCTAGGTCTGCATTTTTTGCAAATAGCCAAGGATATTTAGGCATGATACTTCCTGGAACAACAGCTGAAGGATCCTTCATATGGTTCTCATGCCAGTCGGTAGTTCTATAGTTACCAACCCTGTGAAGGTCTGGTCCTGTTCTTTTAGAACCCCATAGGAACGGTCTATCGTAAGCATACTCACCGCTAAGTGAATATTTACCGTATCTGTCTGTTTCAGACTTGAACGGTCTTACTAGTTGAGAGTGGCAAGCATTGCAGCTCTCTTTGATATAAACTTGTCTACCGGCTATTTCAAGTGGAGTGTAAGGTTTTAGCCCTTCAATCGGTCTTGAAGCCTGAGCAAAGTTTGGAATAATTTCGATAATACCAGCAAAAGATATTACAAGGAAGACGGCTACCGCAAAAAAGAACGGATTTTTTTCTAACCAATGAAACATATTTAATCCCTCCCTTTCTTAAGCGCCCATCGGCGATGCAAATTGCGGCTCTTTATCGAGCTTAGGCGCAGATAGTGTTTTGTACATGTTGTACATGAACATACCGAAACCAACTAGGTATAGAGCGCCACCAATGGCTCTAATCGCAAAGTAAGGCATAAGAACTCTTACAGTGTCGATGAATGAATATGCAAGGCTACCGTACTCATCCGTAGCTCTCCACATAAGACCTTGAGTAATACCGGCAATCCACATAGACGAGAAGTAAAGAACAACGCCTGTAGTTTGAACCCAGAACTGTGCATCCATAAGTTTTTTCGAGTAGATTTCTCTTCCGAAAAGTCTTGGAGCCATGTGATAGAAAGCAGACATAATCATAAATACAACCCAACCAAGAACGCCGTCATGAACGTGTCCAACGATCCAGTCAGTAAAGTGAGCAAGCGCATTTACAGATTTGATTGATTGAATTGGACCTTCAATTGTTGAGAACATATAGAAAGTAGACGCGAAAATCATAAATTTGATTAGCGGACTATCTTTAAGTTGTTGCCATTGACCCTTCATTGTAAGAAGAATGTTAATAGCTGAAGCCCATGATGGAAGTATCAAAACAATAGAGAATACAGAGCCCATTGTTTGCATCCAGTCAGGAACAGTTGAATAAATCAAATGGTGACCGCCAGCCCAAAGGTAAACAAATAGTAGCGACCAGAAACCTATAAGTGATAACTTATAAGAGAATAGAGGCTGACCAGCTTCTTTCGGAAGGAAGTAGTAAATCATCGCAACGATTGGCACGGTAAAACCGAACGCAACAGCATTGTGACCAAACCACCATTGAACAAGAGCATCATTTGTACCAGCATACATAGAAACTGATTTCAACCAGCTACCATATCCAGACACTAGATGAACAGGAACCTCAAGGTTGTTGAAGATGTAAAGCATAGCTATACCAAGGAAACATGCTATGTAATACCACATGGATATATATAGAGTTTTCTCTCTTCTCATACCAATCATACCAAACATTACGATACCCCACATAACCCAAACAACAACAACCATAAGGTCGATTGGCCATTCAAGTTCTGCGTACTCTTTTGAAGTAACAGTACCAGTTAAGAAAGACGCAACAGCAAGAGCCAAAATAATTACATAAAGTGGAACCATAAGTTTTGCCACAGTATTTAGAAATTTGCTCTCAGCAAGTGAAACTTTTAAAGTTCTCTGAGCTACATAAAAGAATGTAGAGAATACAGCAGGAATAGTAAAACCGTAAACAACGGCATTTGTGTGTAACGGTCTTAGTCTTCCGAATGTGAGAAATTCATCCCCTAGGTTACTAAGAACCGGAAAAGCCATCTGAAAAGCTAGAATTACGCCTACCAGCATGCCGACAAAACCGAGCACGATGGAAATAAGCATAAACTGCTTAGCTACCGAGTAATCGTAGCTTAGTGTAGCGTTATTTTGCATACACAGTCCTCCTATAAAATTTAAGGCCCGAAGAACCTTGTAAACATTGCCCTTTACAAAAGCGTACAAATTGTATTAGCTCAAATCTGTAATCTTGCTTAAAATTTGACTTAAATCAAGAAAAAATTAACATTTATTTAACAAACGAAGCATATTTTTAAACGACAAAAAAACTCCCATTTATCGTCATTATTAAGCTTTTTATGGTTTTTATAAGCATACAGTATTTAGGAATTGTAAAATTAGGGATAATTATTCTTTATTAACTTAGCCTTATTTGTAAAGCAAACAAAAACTTTTTATGGTGATATTAGTAGGTTTTTAGTATTATCACTTTCATTTTTATACCACATTCCAAGAGAGATGCTATGCAAGAAGGCTTGAAGCTATTTATAGAGTATGGAATACTCGGTTTTTTACTATTTCTAAGTTTTATAACAATTGCTCTTGGCATAGAAAGATTGTTACATTACAAAGATATAAACATATCCCATTTTGACAATAAGCAAGACATTGAAATTGACGTTACGAAAAATCTAACTATCATTTCAACAATAGCTGCAAATTCTGTGTACATAGGCCTTCTAGGAACAGTGCTTGGGATAATGCTCACCTTCTCATCCCTTGGGGAAACAGGACTTATCGACTCAAAAACAATCATGCAAAGTCTTTCATATACACTGATAGCTACCGCCGCCGGACTTCTAGTCGCAATACCTGCGATAGTGATATATAATCTTTTAGCCAGAAAAGCGGAGACCATAATAGCCAAGTGGGAAAAGATATATGGTCAAAATTAAAAAGTTTGACGCTATAAATGTAGTTCCCTTCATAGACGTCATGCTTGTTCTTCTGACTATAGTTCTAACAATAGCAACTTTTGTCGCACAAGGCCTCATACCGGTTAATCTTCCGAAAGGCTCGGTAAAGCAAGAAAGCAGTTTAAAAACTATAGAAATCACAATTAAAGAAGATGGCAAGATCTATTACCAAAACGAAGAGGTAACCAAAGAGATATTGCGCGCAAAAGTACAAACCATAGGTAAAAACGACGCCGTGAGCGTAAAAAGCGATAAAAACTCAAAATTTCAATCGTTTGTCGATGTCATAGATGCTTTGAAAGAAAGAGATATCGAGAAAGTGTCAATAATAACAAGGGTAAATGAGTAATAAACGGATAGCCGGAGGGCTACTAATCTCAGGTACGCTCCATATCGCCCTTGCATCTTGCGTAATATTTTTCTTGACTGCAAAGAATGAGGCAAAACATCATTCACTTAGCCTCGAACTAGCTTCTTTTGTTCAGCCAGCCAGCGCAGAAACATCCGCCCAACATTCAGACAAAAAGCAACAAACCAACCAGGCAAAACAACAAAAACAGTCGCCAAATCAGATAAAAGAGACGAGTTCCCGGGAGATAAAAAGCAATACGCCTGAAAATGCTGCAGTAAACAAAAAGCCCGAAGCTGCGGACACACAAGCAAAAACAACACAGACGCCGGAAGAGTACAAAAAACATATTTTGCCAAGTGAGCCGGATGAATACCTGCGACTCAACAAAGCAAAAGTAAAAGAGGTTGTATCAAAATATCAAACCTATCCATCATCTGCTAGAAAATCAGGATGCGAGGGAATATGTACCGTATCTTTTAAACTCCACCCTAACGGCAATATCAATGAAGTGAGGATTCTTAAATCATCGGGGTTCGCAAGTTTGGATAAAAGCGCCCTTAAGGCGCTGGAGGATTCGGCGTCAGAACTACCTAGGCCGAATAAACCGGTAACCATAGTTATACCGATTGAATATATTCTTTAGGCGCCGGGTATTCTAGGTATCTTGCCGAGTCTGCTCAGTCTGTAATATCTACCCCACCCTTTTTTCAGCCAGTGACCGACAACGGGCATCGGAAGCAATAAATCGACGTTTGCATTTTTATACACAAGCGATGCCGAATCGCCCATGTCAAGCATAAAGATTAGGTTCATCTGTTCTATATAGCTTCTTCTGGCATCACTGCCGTTTTCAATACTAAATATATTGAAGGCTGCATTTCTAGCCATAATCTCAGCCAAATGCCCCTGTTTTATCCTCCAATCAGGCCCCTCAAGGGATGCAACGTCGCCCACTGCAAAGATATTTTCAAATCCTTCCACTTGGCAATAATTATTGATTTTTACAAAACCGGAATCACTGAGCGGCAAGTCTGAATCCTTTAGAAAAGCCGGACCTCTTCTGCCGGAAATAAACATAATCATATCAGCAGAAACAACATCTCCATTTTCAAAAAATATGCTGTTTTTGTCAAAAGAAGATATGTTTTCCCCAAACTTTGTAACTATCTTTAGCTTGGAAAAGAACCGCTGCAACTCTTTTGCAATTTTTGGACCCAGTCTGTGCTCTGAAGCGCTAGCCGGGGTAAAGAATACGAATTCGAACTTATCTCTTAATTTTCTTTTTTTGAGCATATTATGAATATTAAATATAAACTCAAAAGCAGGCTCGCCCCTAACGGCAGTTACATCAACCGGATTTCCGGCAAACCCCGCAGCAATTTTACCACCGCCGATTTTTATTAGCTCTTCGACCTTATCCTTAATCCTGATTGAGTCATCCGGTCTGCCGCATATGGAATAAGTATTCTCAATACCGTCATGCTGAAGCCTCTCGCCTCCGACGGCAATAATCAAATACTCATATAGTATTTCGCCTCTATCTTTTAACATAAAAGTATTATTGGAGGCTCTAATATTGACCACCTCATCCACGATATATTCAAATCCGTGGGCTACTGCCAGCTCCGACAACGGCAAACACACGTCGTCGAAGCTTTTTTCGCCAGTAGGTATCCAAATTGATATAGGATGGATAAATAGAAAATCTCTATTTGAGACAACGGTAACCGAAAAACCCTCTTGGCAAAGAGATATAGCTGCTTCAATCCCAGCTATACCTCCGCCTAAAATCCATACTTTTTTCAATGCTAAGTCTTATTTGGCTTTTTTATCGTTTAGAACTTCCGTTGAAGGGTAGAAAAAAACTGCATCCCTCTCAACAACAATATTCTGCTTATCATCAAGCGCAAAGGCTCTTATCTTAATGTCGATAGGAGTGTCTTTTCTGTCATTATTGGCAAGCATCTTATTTGTTTCCAATACTACAACTTTTTTTGCTTTACTGCCCGATTTTAAGACAAACGGCTCAGAAGGTCTTGCAATCTTGATGTCATCCCTGCCAACAATCTCAAAATAGTAAGTATGATCTTTGCTATCTGTATTTTGGAACAAGAAGGTATAGTGATTTTCCACCATTCCGGTATCTTTTACCGCATATAGCTCCGTAGTTCTATTGATATTTAGAAGCATATGCTCTTTTTTAGAGCCCATAACCAAAAGTGCCGAGAAAACTGCAACAAGAATCACTATATAGGCAATAATTCTAAATCTAAAGATTTTAGTTTTTCCTTTTTCCATAGCTTCATAGCTAGTCCATTTTATAAGATTTTCCTTACCTAGGCTTGCCATTACAGGGGCGCACGCATCGGCACATTCTAGACAGTTTATACACTCAAGCTGCATACCCTTTCTAATGTCTATATGCGTTGGACACACGTTAACACAAGCCATACAGCCGACACAATCACCTTGAGCCGGTTTGTCTGCTATTTTTGCGCCGGATGGGTCATATATAGCTCCACCTCTTTTGTCGTCGTATATCTCCATAATTGTGTTGTTGTCATACATAACAGACTGTATTCTCGCATAAGGGCAAATATACACGCAGAAGTTTTCGGCAAGCCAAACAACATCATAAACCAAAAAACCGGTCAATACAACAAGGAAGCCTATTAACACCATATGGTCGGCAGGATTAGCCAAATAAGAGAAAAAATCCTCCGGTGGGACAAAATACCACATAAAATTCGATGCAGCAATAAGCGAAAGCCCAGTCCAAATCAAAATAGCGACAACTTTTTTGATTTTATTTTCAGATTTAGATAAATCTGTATCTTTCTGCTTATTTCTTCTGGAGTGCATACCAAGAAGCCAGCCCTCTATAAAGTCTCTGTAAATTACTCTAAATATAGTTTGCGGACAGGACCAGCCACACCAAACCCTACCGCCTAAAGTGGTTAAGAAGAATATAAACATAAAAAGCATAATCAAAAGGAAAGGCATTAGATAAAACTCTTGCATATCAAATGCAACGCCTAAAAGCTGAAGCTGCTTTTTATCGAAAGATAGTAGAAATATATGATTCCCGTTGATTTTTATGAAAGGCATAACCAACGAAATAATAGAAATAATAAAGAAGAATCCGTACCTTTGTTTAAAATATGGAGTCCACTTATTCATAAACTCTTGTTTATAGGACTTTGCGTCTTGAGCCGGTTCCATTAAAGCACCCCTTAGTGAGCATTTCATATAGCCAACTTCTGAACAATCAAAAGCTAAACTTATATGTTTTTATTTTTTACTTATACACCTATAATACTAGTTAATGTAAATTTAAAAAGAGATAAATCAAGTTTGATTTAAATCAATTTTGGCATAAAAAAAGGGGAAGAGGCCTGCGCCCCCTCCCCTCGTTATAAGGCAAGCAAAATTTATAAAATTATGCTCTACCTCTAAGCATACCGTACCAATACATTGGAGGAAGAAGATATACTTTGAATATCCACCATACCCATCTCTCTTGCGATGGATCTATTGGGAAGCTTGGCATTGGCATAGCTTTTGTTACAGGCTCTTTTTTGTCTATTTGCTCTTTGTCATATCCGAATTCAGCAAGCATTACTCTGCCTCTTCTAGTAATAAGCGGGCAAACAGTATAGCCGTTATACTTACCTTCCATAGCTTTGCCGTTCATAAGAGCTATCATGTTAGCCACAAGTACAGGAGCTTGTTTTCTTACAGAACCGCCAGTTTTACCGAATGGAGTACCGATAAGGTCACCTATACCGAATACGTTCGGGAATTTTTTGCTTTGTAGAGTTTCGATATCGACAAACATCCAGCCTTTGTTGTTAACAAATGGGCTTTTTACGATTTCCTCAACTGGGCTCATCGGAGGAACTACGTGAAGCATGTCGTATTTTTTCTCAACAAGTTCTATTTTTTCCTCTTCTATCTCTTCGCCAAGGTCTTTATCAAATACTTTTACTTTTGTTTTTTTCTCAAATATAGCGATTTTTTCAGCAGCTTTTACCTCTACAAGATTGTGGTTAAAGCTTGTTAGGATTTCTTTTTCTTTTACGAAACCGACAACTGCATCGTGATATACAGGCACACCGAAATATTTACCGCCAGCAGTCATGAATTCGATTTTAGCATCTTTTCTTGTACCGTTAGATCTCATATAGTCTTCAACAAGATACATGATTTTTTGTGGCGCACCACCGCATTTGATTGGCGTAGACGGGTTAGAGAATAGAAGTGTGCCGCCTTTTAGTTTTTGAGTGGCTTCCCACATTGCCACAGAGCCTTTTGGATCATAGATAGAGTGAATGTCACCTTTACCTATCATATCCGCAGTTAGACCCTTGATTTTCTCAAAGTTATATTGTAGACCTGCCGCAACTACCAAGTAGTCATATGTAAGCGTTTTACCGCTTGCAAGTTTTACCGTATTTGTTTCAGGCATAAACTCTACAGCTTTTTCCTTCACCCAATTAACGCCGCTTGGAACATAATCAGCTTCATCTTTTATTAGGCTATCAAGAGTTTTGATACCACCCGCAACAAGTGTTTGCCCCGGCTGATAAATGTGTTTATCGCTTGGCTCAACAAGAGTTATATTTTCAGGCTTCACATCGGCCTTAACAAGTCTAGCCGCAACGGTAATACCAGCAGAACCTCCACCTATAATAACAACTTTAGCGTCCATTCCTTGCTTAAGCTTTGGAGTTGCATTTGCATCCGTA
Source organism: Campylobacterales bacterium (assembly GCA_050252455.1). Classification (GTDB taxonomy): domain Bacteria; phylum Campylobacterota; class Campylobacteria; order Campylobacterales; family UBA6016; genus UBA6016. Next base: position 21,638 of record JBFWKW010000017.1, on the reverse strand, counting down.
GCATTGCTCTCATTGCCCTCTGCGAACAAATCGGTACCCATTACTGCCGCGCCTGATGCAAACGCAAGCACTCTTAGGGCATCTCTTCTAGAAAGCTCGCCGTTTTTGACCGCTTCTTCGACCTTAGCCTCGATTTCTGGAAACATTTCGTCTCTTCTCATTCTGTGTGATCCTTATGTTTGACGTTCATTGAAATAACTAACAATTTTAACATTAAATAACATTATAAATTACTTAAAAAGTATATTTTTATTTCTGTAGCTAATTTATTTATTATTCATTCGGTAACACTGTATCGCTGAGGCTACGTGGATTGAACGGTTTGATATCGATAAAATAAAGCTATATCAATATTATGAATAAGCTATATCAGGACTGTAAATATTGTAAAAAATTGTTGAATTTAGTTTAAAGAAGGTTGAAAGAGTTGGTCAACAGGGATATACCCCTGTTGACCGGAATGAAGATTAGTTAGACATATTTCTTTTTTTAACGATTTCTTCTGTTACATTTCTAGGGGCTTCTTCATAGTGGTCGAATTCCATTGAATAAGAACCTCTGCCTTGAGTCATAGATCTGATATCAGTAGAATAGCCGAACATTTCAGAGAGCGGAACCATGGCAGTTACGACTTTTACACCGTTTCTTTCATCCATCTCTTGAATTTGTCCTCTTCTTCTGTTAAGGTCACCTATAACGTCGCCCATGTACTCTTCAGGCATTTCACACTCAACTTTCATGATTGGCTCAAGAAGTGCAATACCGGCCTTTCTAGCGCCATCTTTGAAAGCCATAGAAGCAGCAAGTTTAAACGCAAGCTCAGAAGAGTCGACATCATGGTAAGAACCGAATGTCAGTGTTACTCTTACGTCAACAAACGGATAACCGGCAAGAACACCGCTCGTAAGCGTTTCTTTGATACCTTTTTCAACAGCAGGGATAAATTCTCTAGGAATTACGCCGCCTTTAATAGCGTCCACGAACTCAAAGCCTTTTCCAGCCTCAAGAGGTTCGATATCGATAACAACGTGACCGTATTGACCTTTACCGCCTGATTGTTTTGCATATTTGCATTCTGCTTTTGTTTGGCCTTTGATTGTTTCTCTGTATGAAACTTGCGGATTACCGACATTAGCTTCAACTTTGAACTCTCTTTTCATCCTATCAACGATAATCTCAAGGTGTAGCTCACCCATACCAGATATAATAGTTTGACCGCTCTCTTCGTCAGAACTTACTCTAAAGCTTGGATCTTCTTCCGCTAGTTTTTTAAGCGCAAGACCCATTTTTTCTTGGTCTGCTTTTGTTTTTGGCTCAACCGCAATAGAGATAACCGGCTCTGGGAATGTCATTCTTTCAAGAATAACCGGATGAGATTCGTCACACAGCGTATCACCGGTTAGTGTATCTTTAAGACCAACTACCGCACCGATATCACCGGCGTAAAGTTCTTTTACCTCTTCTCTTTTGTTTGCGTGCATTTTAAGAAGACGACCTACCCTCTCTTTTTTCTCTTTTGTAGAGTTGGCAACATAGCTACCGCTCTCAAGTTTACCAGAGTAAACCCTAACGAAAGTAAGCTGACCGACAAACGGGTCTGTCATAATTTTGAACGCAAGCGCAGAGAATTTTTCGTCAGTTGAGTTAACAACAACTTCTTCTTCAGTTTTTGGATCGATACCTTTTATTTGCGCAACTTCAGTCGGTGACGGCAGGTATGTTACGACTGCGTCAAGCATTTTTTCAGTACCTTTGTTTTTAAACGAAGATCCGCAAAGCATAGGAGTAATAGTCATTGCAAGACAACCTGCTTTAATACCCCTGATGATTTCTTCTTCGGTGAGCTCTTCGCCCTCTAGGAACTTCATCATAAGCTCTTCGTCAGATTCCGCAGCAGCTTCAACCATTGCTCTTCTGAATTCTTCTGCTTTTTCTTTAAGCTCTGCAGGTATTTCTCCAACGGTAGCTTTTGCACCGATTTCGCCTGTCCATGTATAAGCTTTCATCTCAACAAGGTCAACTATACCCTGGAAGTTTTCTTCAGCGCCGATTGGTATTTGAAGTGGAACAGGGTTAGCTTTTAGTCTTGATTTTACAGAGTTGATAACATTGTAGAAATCAGCGCCTGTTCTGTCCATTTTATTTACATAGATAATTCTTGGAACACCGTATCTATTTGCTTGTCTCCAAACAGTTTCAGATTGTGGTTGAACCGCGCCAACCGCACAGAATACTGCAACTGCACCGTCAAGAACCCTCATAGACCTTTCAACTTCGATTGTAAAGTCAACGTGTCCCGGGGTGTCGATGATGTTGATTTGGATATCTTTCCATTGGCAAGTAGTTGCCGCAGAAGTAATAGTAATACCTCTTTCTTTTTCTTGTTCCATCCAGTCCATAGTAGCGGCACCGTCGTGAACTTCACCTATTTTGTGTGACATACCCGTATAAAAAAGTATTCTCTCTGTTGTTGTAGTTTTCCCGGCGTCGATGTGAGCAGCGATACCGATATTTCTAATTTTGTCCAATGGGACTGTTCTAGACATTTTCAGTTCCTTAAAAGTTGGATTTTTATGAAGTTGTAAAGGATATAAACAAAAAAAGGCAAGGGCATTACACCCTTGCCTTTAAGGAAAAAATTACCACCTATAGTGAGAGAACGCTTTGTTAGCTTCCGCCATTTTATAAGTATCTTCTTTTTTCTTGTATGAAGCGCCTTTTTCGTTAGCGGCATCCATAAATTCACCGGCAAGTCTATAAGCCATGCCTCTTTCATTTCTTTTTCTTGAATAGTCTATTAGCCATCTAAGAGCAAGTGATTGTTGTCTTTTTGGATTTACTTCAACAGGTACTTGGTAAGTAGCCCCACCAACTCTTCTGCTTTTTACCTCAACTTGAGGTCTTACATTGTCCATAGCTTTTTCAAAAACTTCGATTGCTTTTTCGCCTGTTTTTTTCTCAACTATTTGAAGCGCTTCGTAAAAAATCGCTTGAGCTACACTCTTCTTGCCGTCATACATAAGTTTGTTAATAAACTTAGTAACAACAATACTGTTATAGATTGGGTCTGGTAGAACTACCCTAACCGGAGCTCGTCTTCTTCTCATTTCTTTCCTTTTTTAAGATTAATTATTTTTTAGCTGCTTGACCGGCTTTTGGTCTTTTTGCGCCGTATTTAGATCTAGAAACAGTTCGTTTTGCAACACCTGCCGTATCTAGTGCACCCCTTACGATGTGGTACTTAACACCTGGTAAGTCTTTTACCCTACCGCCTCTTACAAGCACGATAGAGTGCTCTTGTAGGTTGTGGCCTTCACCAGGGATGTAGCTAATTACTTCAAACCCTGTTGTAAGTCTTACTTTTGCTACTTTTCTAAGAGCCGAGTTTGGCTTTTTAGGAGTAGTCGTATAAACTCTTGTACAAACGCCTCTTCTTTGTGGGCATTCCGCAAGAGCTGGAGATTTAGACTTTACAGTCACCTTTTTTCTCTCTCTTCTAACTAATTGATTGATTGTTGGCACTTTATTAAATCCTTTTATTTGAAAAAAAATTTTGGCGATTGTATAAAAAAACGGCTTACAAACCTCTTAAGAGGAGTGTAAGCTTTTATACTATTCGTGTTCTATTCTTACGTTTATCTTCTCAGACGCATAGATACCGGTACCGGCAGGTATCATTCTACCAAGTACGATATTTTCTTTTAGATCCTCTAGATCATCCATTTTACCTGCGATACAAGCTTCAGTTAGAACTTTTGTAGTCTCCTGGAACGACGCCGCAGAGATGATACTATCAGAGCTAATAGCAGCTCTCGTAATACCGAGAAGTACCGGAGTCGCACTCGCGGGTTTACCGCCAAGCTTGCCGATTCTTACATTTTCAACTTCAAATCTAGCAAGGCTCACCATATCACCGGAGATAAAGTTTGTATCTCCAGACTCTACGATTTTCACTTGTCTTAGCATCTGGTTTACAACCACTTCAATGTGTTTGTCGTTGATTGTAACCCCTTGTCTTCGGTAAACCTGTTGTACTTCGCTTACGATATATTGTTGAAGGGCTTTTTTGCCTAGTATTCTGAATATATCGTGGCTTGATACGGTACCGTCGGTTAGTCTCTCACCAAGGTGAACGAACTCGCCGTCGTTTACTAGAATTTGCGAGCTTGCATCTACAAGATACTCTACAAAGTCGCCAAATTCATTCGTGATTTTGATTTTTTCCTTACCTCTTACACCTTTACCGATTGATACGATACCGTCCATCTCTGCAACTGCTGCAGGGTCTTTCGGTTTTCTCGCCTCGAATAGTTCAGAAACTCTCGGTAGACCCCCGGTAATGTCTTTTACTTTTGCAACAGCTTTTGGTGTCTTGGCAACTATATCAGCCAGCTGAACGTTTGCACCCTCTTGAACAAGGATATCCGTTTTTGCTTCAAGCATATATCTAACAAGCTCGCCGCCTGCCGCGATAACAATTGCCGGTTTGTAGCTACTTGGGAAATATTCGTTAACAACAAGCCTACTTTGTCCGGTTAGCTCGTCGAATTGCTCGGAAGCGGTAACGCCAGGGATAATATCCTCTAGATGCGCAACGCCGCCTGCTTCTGCGATAATAGGATTTGAGTATGGATCCCACTCGGCTATTACTATCTGCTCTTTTTCAATAGGCTCAGAAATAACGGAAGAAGCTTCTACTTTTTCGTTATCTTTGATTTTGATTACAGAGCCCCTAGGAATATAGTGTCTTATAGCCTGTCTGTCGTCTTCGTCTGCGATAACGGCAAATAGACCTTTTTCAACAACTTTATAACCGTCTTTTATATCGTGGTTTCTCTCTAGGTAATCGCCTTTTAGGAAGTAGAACTTAAGCGTCCCCTCTTCTCCGGCTTTAATTACCATAGGGCAAGGTTGACCGTCTTCAACCATAAGCTCGGCAGCGTAAGGAATCCTGTTTGGAACATTCCAACCCTCTTTGATTAGCTCAACTATCGAGTCGCCCTCTTCTACTTTTGAGCCGCTTGCATATGGCATAAATAGTTTACCCTCTATTTTGCCGCCTACGCCTGAAAGCTCGTTTGGCTTCGCAATGTCAGCTTTTCTAACGATATATTTGCAAACCTCTTTGCCTTTTTCAACAGAGATTACTGTTTCATCGTGCAGAGTTTCTATTTTTAGCGTACCTGAAATCGGTGTTTTGATTTTTGGCTCAACCAAAAGAACGCTCGCATTCCTTCTGTTGGCTACTATCTTTTTGCCGTCTTTGTTTGTGTATGTATTAAGGTTGTAATATCTTACAAAACCTTCTTTGTGCACAACAATCTCTTTTTCTTCTTGCGTTCTTGACGCTGTACCACCGACGTGGAATGTTCTTAGTGTCAGCTGTGTACCAGGCTCACCGATTGATTGTGCTGCGATAATACCTACAGCCTCGCCCGGTCTAACAAGTTTTGCCTCAGCAAGGTTTTCGCCGTAGCATTTTGCACATATACCCTTTTCGGCTTTGCACGTGATAGGGCTTTTGATAAGAACTGTTTTGATGCCTACATCCGCTATTGCGGTAGCTTCTTCTTCGCCGACAAGAGTGCCTTCTGAGAACAGTATTTCATTTGTAATAGGGTCGATAACGTCTTCAGCAAGAACTCTGCCCGAGATTCTATCTTCAAGGTTTTCGATAAGCTCACCACCGACCGTAATAGCAGACACCTCAACACCTTCGTGAGTACCGCAATCATCAATGGTAACTCTTACGTTTTGGCAAACGTCGATTAGCTTTCTTGTTAGATAACCCGCATTCGCCGTTTTTAGAGCCGTATCCGCAAGACCTTTTCTAGCGCCGTGCGTAGAAATAAAGTATTCAAGAACGTTTAGACCCTCTTTAAAGTTTGAGGTAATAGGCGTCTCAATAATCGAGCCGTCAGGTTTCGCCATAAGACCCCTCATACCCGCAAGCTGTCTGATTTGCGCCGCGGAACCCCTCGCACCAGAGTCAGCCATCATAAAGATTGAGTTGAAGCTATTGCCGCCAAGGCTTATCTTCTCCATCATCTCGCCAGCAACCTTAGAGTTCGTATCTGTCCAAGCGTCGATAATTTTGTTGTATCTCTCTTGTTCAGTTAGAAGACCTTGTGCAAACTGCGCTTGAATATCTTTTACTTTTGTTTTGGCCTCATCAACAAGACCTTCTTTTGTCTCTGGAACAAGCATATCCGCCATAGAGATAGATATACCGGCTCTTGTTGAGTTTTTGAAACCTAGATTTTTTAGGTTGTCTAGGAACTTGGCGCTATCTTGATAGCCGCCTTTTTTGAACACGGTATCAACAAGCGTACCGATATCTTTTTTCTTCAGAGTTTTATTCCAAAGGTCTTCAGTTATGTATGCAGGTAGAATTGATTTAATCAAAACCCTTCCCGCAGTTGTTGTGCAAACTTTGCCGTCTATTTTTATTCTAACAGGCGCTTGAACGTCTACCGCGTCCATGTCTATGGCAAGTTTTAGCTCATCTATATTTGCGAACAGCTTGTGTGCGCCTTTTGCATGAGTCTTTTCTCTGGTCATATAATAAAGACCGAGAATCATGTCCTGTGAAGGTACGGTAACCGCTTTACCGGATGCAGGAAGCAAGATGTTCATTGATGAAAGCATCAATATTTTCGCCTCTGCAACAGCTTCTTGAGAAAGCGGAACGTGAACCGCCATTTGGTCACCGTCAAAGTCGGCGTTAAACGCGGCACAAACAAGCGGATGCAGTCTTATCGCTTTACCCTCTATTAGCACAGGGTGGAACGCCTGAATTGACATCTTGTGAAGTGACGGTGCACGGTTAAGAAGTATCGGATAGTTATCAACGACTTCCGCTAGGCACTCCCAAACTTCATTTGTTTGTTGTTCAATCATTCTTTTTGCAGCTTTTAGAGTAGTTGCATACCCTTTTTCTTCAAGCTTGGCAAGAAGGTGCGGCTTAAATAGCTCAAGAGCCATTTTTTTAGGAAGACCGCACTGATCCATTCTAAGATCAGGACCGACAACGATAACCGAACGACCCGAGAAGTCAACCCTTTTACCGAGAAGGTTTTGTCTAAATCGTCCTTGCTTACCTTTGATGATTTCTGATAGCGATTTTAGAGGTCTTTTGTTTGCACCTTTTACCGCATTTGCTCTTCTGCCGTTATCAAATAGTGCATCAACGGCTTCTTGAAGCATTCTCTTTTCATTTCTAATAATGATTTGAGGAGCGTCAAGTTCGAGAAGTCTTTTTAGTCTCGTATTTCTATTGATAACTCTTCTATATAGGTCATTTAGATCAGATGATGCAAACTTACCGCCGTCAAGAGCAACAAGAGGTCTAAGATCAGGCGGAAGTACAGGAACATAATCCATAATCATCCACTCAGGTCTATTGTCCGAGTTTAGGAATGCTTCAACAACTTTTAGAGTTTTTACTAGGGTCTTTTTCTTGGCTTCAGAGTTAGTATTTTTAATCTCTTCTTTTAGGTTTACAAACATTCCCGCAAGGTCAAGCTCACTAAGAAGTTTTTTAACCGCGCTTGCGCCCATCTCAGCCACAAAACCGTCGTATTGATAGATGCTCTCTAGTTGTCTATACTCTTCTTCCGTTAGTATGTCGTATCTTTTTACAGGAGCAGTTCCCGGCTCACATACGATGTACGCTTCGTAGTAAAGCACCCTTTCTAGGTCTTTCATTTTTATACCAAGGATTGTACCTATTCTACTTGGAAGCGAGTTTACAAACCATATATGTGCAACAGGCGTACAAAGGGCGATATGACCCATTCTTTGACGTCTAACTTTTGAGCTTGTTACCTCAACGCCGCACTTTTCGCACGTTACGCCTTGATATCTCATTTTTTTGTATTTGCCGCAAATACACTCATAATCTCTTACGGGACCGAATATTTTTGCACAAAATAGACCGTCTCTTTCCGGTTTTAGAGTTCTATAGTTGATAGTCTCTGGTTTTTTGACTTCGCCGTAGCTCCAAGACATAATTTTCTCAGGGCTCGCTATCATCATTTGTAGCGCGCTAAAATCTCTCGGTCTATTTCCAGAGTTAAGATCTAGTTCAGTAAATGCCATCTTAATTCCTCTTCTCTATTTAGTTTTATCTTCGTCAAATACTCTTACATCTAGGCCAAGAGCTTTTAGTTCGTTTACAAGAACATAGAATGTTTCAGGTATGCCTGTTTCAGGTACATTTTCGCCGTTTGTAATAGCTTTGTAAGCTCTTACCCTACCCTCAGTGTCGTCGGATTTGGTTGTAAGCATCTCTTTAAGTACGTGTGCCGCACCGTATGCCTCAAGAGCCCAAACCTCCATCTCACCAAATCTTTGTCCACCGAATAGTGCTTTACCGCCGACAGGCTGTTGAGTAACAAGGCTGTAAGGTCCAGTACTTCTTGCGTGGACTTTTTCGTCAACAAGGTGGTGCAGTTTTAGCATATACATATAGCCGACGTTTACACGCTCTTTCATCTTGTCGCCTGTTTTACCGTCGTATAGCTCCATTTTACCGTCAGGGTCTATCCCCGCAAGCTCAAATAGTTTTTTGAGCTCATCTTCGTTTACACCCTCAAATACAGGAGTTGCAAACTTGACGCCTTTTGCCCAGTCTCTTGCATAAGTAAGAAGCTGCTCATCATCAAGAGAAGCGACAAAATCTTTTGCATTTACTAGTTTTGCGACGTCCGCTATAGCAACCATTCTCTCTCTTAGCGCTTTTAGCCAATCTTTTTGTTTTGACTCATAGATATCGCTTAGTTGTTCGCCAAGTTTTTTACCGGCAAGACCGAGGTGAACCTCAAGAATCTGACCGATGTTCATCCTTGAAGGAACGCCCAGTGGGTTTAGAACGATGTCGATATGTCTACCGGCTTTCATGTATGGCATGTCAACCTCAGGAACTATCGTCGATACGATACCTTTGTTACCGTGTCTACCTGACATTTTATCGCCGACTTTTAGTTTTCTTTTTGTTGCGACATATACTTTTACGAGTTTTACTACGCCGCTTGGCAAAATATCGTCTTTTTCAAGGATAGATACTTTGTCGTCAAAGTCGGCTTTTAGTCTCTCTTTTTGTTTTCTAAAGTGAGTTTTGATTTTTTCATACTCTGCTTGCACCTTAGAATCAAAGCTTCTAACAAGGGTATTGATAGCGAATCTATTCATATGCTCAAGATCGTCAGCCGATATAGTTCCGCCTTTTTTGGCTTCTACACCGGATACGCTAACGTCTGCGGTAAGCTTGTTTTTTGAAAGTAGAGAGTTGATTCTTAGCATCTCTTCTCTGTCTATCATATTTAGCTTGTCGTGATATTCACGCTCCATCTTCCCTTTTTCTTCTTCAAAGTGCTTAACGGCTCTTGCGTCTTTGTCATAACCTTTTTTCGTAAATATCTTAACATCTACGACAACGCCTTCCATTGACGGTGGGCAGTATAGGGATTTGTTTACGACATGTCCCGCTTTTTCGCCGAATATCGCTCTTAGAAGTCTCTCTTCAGGGGTAGGTTTTACCTCGCCTTTTGGAGATACTTTACCGACAAGTATCATGCCGCCTTTAACATAGCTACCGATTTTTACGATACCGCTTTCGTCAAGGTGAGAAATATCTTCGTCTTTTACATTCGGAATATCTCTAGTTATCTCTTCAACACCGTGTTTTAGCTCTCTTGCTTCAACCTCTTTTTCATAGATATGAACAGAAGTAAACACGTCATCTCTGATAATTCTCTCAGATACGACAACGGCATCCTCAAAGTTATATCCATACCAAGGCATAAACGCTATAAGAATATTTTTACCGATAGCAAGTTCACCCGTATCCATACTTGGGCCGTCCGCAACTATTTGCCCTGCTTCTACTTTTTGTCCTATTTTTACGATAGGTTTTTGGTTAAAGCTTGTGTTTTGGTTTGTTCTAAGGTTCTTTTGAAGCGGATAGTGGTCGATAAACGCACCGTCCTCATCTTCACCTCTAATGTAGATATTTTGGCTGTCTACTTTTTCTACCACGCCGGCTCTTGTCGTTTTGATGCTCTCCCAAGAGTCTCTAGCTATGATAGCTTCCATACCGGTACCTACCATCGGAGCTTCAGACCATAGAAGCGGCACACCTTGACGTTGCATGTTCGAACCCATTAGCGCTCTATTCGCGTCGTCGTGTTCGAGGAATGGAATAAGGCCTGCAGCTACACCGACAACGGATTTAGGCGATACGTCTATGAGCGTGATAGTCTCTTTTTTGAATAGAATAATCTCACCGTCTTTTCTAGCCTCAACGAAGTCTTCAGCAATTGAACCGTTTGCATCAAGCTTAGTGCTTGCAGGAGCAATTACGTGACCCTCTTCTTGCGTAGCAGTTAGATATACGATTTCATTCGTTACTTTACCGTTTACGACTTTTTTGTACGGCGCTTCGATAAAGCCATACTCGTTAACTTTTGAGTATGTGGAAAGCGTATTGATAAGACCGATGTTTTGACCCTCCGGCGTTTCAATCGGACAAATTCTTCCATAGTGTGTCGGGTGAACGTCCCTAACCTCAAATCCGGCTCTCTCTTTAACAAGACCACCCTCGCCGAGCGCAGAGAGTCTTCTTTTGTGTGTAATCTCTGAAAGCGGGTTTGTTTGGTCCATAAACTGTGACAACTGACCGCCGGTGAAGAAGTCTAGTATCGTAGTCGTAATCATTTTTGAGTTGATTAGATCATGCGGCATTAGCTCTTCAGTGTTTTGAACAGTAGAGATTTTGTCTTTTATCGCTTTTTGCATTTTGACAAGACCAAGGTGAAGCTCATTTGCAAGAAGCTCGCCTATGGCTCTAATTCTTCTATTTCCAAGGTGATCCCTGTCATCTATATAACCGATACCGTTTTTAACTTTTATTAGATATCTAACAGTCTTAATAAGGTCTTCGTGCGCCAAAACAGTCACAAACTCAGGCACTTCAATGCCTAGCTTGTGGTTCATCTTCATACGACCCACTTTTGTAAGGTCATATCTTTCAGGGTGGAAGAATAGTTTTAGCACGAAATCATGCGCTGCGTCTTTTGTTACAGGCTCACCAGGTCTCATAACTTTATAGATTCTGATAGCCGCAAGGTCGTTTTCGTCCTCAATACCTTCTGTTTGTTTTAGAAGTTTCAAAGACTCTTGGTCGGATAGGAACGAGTTGATTACAGAGTTATCAACGCCTGCCGCAAGGTCATTTGCTATTTCAAAATCAGTTATCCCAAGCTCAATGATTTTTTTGAGTTTGTTTTCATCTACTTGTGTAAGCGCGTCAAACACTACTTCGCCGGTTGAAGAATCAACGATAGGCGTAGCTATGTGTCTTGAGAAAAGAATATCAAGCGGATACTCTACGAACTCCAACCCTTTTTGCTTAAGCTCTTTTGCTTTTCTCTCAGAAAGCCTTTTGCCACCGGTCATTATGAGGTTGCCCTCAGCGTCAACTAGGTCATACTCAAGTCTTCCCGTATAATCTTCCGGCACGAAAGGAATTAGGAATTTGTTGTTTTTTATCTGAATTTTTAGTATCGGATAGAAAAGTTTGATGATATCTTGTTTTGAATATCCAAGCGCTCTAAACAGAATGGTTACGGGTATTTTTCTTCTTTTGTTAATTCTGACATAAAGCACATCTTTTGCATCATACTCAAAGTATAGCCATGCACCTCTGTCAGGGATGATTTGAGCTGTATATATTAGCTTGCTAGAAGCAGTCATGGACTCTTCTTCTTTAAAGATAACGCCCGGGCTTCTATGTAGCTGATTTACGACAACTCTTTCAACACCGTTAATAATAAACGATGTTCTCTCGGTCATCATAGGAATTTCACGAACAAATATAGATTGTTCTTTTATATCCTTAACTCCTTTTTTCTCGCCTGTTTTTTCGTCTTTATCCCAGACAACAAGTCTGATTTTTATTTTAAGCGGTATTGAATAAGTAAGCCCTCTCTCCATGGACTCTCTGACCGTATATTTGGGTCTTCCAAATTCGCTCCCTGCGTACTCGAGAGTCAATCTATTTTGAGAATCGTGTATCGGGAATATCGATTTGAATACTCTTTCGATTCCTGCGCCGCTTCTTTCTTCTTCGTCGACCATCAAAAAGTCGTTATAGCTTTTTTGCTGAAGTTGAAGCAAATTTGGAATACCCAGAACCTGAGGAGTTTTGGAAAAGTCAACTCGGAGTCTATTTCCTGATTTAAGGCTGTTTAGCATATTGCGGTACCTCTTGTGAAGTTTGGATGAAAATTATTTGTTAGAGAAAAATTAGACAGTATGGAAACTATAGAAAACAAAAAAGCCGCCCGAAGGCGGCGCGAAATTATTTAACTTCGACTTTAGCGCCAACTTCTTCAAGTTTAGCTTTGATTTCGTCAGCTTCTGCTTTGGAAGCGCCAGTTTTAACTGTAAATGGAGTTTCTTCAGATGCTTTTTTAGCTTCAGCAAGTCCAAGACCTGTAAGTTCTCTAAGAACTTTAATTACGTTGATTTTTTTGTCGCCAGAGCTTGCAAGAATTACGTCAAACTCAGTTTTTTCTTCAGCAGCAGCTGCAGCGCCACCACCAGCAACAGCGCCAGCCATAACAACTGGTTGCGCCGATACGCCAAATTTCTCTTCAAATTCTTTTACTAGCTCAGATAGTTCAAGTACGCTAAGACCAGCGATGAACTCAATTACTTGTTCTTTTGTAACTGCCATGTTAAATCCTTTCTATTTTTTCGTATTATTTTTTAATTATTAACGCTTACGCGCTCTCTTTTTGCTTTCTAACTTCGTCAAGCGCAGTAACGAACATTCTTGCAGGCGCAGTCCATACAGACAGAAGCATACCGATAAGTTCGTTTTTGCTTGGAAGCTTAGACATAGCGATAACAGTTGCAGCGTCAACGGCTTTACCTTCAAGATAACCAGATTTAATTACTAGTCTTTCTTTGTAGCTATCAGCAAATTTTGCTATTAGTTTACAAACGTCTAGTTGATCCGGACCCCAAACGATAATGTTTGTGTCTTTAAGTTCAAGACCTTCAATGTTCGCTTTACCGAAAGATATTGCAGCCAAAGTGTTTTTAACAACTTTAACTTTCATACCGTTAGCTCTTGCTTCGTTTCTCATAGCTTCTAGTTCTTTAACCGTAACGGCTCTATAACCTGCAACGGCAAGACCTTGGCTAGCGGCAAACTCGGCGGATAGGCTTTCGATTATGCTATTTTTTTCAGCTTTAGTCATTCTTTTTCTTCTCCTTTCCAGACCGAAGACTTCAGACAGGATTTATGGGTTTCCCCACCCGTCATCATCAGTCTTAAGATAAAATTGGTTGCGTTATTGTTATCTAATATCTAGCAGCTCAGAAGGCTCTAGTTTTACTGAAGGCGATTGCGTTAGCGAAAGGTAACCACCTTTAATATATCTACCTTTAGCGCCCGCAGGTTTTAGTCTATTCAATGTTTTTACAAGTTCATTTGCGTTTTCTAGCAAATCTTCGGTAGAGAAGCTTACTTTGCCGATACCTGCATGGATATTACCTTTTTTGTCAACCCTAAAGTTAACTTGACCGCTTTTTGCATTTTGAACGGCTTTTGTAACATCCATAGTTACGGTACCAGTTTTAGGGTTTGGCATAAGACCTTTTGGCCCTAGGATTTTACCTATTTTACCGATGATACCCATTGTATCCGGAGTTGCTATAACTATATCAAAGTCAAGTCTTCCGTTTTTGATCTCTTCCGCAAGATCATCGTCACCAACTACGTCAGCGCCTGCAGCTTTTGCTTCTTCTGCTTTTTGATTTTTAGCGAAAACCGCTACTCTTACAGTTTTACCTGTTCCTTTAGGTAGAACAACCGCGCCTCTTACCATTTGATCAGCGTGTCTTGGGTCAACGTTTAGTTGAACGCAGATTTCTACAGTTTCATCAAATTTTGCGCTTTTTAGTTCTCTTACTAGAGCCATACCCTCGTTTAGGGCATAGTTTTTGTCAGCATCAACTTTTTGCTGAAGAGCCACAACTCTTTTTGGTGCTTTTTTTGCCATCTTTTTTACCTTTCGCTTTTTTTGTTTTTTAAGCTACCGCATAAGTTTTACAAAGCAGTCGCGGTCTTCTGCTTTTATTTTGTAGATTACTCTACTACGATTCCCATGCTTCTTGCAGAACCTTCAACGATTCTAGCAGCAGCTTCTTTATCTGTAGTGTTCATGTCTACTATTTTTCTATCAACTATTTCCATAACTTGAGCTTTAGTCAATTTACCCACTTTGTCTTTCAAAGGATTGTTGCTTCCTTTGTCGATTTTTGCAGTTTTTTTAATAAGCTCAGTCATTGGAGGTTGTTTAGTGATAAAGCTAAAGCTTTTGTCAGAATAAACAGTGATTACGACAGGTAGTCTCCATCCTGCTTGATCTTTTGTTTTTTCGTTAAACGCTTTACAGAATTCCATGATATTTACGCCTCTAGCACCAAGAGCAGGTCCGATCGGTGGTGACGGGTTTGCTTTAGCGGCTTCGATTTGTAGCTTTATTTCGCCGACAACTTTTTTTGCCATTTTTTAATCCTTTCGTAAAATTAAACTATTTTTTCTACTTGAGTACAAAGTATCTCTACAGGTGTACTTCTGCCGAAAATTGAAACATTTAGCTTCAATTTACCGTGCGCCATATCGTATTCTTCAACTATTCCCGTGAAGTTTGCAAAAGGACCGTCTATAATCCTTACAACCTCCGCCGTCGAAAAGTTAACTTTCGGTTTTGGTGCGCTTTTATTGTGGGCTTTTTCAAGAATAAGCTCAATATCTTTATCAGATAGAGGCGTAGGCTTCTTAGCTTCGCCGATGAATTTTCCAACCCTTGAAAGAGATTGGATTTTTTGCCAAAGATTTGTATCAAGATCTAGTTTTGCGAATACATAACCGGGATACAAAGGTCTTTCAACTATTTTTTGTTTACCTTTTTTTAGCTCGATAACATCTTCCATTGGAACAACGATATCTGCAAGTCTATCTTCAATACCTTGCTCTTCTACGAGCGCAACTATTGCTTTTTTTACACTAGCTTCGCTTCCTGAATAAGCTTGAATTGCATACCATCTGTGAGACATATAATTAACCTATAATAAGTTTTATGGAAAGGGACATAATCCAATCTACAAGCGCCAAATAAAGCGCGACCACGGTTACTACTATCAAAACAGCATAAAAAGCTGTTTTTACTTGTTGTTTTATCGGGAAAATTACTTTCGTCAACTCAACTTTGGACAGTTTAATGTAATTAATCATTTTTTCCATATTTAACACTCTACTTCGTCAACATTTTTAAACTTTTCTAAAACAGCTTAAAAAAGCTGACCATTGTGGCAGGGCAGGTAGGACTCGAACCCACAACATACGGTTTTGGAGACCGTTGT
Organism: Campylobacterales bacterium; assembly: GCA_050252455.1. Taxonomy (GTDB): domain Bacteria; phylum Campylobacterota; class Campylobacteria; order Campylobacterales; family UBA6016; genus UBA6016. The sequence goes on along the minus strand of JBFWKW010000017.1, from coordinate 6,200 downwards.
TCTACCATTGGAACTACTGCCCTAAAACGGAGGCTAAGAATTAAAGTTTAGCCTCTTTGTGCACTGTGTGCTCTTTGTCAAATTTGCAATATTTTTTTAGTGCAAGTTTTTCAGTTTGCGTTTTTTTGTTTTTTGTTGTGTGATAGTTTCTTCTACCGCATTTTTCGCATGCTAGGTGTACTATATCTCTCATTTTATGACTCTCTTGAAATAAATAAAGGTGGGGGCTACCCACCTTTTAAAGCTTATTTAGAAATTAAGCGATGATTTTAGAAACAACGCCGGCGCCAACAGTCTTGCCGCCTTCTCTGATCGCAAATCTTGTACCTTCTTCGATAGCGATTGGAGCAATTAGTTTAGCAGTAACTTTGATGTTATCGCCTGGCATAACCATTTCAACGCCGTCTGGAAGTGTTATAGAACCTGTAACGTCAGTTGTTCTGATGTAGAACTGTGGTCTATATCCAGCAAAGAATGGAGTATGTCTACCACCCTCGTTTTTAGAAAGAACATAGATTTCAGCTTCGAACTCAGTGTGAGGAGCTATAGATTTTGGTTTACAAAGAACCATACCTCTCTCAACATCTTCTTTTTTGATACCTCTCAGAAGAAGACCGCAGTTATCGCCGGCTTCACCTTGATCCATTTCTTTGTGGAACATTTCGATACCAGTAACTGTAGTTTTTTGAACATCTCTAAGACCAACTATTTCGATCTCTTCAGCAAGTTTGATCATACCTCTTTCAATTCTACCAGTAACAACAGTACCTCTACCAGAGATAGAGAAAACGTCTTCAACAGGCATCAAGAAAGGCTTGTCAGTGTCTCTTTGTGGAGTTGGGATGTATGTATCAACAGCTTCCATAAGAGCTTCGATTTTTGCAGTCCACTCATTATTTTCGCCTTTCATAGCAGCGTCAAGCGCTTGAACAGCTGAACCTGTGCAGATTGGTGTATCGTCACCTGGGAAATCGTAAGTGCTTAGAAGTTCTCTAACTTCCATTTCTACTAGTTCAAGCATTTCAGCTCTATCAGCAGCGTCAAGCATGTCTTCTTTGTTTAGGAAAACAACGATGTATGGAACGCCAACTTGTCTAGCAAGAAGGATGTGCTCTCTTGTTTGTGCCATTGGACCGTCAGTCGCAGCAATAACAAGAATAGCGCCGTCCATTTGAGCAGCACCAGTAATCATGTTTTTAACGTAGTCGGCGTGCCCTGGGCAGTCAACGTGCGCATAGTGTCTAGTTGAAGTTTCATACTCAACGTGTGAAGTATTGATTGTTATACCTCTTGCTTTTTCTTCAGGAGCGTTATCGATTTGATCGTAACCTCTTTTTTCAGCAAGACCTTTGTTTGCAAGAACCGCAGTAATCGCAGCAGTTAGCGTAGTTTTACCGTGGTCAACGTGTCCGATTGTACCGATGTTTACGTGTGGTTTCGTACGAGAAAACTTCTCTTTTGCCATCTCTTTTCCTTGGATGAATTTTTTTTAAGCTCTTGGCGTTTAGCATTAGGTCTTTTTATATGGAGCCCATAAACGGGATTGAACCGTCGACCTCTTCCTTACCAAGGAAGTGCTCTGCCACTGAGCTATATGGGCATTATATGATAAACGAACTAAAAATACTAAGTAAAGCAGTAGAAACCAGTGGAGCGGGAAACGGGACTCGAACCCGCAACTTTCAGCTTGGAAGGCTGATGCTCTAGCCATTGAACTATTCCCGCAGGTGGTGGTGGAAGAAGGATTCGAACCTTCGAAGGCATAACCAACAGATTTACAGTCTGTCCCCTTTGGCCGCTCGGGAATTCCACCGACTAAACAATGTGCCTGATTTCTTTTACTTAAAAATTTGTGAAACGAAGTGGAGCCGGTGAAGGGACTCGAACCCCCGACCTGCTGTTTACAAAACAGCTGCTCTAGCCAACTGAGCTACACCGGCAAAACCATTTGAAAATGGAGCTGAAATTATAGTAAAAAGATTAGGCTTTGTCAATACTTTTTTGAAAAAATTTTCAATTTAGAATGATTTTATTTGATAGTAGACCGCATAAGAGCCAGGATTGACCATACCTGAAGTATCGATAACTACCCTTATGTCCCTTGAATTTCCGGGTGTAAGTGGATATTTAAACTCTATTTTTTGCACTCTTGACGGCTTGAATACATTAATAAATTCAAGTATGCCATTATTGTCTTTTTTAACCAAATTAAAAACTAGATTGGTTTTTTTTATTGTTGATTTACCGACATTTTTTAAATCAGCAGTTACAACTATAGCCGGCGTATACACAAGTCTAGCTACTTTGATATTCTCCAAAGAAGAGCCACGCAAATACTCTTCTATGTAATACACACCCACAAAAGGGGCAACGGTAACACCCAAAAATGAAATAATGTAAAAGAGTATTGATACGATGGGTATTTTTCTAAGCATGATGCCGAGCATCAAAATAAAAAGTGTGGTAAAAAAAAGTGTAGCCAGAAAGATATAGTGATATATAAGAAAGCTATGAAAAAACTCTCTTACACCAAAAGGAAGTTCCACTATTTTGTCCTGCTGTTTTTCTCTTCTATACCACTAATGCCGAATCTTCTTCGTAGTTCTTGTTTTACCAAATCGGGATTGACACCGCTAAAGCTAAGCCCGACAAGCGAATGATACATGAGGTCGGCAGCCTCATAAACAATTTCATTCTTATCTTTATCTTTTATTGCAAAACATAGCTCGGCAGCCTCTTCGGCTATTTTTTTGCAAATTGTATTGTCGCCTTTAGAGAACAGCTTTGCGGTATAAGATTTTTCAGGGTCGCCGAATTTTTTTGATTCTATCTCATGAAAAAGGGTGTCAACAACCCCATAGACGGCTCCGGTGTCAATCTGCGCCTCAAGCACCCTTGTATTTGAGGCAAGGCTAGTAAAAAAGCAACTCTTTGCGCCAGTATGGCATGCAACACCCGTTTGCTCTACTATATAAAGCAACGTGTCGTTATCGCAGTCGACGAGAACATCTACGATTTTTTGCAGATGTCCGCTCTCCTCCCCTTTTTTCCAGATACGTTGCTTGCTTCTAGAATAGTAGTGAGCATAGCCGGTTTCAAGCGTGAGCCGCACCGCCTCTTCATTCACAAACCCAAGCATCAAAACATCTTTTGTTGAGACTTCTTGTGCTATAGCCGGAAGTAGACCTTTTGAAAAATCTAATTTCATTTGGTAGCTGCGCCTTGTTTCGGATCTTTCATATCCATCCAAATTGAAGGCATAGCACCGTTTGGCGTCAAGAATACTTTTGCGTCTTTATTCTCTTTTAGCGCCTCATTAAATTTTGCTTGCGCCTCTATTTGCTTCATTTTTACAAGATTTGAAGTCAAAGATTTGCCTATTAGCTCATTTGCCTGAGCCTGCCCTTTTGCCTCTATAATTCTGGCCTCAGAGTTACCTTTTGCGATTTCTGCAGCTTTTTGAGCCTCTTGCTTGGCTCTTTCTACTTCATACTTGGTTCTCTCTGCCTCTTGGTTTGCTATCTGGACTCTCTCTATTTGCTCTTTTACTTTCTCCGGCAATACGATGCCTCTTAATTGTATGGAGCTTAAAGCAATAGGCTGGTTTTTTATTTTTTCCATAGCCTTTTGCATACCTTGCGTTATTAGTACCGCTATAGCATCTCTTTTCATCGGCAAATCTTCTGCCTTGAAGTTACCCACCACCGAACGTACAACGTCTCTGGCATTAGGATTTATTGTTTTTTCTTCCCAATTTAGACCGAGTGACGCTATTGCATCAGACGCTCTGTCAGGTAAAAGTGCATATTGAATTGTAAGCTCAACTTCAACAGGAAGACCTCTTGAGTCCAAAACTTGAATCGGAGCAGATCTCTTAACGCCCTTGGCATCGATGGTTCCGTCTTCATTGCTGTAATGCATAACTCTAACTTTCGTATCAACCACTATTACTTTTTGCATAAGAGGTAAGAAAAAATGAAAGCCCGGATATAGAGGCTGTTTTTCATATTTACCGAGCGTAACAAGTATCCCGGCCTCGCCTGAGTTTATAATCACAAAAGGTCTAAACAATGCTAATACAAGAATAGCAGCCACAGCCACATAGATTGCGGTCATTTTGTTACCGCCGCCCTTTAAAAACTCGGGCATTTTTGGAGGAACAAATTCTCCGCCCGGTTTTTTATCTCCGCCGCCGTTTTTTTTGTTGAAATAGTCGTTCATATCGACTGCCATAGAATTCCCTTATTTTTATTTGATATACGTTAGGTGTTTTTCGTATGCAGCGTCTCTGCCGTTAACTACATCGAAATATTTTTTTTGTATTTTCTCGGTCATAGGCCCCATTTTGCCTATTCCGATTGTTCTAGCATCAACTTCTCTGATAGGTGTAATTTCCGCAGCGGTACCGGTCAAAAATGCCTCATCCGATATATAAATCTCTTCTCTTGTAATTCTGCGTCTAACAACCTCTATACCCATCGCCGTGGCCAGCTCGATTACCGTAGCTTGCGTTATAGACTCTAGCGAATTGTCGTTTGGAGGGGATATTAGTTTGCCATCTCTTACTATAAAAAAGCATGCCCCGCTAGCTTCTGCAACATAGCCTTCGTCATCAAGAAGCAAAGCTTCGTCATATCCACACTCTACCGCCTCGTATTTCGCCATTTGGGAGTTTAGATAGTTTGCACTCGCTTTTGCTTTGCCCATCGTAGAGCGGTTCGAGCTTCTAGTAAACGATGAAATCTTGAGTCTGATGCCGTTTCTTAGACCCTCTTCGCCTAGATAAGCGCCCCACTCCCAAGCAGAGATAGATACTTTGACCGGAGCATTTGCGTGATAAAGCCCCATAACGCCGTAACCCAGATAAACAAGCGGCCTAAGATATACGCTTGAGTCTTTAAAGTTATTTTTTTTGATTAGCTCTATTTGTGCAGCTTCTAGCTCTTCGACCGTAAAAGGCACTTTCATGAGCGTCATTTTAGAGGAATTCAAAAGTCTTTGAGTGTGCTCTCTTAGTTTAAATATCGCGTAGCCCTTGTCGGTCTTGTATGCTTTTGTCCCCTCTATTGCGGCATTGCCGTAATGCAAAGAGTGTGATAAAACGTGAACCTTTGCATCATCCCACGCTACAAATTCTCCGTCCATCCATATAAAATCAGCGGTATTCATTCTTAACTTTTCCCTATTTTATTAATTTTGCTTTGTTTGATTTTAGCCTAAGCGCTATTAAAAGATAACGGTTTTGTTGTCGTAAACAAATATCCTATCTTCGAGTGCAAGCCTAATAGCTTTTGCCAAAACTATCTTTTCCACATCTTTTCCAAGATTTCTCATCTCTTCCCATCCGTAGCTGTGGTCGACCTTAACCACGTCTTGCGCTATTATCGGCCCTTCATCGAGATTGTTATTTACAAAGTGCGCAGTAGCGCCTATGATTTTTACACCCCTCTCGTATGCTTGCTTATACGGATTTGCGCCTATGAATGCCGGCAAAAATGAGTGGTGTATATTGACAATTTTGCCCTCAAAATGAGACACGAATTCAGGCGTCAAAATACGCATATACTTGGCAAGCACAAGCAGATCAGGCGCTAGGCTCTTTGTGAGTTCTATAACCTTTGCTTCATGCTCTTCTCTGCTCAGCCCCTCCGCCGATACAAGATAAAAAGGTAAATCAAACTTTTCAACAAGAGGTCTTAAAGTGTCGTGGTTGGCAATCACCCCAAGCAGCTCGGCATCTATCTCACCGCTATTGTATCTTATGAGTATGTCGCCTAGACAATGCGACTCTTTGGTGGCAAACAAAAGCACTTTTTTCTTTTTATTCTTTTCAACTATGCGGAGGTTCGCATCTTTTGGCAAATCTCGTCTAAGCAGCTTCTCGACAAGATCAAAATCGGCCTCACCGCTAATTTCGGTACGCATAAAAAATCTATTTTTCTCTTTTTCGACAAACTCGTCGTTTTTTTCAACATTTAGCCCGTTTTCAAAAAATATTTTACTTATTTTGTAGATTAGACCAGTGCTATCTTCGCAGTCTATAAGAACAATTTTTTCCATTTTATCCCCTGAATTTTTCTCTTATTTCGCGAGAAAGTTCTATTTTATAATTTTTTTATATTTCACTGCCCGTAAAGCCTTTTGCTATCATCTTTTGATATGATACGTCCGGGATGTACGGCCTATCCCAAATGCCAAGT
>JBFWKW010000016.1:0-44503 GCA_050252455.1 Campylobacterales bacterium | reverse complement strand
CCGTCAGATTTGCCGTACTACTAAAATTAAATATATCGTCACCGTCGTCGCCATAAAGCAAATCGGCTCCGCCGCCGCCGGTTATCACATCATTACCGCTTCCGCCGTATATAGTATTTGCCGCGCTTGTTGCCGTAATATTATCCGCATTGCTACCGCCGACCAACGAGACATTTGTTTTTGAGAAGTTGGTAACCGTATTGGCGCCGCCACTAGATAACTGTATGGTTTCTATTTGCGTAACATTATTAAACATCGACGTGGCATCTATGCTTCCGCTATTTGAGAATGCTATCGTGTCATTGCCTGCGCCTCCGGCTACAATATCGGCGCTTGTTAGATTGCTAATTGCATAGTTGAATATATCATCATCCGTACCGCCGACCAATGACACACCGTTAATATCCAGCGTTACATTATTACTTCCGGCGGAGGAAAACTGTATTTTCTGGATATTTGAATAGCTACCGCCGATTGACGAGATAGAGCCGTTATCTATAAATTCAAGCGTATTTGTTCCTATGCCGCCGTCTATAATATCTCCTGCTGTAAAGTCCGAGATATTGAATTTGAAAATATCGTCACCGGCTCCGGCATTTACCGTATTATTTACACCTGCACCGCCTATTATCGTATCAACACCGGATGAACCTAGGACACTATATCCTGCGCCTATGTTTAATGTGTTTGCCCCCGTATATAGCTGCACATATTCAACTCCGCTTACATTGGCCAAGTTTGCAGCCGTTATATTGCCGGCATCTAGGAAGCTGAGTGTGTCATTACCGCCTGCAGCAATAATAGTATCAATTCCGGTCAAATCAGAAACGGAGTATTTAAAAGTATCATCACCTGTGCCGCCGAGTATCGTCGCACCTTTTGCACTTGCATCGAGAGTTATCGTATTTGTGCCATTTGCAAGTTGTATTTTTTGGATATTTGATATGTTGGCAAACATAGACTCCGTAAGGGTTCCGGCAGTTGTAAAAAGTATGCTATTCGTGCCGCCTCCGCCGTCTATAGTATCATGACTATCAAAAGCGTTTGATGCATACCTGAAAGTGTCATTGCCGCTATTTCCAAGCAGGGTGGCATCGTTAAGGTCTATGGATACCGTATTGTCACCGGTAAATAACTGTACTTTTTCTACGTTAAATATACTTGTAAATACGGGGGTATCTGTGCTCAAAACAGTATCTTTGAGCTCTATCGTATCGACACCAAGGCCGCCAAATATTGTCAAACTGCTAGTCAAGTCGGACTTGCTCATCTTGAATACGTCATTTCCGGTCAATGCGCCTGATGTGTCATCTCCATACAGCACGTCCGTTCCGCCGAGCGTCCCCCTCTCCAGAGTATCGTCGCCGCCGTTTCCAACAATAGTATTGCTAGAAGAATTGCCGACTAGTGAGTCGTTACCGCTACCGGCAAACAACCATTCAAATCCGCTTATAGTATCTTTAACGGCGGAATTGCCTATTTCATATGCTTGATTTGTAGATAAGTTCACATATATATTTTTTCCGCTTAGTTCATCATATCTCAATATGTCGGTATATCCATCGGTTGAAGCATCGCCGCCGTATATGGTATCACCATCCAGCATAGCATAGATGGTATCGTTGCCCGTACCTCCAAAGATAGTATCGGCATCGCCGTCGGCGGTATTGGCTCCGCCTATTGAAGTACTACCGCCCCTGATTAGGTCGTTTCCGTCGCCGCCATAGAGCGTATCTGCCCCATCGCCACCCCTGATAGTATCGTTATCGGCTCCACCGTCTATATAGTCATTGTCTCCGGCGCCATAGAGCGTATCCGCTCCTCTGTTCCCCAAAAGAGTATTTTTAGAGTCATTGCCGCTTATCGTATCGGCATTATTTGAAGAGGCATCCGAGCCGCTTACGTTTTCAAAACCATAGATGTAATCTTCCATGCTTCCGTTTACGGTCACGTTGGCATTGCCAGATGCATCTAGCGCTACGACTACTTTATTTTGCCAATAATAGCTCACGGTATCGCCTGCGGCTCCGTTATTTCCTCCGTATAGATAATCCGTTCCACCCATACCGGAAATTGCATCGTCGCCATCTTCGCCAAGTATTGTGTTTGAACTAGAGTCGCCTATGAAGTTATCGTTGTATGCGGTACCTTTTATATTTTCTACGCTCTGAATAAGGTCATTTCCTCTGAGTGCGGAAATATACTGGGTATTTGTCGTATCTCTCAAATCAGTGCTAGCGCCCTGTGCCATACCGTCAAGAGTATAATCAAGCCAATCGCTTCCGTTGCCGCCGATAACAGTGTCGTTGCCGGCGCCACCGATAAGGGTATCATCGTCATCTCCGCCTTCTAGCGTATCATTGCCTGCTTCGCCGTACAATATGTCGGCTCCGGCACTTCCATAAAGTCTATCGGCTCCGTTGCCGCCTTTTATAGTATCGGCTCCGCCGTTTCCGGTTAAGGTGTTGTCGCTTCCATCTCCGGTTATCGTATCATCGGCACTTCCACCGATAAAGTTTTCTATATTGACTATCGTGTCATTGTCACCGCCGGCTATTGTAACTACGGCATTTGTGCTACCGGCCATGGTGACAGTGATTTTACCGTTTACCAAAGAGTAATCTACGGCATCCGTATCGCCTTCGCCGTCATACACGTCACTACCGTCAGTCAAGGCAGTGGCATAAAAAGTATCGTTCCCGCTGCCGCCGTAGGCCGTATCATTGCCTGCGTCCCCATATATTTTATCCGCTCCATTGCCGCCATATATCGTATCGCTATCATCGCCACCGTACAACGTATCGTTGCCGTCATCGCCATAGACGGTATCAGCGCCTACTCCGCCATATACAACATCATTTCCGCCGTATCCTCTCATTAGGTTGGCAAGGCTATTGCCAGTTAACGTATCGGCATAGTCATTTGAGCCATATAGGTTTTCCATATCGACTGCGGTAAATCTATCATTTCCGCCGCCACCAGTCGATTGAGCTGAGGTTGTGTTTGATATATCGACCGTTACGCCCGATCCGGCATAATAATAAGAAACAGCGTCGGTACCTGCCCCGCCGGTAATAGTATCGTTGCCCTCATGTGCAACAAAAATATCGTTACCGTCGTTGCCTTGTAGTGTATTTGTTCCGGCATTGCCCTCTATATAGTCATCGCCTTCTCCGCCGTATATCGTATCATTGTCGGCGCCGCCATATAGTGAGTCGCTACCCAGTCCGCCGTATATAGTATCGTCCCCTGCTTCGCCGTATATCGTATCGGCTCCACTCTCGGCTCCGCCCATTGCGGCGCCGCTGGTATTATCGTCACCGTATATTACGTCTGCTCCGCTGCCCGCGTATACTATATCATTGCCCGTTCTGCCTATGATTGTATTTTTGGCGGTATCACCGGTTATCGTGTCCGCTACAAGTGTGCCGGAGACGTTTTCTACCCCTGTTATGACATTTGTTCCGGCTATACCAGTAGAATTTGACAACGATAGATTAACTATGGCCGACGTAGTTATTTGCCCAAAATCTACGGTATCGCCACCCGCCCCGTTTGTTCCACCGGTTATGGTGTCATTGCCGGTAGTTGCGACAAACCAGTCATCTCCGCCGTTTCCTACTAGGTTGTCGTTTGCTCCTGTCCTACCTATCAATGTGTCATTATGAGCAGACCCAAGCACTCTATAGAAGTTTGTGATGTTATCGGTATTACCCCAGCCGTCCCTAGCGGTGTTTTGGGCTACGCCGTTGATTGTGTAGCCGGAGCTAAGATTGACGGTTACGGCAGCAATATCGGCAGAGTAATCTACGGTATCGGTACCGCTAGCTGCTCCAAAATTACCACCGCTTAGTGTATCGGCGCCGTTTCCTCCGGCTATCGTATCGTCATTGTCTCCGCCGTATATGACATCATCACCGTCACCGCCCCCTAATATATCGTTACCGCCCCATCCGTATATAGTATTGTTATTGGCGTTACCTGTTATCGTATCCCCAAAACCATTGCTACCATACACTATTTCGACGTCATCGCTTATGGTATCGCGCCCTTCGGAACTGCTAAATGTTTCATTTGGCGCAACAGTTCCAGTTGATAATAAATAGCTATTTGAACTATCCGGAGCAATAACTATTTTTGCAGTCGCATTGCTATAATCGGCTATATCTATACCGCTTCCGCCAATAAATTTATCATCGCCCGTGCCGCCAATAAATGTATCATCTCCATCCCCACCATCTAGCGTATCGTTGCCGCTACCGCCCGCAAATGTATCATCGCCGTCCCCGCCATCTAGTATATCGTTGCCGCCACTTCCGGTCAATACATCATTGCCGTCTTCTCCAAAGAGTATATCATTATCGGCTCCACCGTCTATTACATCATTGCCCGTACCGCCATATAGCAAGTCTTTGCCGTCATTGCCCTGCACGGTATCATCTCCGGCATTGCCGTAAATGGTATTTTCCATACCGTCACCATAGAGCGTATCATTTACGGCTCCACCGTTAATATTTTCGATATTTACTATAGTTTCAGAGTCTGGATATCCAAATCCGTCATTAATTATTTTTTGTGTTGAAAGATTGATATTTATAGCCGTTGCCGTCACAGCAGAAAAATCTATCCAATCACCATTACCGCTACCGCCGTCAATATAGTCAACTCCGGCGCTTGTAAATATAGTATCGTTACCGTCGCCACCTTTTAGCGTATTTTTTGCACTGTCGCCGTATATCGTATCGCTGCCGCTACCGCCGGTGATATTTTCTATCTCGGAGAATGTGCTAGCAGTCGTATTTACGGTGCCTGCTACCATATCCACAACCAAACCCGTTGCTACATAGGAGAAATCTATCGTATCCCCATTGCTTTCGGAGCCCTCGCCGCCGGTTATTACATCGCCATCGGTGCTACCATAAAACAAATCATCGCCGTCACCGCCGAATATTACATCAACCCCAAGATCACCCCTGATGGTATCGTTGCCAGCTTCGCCGTATATCGTATCAGCCTGAGTTCCTCCGGTTACGATATCGTTGCCGCCGCCTGAATATATCGTGGACAATACGCCGCTATTTGCCATAGTGATTACATCTGCGCTATTTCCGCTTCTTAAGACTTCGATAGAGCTTATATCTACGATGTCCGCTCCCTTTCCTGTTATAAGAGAGCTGTTTAGGTCTGCTGTTATAGCTACTCCTGCTGTCGTGTAGTCTAACGTATCAATCCCGCTACCGCCATAGAAAGTATCGTTGCCTGCTCCGCCTCTTAGTGTGTCATCTCCTTGCCCACCATACAGAGTATCGTCACCGTCGTCACCCTCCAAAACGTCATTACCGGCCAATGAGTTCGCTATATCATCTCCGTAAATAATATCCGCTCCGTCTCCGCCTTTTAACGTATCATTTCCGGCATTACCTATAAGCATATTTGCCTGTGTATCGCCGTTTAAGGTGTCGTTGCCGCTTCCAGCTATGACGTTTTCGATATTATAAAGAGCGTCGGCGCCTATGTTTGAATTGCTTGTCGTTGCCGTTCCTGCGGATGAGCCGTTGAGCGTTACGGTTAGGTCGGTACTCAAAATGCTATAATCTATAGTATCGCTACCGCTACCGCCGTCATATATATCATAGCTTCCGTCAACATCGGCAGCCGCTATAACAATACTATCATCCCCAGCGTCTCCATAAAGCGAATCGCTACCGACTCCGCCATACAGCTTGTCATTATCGGCTCCGCCGTATATCACGTCATTGCCTACGTCACCACTCAGAGTATCGGCGCCTTCATTGCCCCATAGCGTATTTGCCTCTGAGTCACCCGTAATCGTATCTGCCGCTTTTGAACCTTTGATATTTTCTATATTTCTAATGACATCATCATTGACATCTGCAACACCGACAACCACGGTTGCATCGGTAGAGCCAGCCATTGTCAAAGTAATCCCCTCTGATACGGCGCCATAATCAAGCGTATCGATACCGCTTCCGCCATCTAGCGTAAATGCCCTATCATCGCTTGCGGCGCTAACGGTAAAGGTATCAGCGCCCGAGCCGGTAGAGACAACTTCGATGGTATTAAAATAGTCTTTATTGGTCGAAGATGAGCTGTTTGCTATTGTTTGCAGACTAAGATCTACACTTAGCGCATTTGCTTGAGAGGAGTAATTTAGAGTATCCGTTCCGCCCTCTCCAAACAAACTATCACCGTCAAGGTTTCCGGTTAGCACATCGTTTCCGCTACCGCCTTTGAGGGTATTGGCAACTGAGCTTTTGCCTACAAGCGTGTCATTCCCGCTTCCGGCTATTGCATTTTGGGTAGATACAAGGGTATCGTATACGGCCGGTGTAGCAGAATAATTTGCTCTTGCGCTATTCAAATCTATCGATATATTGGTTGCCTCAGAAGAATAATCAACGGTATTTATGCCGCTACCGCCGTCCACATAGTCACCGTCAAGGCCACCGTATATGGTGTCATTCCCTGCGCCTCCGCTTAGCGTATTGACTACTCCAACCTTACCTTTTATCGTGTCGTCAAGTGCAGAACCGGTGATATTTTCTATGCCGTAAAGCGTATCGGTTCCCTCTGTCGCAGCATTCCCGGTCACAATCCCCGTAGTTAGATTGGCATCAATCCCAAAAAGGGCGGTAGTGTAGTCTGCGGTATCATTGCCGCTATCGGTTACTGCGTCCATACCGCCGTAAAAAGTATCGTTGCCTGCACCGCCCACAAAGGTATCATCCCCGGCCTCACCGTATAACGCATCTGCACCGCCGCCGCCATACAACGTATCTGCTCCGCTACCAGCTTTTACAGTATTGTTTCCGCTATTTCCGGTTATAACGTCACTTCCGCTACCCGTACTTACATTTTGCATATTGCTCAATGTATCGGAATTTAAAGCGGTTGGACCTGAGCCGGTTATGTATATATTTTTCGACGATAGAGACAAATCAACGGTTAAATTCTGTGTTCTAGCAGAGTAGTCGGCCAAGTTTGTTCCCGCTGCGCCGTCTAGCACATCTCCATCGAGGTTTCCGGTCAGCGTGTCATTGCCGTCGCCGCCGTAAATGGTATTTGAGCCGGTACCCCCCTTCATCGTATCATTACCGTCAGTACCATATACCTCTTCGATATTATAGAGCGTATCCGTAGATAGCGTGGCATTTGAGCCATCTCTTAGATAAACGAAATTTGTTGACAAATCGGCAAATATATTGTCTGCGCCGGATACCGAGTAGTCAACCCTGTCTTTTTCCGTACTACCCACTACGCCGAAGTCGCCGCCATAATAGGTATCGTTGCCACCGCCAGCGAAGAAAGTATCGTTGCCGCCACTTCCTATAAGCGTATCTGCCGCATTTGAGCCAGTCATTACGTCTTGCAAAGATGAGCCCTTGACAATCTCTATGCTGTCGACTATGTCAGTGCCCCCAAAACCGTCGGCTATTGTTCCGGTAGCGAGATTGACCGTTATTGAGCCGGACGATGAATAATCGGCCATATCTTGCCCATTCCCGCCATACAACGTATCTGCTCCGCTACCGCCTATTAGAGTATCTGCGCCATCGCCGCCATACAAAGTATCTGCTCCGCTGCCTCCATTTAGAGTGTCATTACCGCCTCTACCGTCCAGTATATTATTATTAGCGTCTCCTACTAGCGTATCATCATTCGACGAAGCAAGGATATTTTCTATCTCTACCAGCTTATCGCTATTTGAACCGCCAAGAGTTATGTTGACCTTTGACGTAATGTTGCCATAGTCTACGGTGTCGCTACCGCTACCGCCATCGATAGTGTCGCCGTCAAGATAGCCGTAGAATAAATCATTTCCGTCTCTTCCCAGAAGCGTATTTACCGTTCCTTGGACGCCCGTCATAGTGTCGTTCTGGTTTGAGCCTATGACATTTTCGATGGATATTAACTTGTCTGTATCTCCGCCGGATACTACGCCACTCTCTGTTGCCAAATTGACGACTACGCCACTCGAATAACTATAATCAACCCAGTCGCTACCATTTTTACCGTCAAGGGTGTCGTTGCCGCCAAGGCCGCTTAACGTATCGCCGCCGCCACTCCCCGTGATAGTGTTTACTAGAGAATTTCCGGTAAGCGTATCGCCGAAGGTTGATGACGAGCCTATGATATTTTCTATATTAAATAGCTGGTCAATCCCTTCGCCTATGGCGGTATTTGTGTTTAGATTTACCGATACTTTTGCGGTTGATGCGCTGTAATCTACAGTATCCCATCCGCTTCCGCCGTTAATATAGTCATCCCCTGCTCCGCCGGATAATATGTCGTTTCCGCCGTATATCGTAGCTAGAGTTGCATCGTTGTCGACATTTCTTATATATTCAACAGACTGGTCTGAGGAGACTTCAACTTCCGTATTGCTTAAAATTGGCGCCGAATCGCCATATATCGTATCGTTATCATTGCCACCGCGCAATACGTCATTGCCGCCGTACAAGGAGCCTGCGACAACGGTATCAATACGGACGTCGCCCACTATAGTGTCCGCTCCGGCTCCACCGATTATCGTATCGTCATTTGGAGTTACCGCTACGGCAGCATGGTCATAACCGCCTATGAGTAAATTGCTAGAATTGTCTCCGGTGATAATATCTTTATATTGTGAGCCGGCTACATTTTCTACATTTTTTACTTTTGTTGTGGCACTGGCGGCACCTATGTTTTTAATCTCACCGTTTGATGAGTTGTTTAGTGTGACCTCTACGCCTGTGCTATTGTTTGCAAAGTCTATAGTATCGGTATTATCCCCACCGTCAATCATATAATCGTCGGTGCTGCCTATTAGCCAGTCATTACCGGCTCCACCATCGAGCCAGTCCATTCCTCCTCTACCCTCTAAGGTATCGTTTCCTTCGCCTCCGACGAGTTTGTTGTTTGCCACATCGCCTTTTATCGTGTCGTCATACACGGAGCCGATTACATACTCTACGTTGCTGATCGTATCGCTAATCGCCCTCGTCTCTTCACCCGTCAAAACGTCAGCCGTAGCATCATAAACAGTTTTTCCGGTTGCCGTTCCTGCTTGTAGGTCTACCGCTACCCCTTTTGCGTTATTGGCGTAAGGGCTACCGGTATCAGGGTCGTTTAAAGCACTATTGGCAAACAAAAAGTCATCGCTGTATTTTGTGACAAAACTATAATCCACGGTATCGATTCCATCTTCGCCGTTGATTATATTTGTTCCGGCTCCGCCGCTTAACGTATCGTTGCCTTTGCCGCCGCTTAACGTATCGTTGCCTATATTTCCATATATGGTATCGTTGGATAAACCGCCGGTTACCGTGGAGTCGCTTTTGCCGGTGTAAACTATATTTTCATTTGGCGTAGTATCGAGAATAAAACCGTATTGATATTTGTCGGGATAGTATGTGTAGTCCGACTCGTTTTGCACATCCTTTACTATAACGCCCAAATCTTTGAATACCGTAAGGGATGTCAGCTCCGGAGTGGTGACGCTACCCTGCATAGCAAGCGGTATATTGTCTACGTCAAAAGTAGATGTAATTTTGACCTTCATCAGGTAGTCAAAATTGAGCGTTAAGTCGGGAGAGCCTGGGTAGTAGCGTATGTAAAACTCTATTATCTCTCCGCCGTCCGTCAATGCAGAACCAAAGCCGTCACCCGCTCCATCCGTAGTTTCTGCATTCAGGCTCCAACCACCACCGACAGAATTTGCAGAATGAAAACCGGCGTCAAGTATCTGAAATCCGGAAGAAAGTCCCGTAATAACAATATCGCTAATCCCAAAGCCGACCGGCTGCGAAACATTTAGTCTAACAAGTTTTGTAAGGTATGTTTCGTTAATCAAATCAGGATTATCTACCGTAATTACTTGCTTAAATGCATCATTTCTATAATCAAGAGTTTCCGGCTGGAATTGTGCATTTGCCGATTTGCTCACGTTTCCAAGCGCACTTCCCGTTCCGCCAAGCACCGTGGTGACTCCGGCAGCCGTGGTGTCGGAACTTTTTATCTGATAAAAACCTATATCAAACGAGAGCGCCGCCGATACGTCCGCTACGTTGTCTTTCGCTTTTGTTTGATTCTCCGTAGATGCGTATTTTTTTGTCAAATCATTTCTTGATGAATCAACGTTAGTCAAATCTGAGACGGCTTCCGTCAGATATTTGCCGCTATTGTCCTTTGGAGCTACCTCATCGTTTGGTTTTATGTTTGGTTGAGGGTCGACATAATAAGCGTTATAGTCGTTAACAGGAGTATCTTGCGCTTTGCTTTTTGTCTGCTGCTTGGATGGGTCGCTATCATCTTGGAGTTTGACGGGGCCTGATACCAAAATAGCGTCCTTGGGAGCTTGGACTATGTCTTGAATATTGTTTAATACTTGACCGACTTCCATTTTTGCACCGTTTGGAAGCTTGATTATAGGGGCGTTATTTTCAAACGCCATCATACCCATAGCGACAAAAGTTATCTGTCCGCCGTTTGGCAGCGTGGCAACTACGTCTGTGCCGACTATTTGAAGCTGTGCCTTCGATATATCAACACCGAGATTGACCTCATCCCCCGGACGTAAAAAGAGATTTATATTCTCGCCTTGTTTTGGCTGCGTTTTGAGCGTGATATTACTTTTGGCGTAGTTTACTTCAGGTGCAGAAGCCACTTTGGTTCTCCTCATGTAATTGGAGTTTTTGGTCAATTATTAAGTATAATTTACATTGTATAACAAGTTCTCTTTATTAAAAGTATTGCCGCAGTATATTTTGCAGAGCTTCGTAGGTGTATTTAGAAAAATAAAAAGTGGTTTTTGTGATGTTTTTGGGACTTTATTGCAATCTCCATATTGTGACGCTATGCGTCCGGAAATATTTATTTATTCCCAAACGCCGCAATCAAGGCTTCTATATCATCGTCTCCGACAACATTATCGTTTTCGTCTCCGTGAATATGTTTTGCGCTACTTACCCTCTTTTCGTCGTCTATTCTTCCCTCAAATAGTTTGTTCATATAGTTTGACAACGTACGCATGATGTTTACCACCCGCTCTATTTTTTGTCTATGTATATCCTGATATTGCATGGTATCCATAGCGTTTAGAACATTCATATTTATCTCTTGGACTTTTGCCAATGACGTTTCTATCGACGCCAAAGAAATTTGCATTTTGGCAAGCTCTGTTCCAAAAACAGATACGTCCGGGTATTTTTTTGACAATCTATCCAAAAGAAGTGACGCAGAAGATATATTTGCCATTACCGTATCAAGCTCAGTTTCTGTCTCAGATGCCCCTATGGCTATCGCATCAAGCATATCAAAAAGCTGCGTAGCCTTCTCTTCGGACTCCTTGGTAACGTCGTCTAGCTGATGAACTACCTTGTTTTCACTGGACGGAGGCGGTGGCGGCCATGATTTTGTCGGATCTAGCTTGTAGCTTCCGGCTGCACTCTCTATATCGGGCGATTCATCGCTACTCCCCTCCTCCACATCACCGTCCATGACTCCATCTAGTAGAGAGTCTAGCTCTTCTTGTGTCATATTTTTCTCCTTTTATTGCTTGCCGAGTACGGCTTCTAGCTTGTCTTTTAGCACTTGCGGCGTAAACGGCTTAACGATATAGTTATTCACCCCCGCTTTCAAAGCCTTTATCACTTCCGTCTTGCCGCCCTCCGTCGTGACCATGATGATAGGCACATCGGCGTATTTTCCGTCCGCCCTTACCTTTGTCACCAGCTCAAGACCGTTCATATTCGGCATATTCCAATCGGTCACAAGCACGCCAACCTCTTCTTTGTTCATAATATCCCAAGCAACGACGCCGTCTTCAGCCTCAAGCAAATCAACATATCCAAGGTTTGAAAGCGAATTTTTTATTATTCGCCGCATTGTTGCGCTGTCGTCTACTACCAATATTCTCATACTATCTCCTTTTTAGTGGCAATCTGATATTAAATTTGACCCCGCCGTCCAAAGGCTGCGCCGATATCTTTCCGTTGAGGCTTTTTTCTATCAAGTTTTTGACCATATAAAGCCCAAGCCCCTTGTCTCTACTCTTAAATTCAGTCGTAAAATAAGGGTCAAAAATAAGTCCGGCATTTTTTTCATCTATCCCGCCGGCATCATCTTGGAGGCTGATTACGGTAGCTTTGTCCTCTTTTTTAACCCCAAATATAAACTTCAAAGACTCTTTGCCGTTTTTTGAGGCGATACTTATGCTGTTGCCGACAAGTTCTTTTAGAATAAACTGCAACGCCGAGCTTTGAATGCAAAAATCACACTCGCCTATCTCATAAACTCTCTGTATTTCTAGCTTGTGCTCACCGACAAACAACCCTAGCGCATACTCAAAAGCCAACCTGAAATCTATCGGCTTCTCCTCTTTGTAGTCATTTTTTTTGTACATATTTGTCATTTTGTCTATTGTGGAAGATAGTGTTTTTGATTCCGAAACTATTGATTTTAGGTTTTGGACTACCCCGTCCGTGTCGCCGCCTTGCTCCAATATCATCTCCGATTCTTGCGCCAAAAGAGAGATAAGATTTAGCGGTTGTCTCCAATGGTGGGATATATTGCGCAGTAGCTCAAACAAGGCTTCGTTACGCCTCATTTCGGCTAGATTTCTCTCGCTCTCCCTTAGCTCTCTCGTTGCGTTTTCTACCCTAATTTCAAGGTCTTTGTTGAGCTGCTGAAGCTCTAAGGTTTTTAGATTGACTTGCTCTTGCAAAATGGCGTTTATTTTGTTTAGATTGAAAAAACCTTTTTGCGTAAGCCTCGTATATATAGCGTCCAGAAGGTCTTTTTGGGTAATTACGCCCTCCAATTTACCGTCCTTGTCTACGACTATCACCCTTTTTAGCTTGTTGTTTTGCATATACACAAGGGCGTTATTGATAGATATAGCCGAATCGACCGTCATTAACGGCGAAGACATCAGCGTCTCTACGTTTTGGCTTAACGATATATTTCTTGCCAGCATTTTTACGATATCGCGTTTTGTGATAATGCCGTACGGCAAATCATCTTTTAAGACTATGAGGCAATCGGCACTTGATGAGTTGAGGGTATCGAGATAGTCGGCAAGATTTTCGCCTATGTGGGCTATTAGTATGCTCTCTTTGGCGAGGAGACTCTTAATCGGCTGTGCGAAAGAGTCGTCTTCGTAGCCGTATATCGCATTTAGTACGTTGCTGTAAGTAGCAATAGCCATTAGCGTGCCGTCATCGTCTATTACACCGACTATAGCGTTGCCTTCGCCAAAAAGCATCACCGCCTCAAGCGTACTTGTATTTTTGCTGCAGGTAACAAGCGGGCGTAGCTTCAAAGATGATACGGGCTTGCTCAGATTGACCGAGTTTGTAGCTATCGAAACTATGTCACCGACCGACAATACCGCATATGAATCCTTTGTCGTATCGCACACGACAAGATTTCTAATCTTTTTTTCCGTTATCGTATCGACCGCTGTTTTTATGGGCGTAGTGGAGCCTATTCTGATAATATCCTTGATGGCTATATCGATAATATCCTGCTCTTTCATTTATCCGTCTCTTTTAATATGAATATTTTGAAATTTTAGAAAACTAAAGTTGCATTAGCGTCCCGTTTGACGGCAAAAATTACGTCCATTTTGCGTCACAAATGAGACACTACTGTTTTAGAATTTGACAAATTAATTCACTAGAAGGATTTTGGATGAGCATGAACCACTCGGTTGAAAAAATAAACTGCACGGTACTATATGCCGAAGACGAAGAATCCGTAAGAAAAAGCATGAATAGGATACTTCAGCTCAAATTTACCGACGTTTTTTCCGTAGAAAACGGCGAAGAGGCTCTGGAGATTTTCAAAAATAACAAAATAGATTTGGTAGTTAGCGATATCATGATGCCAAAAATGACAGGATTAGAGCTAGCCAGAGAGGTCAAAAAACACTCACCTGATACTCCAATCATATTTACGACCGCATACAACGAGACCGACCTTTTTATCGAAGCGATAGAGTGCGGCGTCGAAAAATTCCTTTTAAAACCGCTTGATTTGCCAAAGCTTCTCAATGCGATATCGGAAGTCTACGAAAGCATAAGAATCAAAAAAGAGCTGATGGAGCATAAAAGCCTTTTGGAGGAGTACAAAAAAGCGGTTGACGTCAGCAATATCGTCTCAAAAACAGATATAAACGGCGTCATCACCTATGTTAACGAAGAATTTTGCAGAATAAGCGGATATACAAAAGATGAGCTTCTAGGAAGCAATCAAAACATCGTTAGACATCCAAATATGGAAAAAAGCGCTTTTGCCGGGCTGTGGAAAACTATACTTTCAAAAAGGGTATGGAAAGGCGTCGTAGAAAACAGGGCAAAAAACGGAACTAGCTATTGGGTAGATGCAACGATAGTGCCGATACTAGGTGAAACCGGCGAGATAATAGAATTTATAGGCATCAGAAAAGACATCACCGATATGATGCTCCAAGAAAAAGAGCTTGAACGCCTAAGGGATGCCAAAGAGTGCATAAAACTAGACCTCAAAAAAACAATAGAGCTAAATTGTCTTCCATCGATAGTTGTAGATATCGACGACAAGATAGTCCATGTAAATAAAAAGTTTTTATCACTTTTTGACCCTTTTTATGACGCAGACAAAATAGACGGCTTGGAAAAGCAACGTTTTTTTATAGGAGATTTATTCGCAAGAGAGGGGCTACTTCGCGATTATGACGAAGATGATGCGGTTTCGTGGAAGGAACTTATAAAAGATTTGGATGAGGATATAGACATCATGGTTTTGCCTACGCAAAAAAGTGTTTTTGAGTTTAGAGTAAGAGCCTTTGAGATAAAAGAATGGGGCGAGCATAGCTTTGTAGTCTCTTTTTTTAGCTAAAGAGAGATGTTGTTATAGTCTTGGCAAATATCTTTTTTTGAAAGTCGCTATATGAGGCATACATTCGTAAAAATCCATGCGCTAACCTCAAAAATGGGGGTTTTGATAGTAGAGGACGATGAAAGCACGAAAAATACTATCGCCAAAATATTCGGTATGTTGTTTGCCGATACCTTCACGGCAAGCAGTGTAAGCGAAGCCTACTCGGTATTTTTAAAAAATAAAAAAAATATAGACCTCATAGTAACCGATATTTTTTTGGGTGACGGAAGCGGCTTTGAGCTGATAGAGAAGATTAAAAAAAATAGCAAAAAGACAAAATTTATAGTCATTTCCGGTTTTGAATCGACGGAGAATTTCACGAGAGCGATAGACCTTGATGTGGAAAGCTTCATCCTAAAGCCGATAGCCACCGATTCGTTGTTGTTTTCGATACACAAGGCGGCAAAAAAGATAGACACCGAGCAAAAGCTTGCAAGAAGCAGGCTTGAGCTGCAAAAAGCAAAAGAAAAAGCGATGGAGCTGCTACTCGCACAAGATGACTTCATCAAAGATGCTATACACGAACTTCATACCCCTCTTAGCATCATCGTAACAAACGCCGACCTTATAGCAATGTCACACGGTGAATTAAAAGAGCTTGCCCCCATACAAGCAGCGTGCAAGGTGCTCCAGACAAGCTATGAAGATATGGCGTATATGATGAAAAAAGATTCCGAAAACTACAAAGACGACACAATAAACCTCGCCGATTTCCTAAGAGAGCGCATCATGTATTTTCGCTCCATAGCCGATGCAAACATGGTAGAGCTGGGGTCAAGTATAGACATTGACGACATATGGATAAAAATACCGGAAGCCAAACTCCAAAGACTCATAGACAACAACATATCAAACGCCATCAAATACTCAAAAAGGCGCAAAAAAATCACCGTAAAAGCGTCGCTCAAAGACTCTCTTCCTATTTTAGAGTTTCACAATTTTGGCCCTCTGATTGCCGATAAAAAAAAGATTTTTAGACGCTACTACAGAGAGGAAAGCACAAAAGGGGGATATGGGATAGGGCTAAAGCTCGTGTCCGACATATGCAGGGAATATGCCATAGGGATACAGGTACTCTCTTCGCTGTCTAGGGGTAATTTTTTTAGATATACTTTCTCAAGGTTCGAAAATGCAACAATAAACCAGTAAAATCTGCACCAAAAGAGAATGAACAAGGGTTGTATATGAAAATGCTGCTACTTGAAGACGAGTATATGCTCCTCTCCTCCATAAAGAGCTTTTTGCTTCAAAAAAATCACTCCGTAGACGCTTTCGAGAGCGGTAAAGAGGCGCTTGATGCGTTTTTGTCCGGGACAACTAAATACGATATGTTTTTGCTGGATATCAATACGCCTGAGATGAGCGGGCTTGAGCTTTTGAAAAGAATCAGAGAAAAAGAGCCCGATGCGCCCGTCATTATGATAACGGCAAACATAGATATAGGCTCCATAGACAAAGCCTATGGATTTGGATGCAGCGAGTATCTAAAAAAACCGTTCAATCTAAGAGAGCTAGAGCTTAGAATACAGAGGCTAACCCCCGCAAAAACAAAGCAAAATCTAATACAAATAACAGAAAATTATTCGTTTGAGACCGAAACGGACAACCTACTATACAAAGGCGAAGCGGTAAAACTAACCAAACGCCAAACAGCCCTAATCAGACTACTCATAAAAAACAACGGTCGGGTTTTGGATTATGAAAAAATAAAAAGTTTCGTTTGGGCCGACGAGTACGTGGAGGATTCGACGGTTAGAAGTCTGGTTAATAGACTAAGGAGTTCGGTCAAAGAGGAATTCATCGAAAACTATCGCGGCATAGGCTACAAAATGAATATAACGGGAAGATAATGGACGCGCAAAAGCTAAAAGAGATTGCACAAACGGCAAGCGTATTGTTCGTAGAGGACGATGACGACTCCAGAAGAGCGATACATAGGATACTGAGCGCCCTATTTCTGGATGTCGGCGTTGCCCATGACGGAACGCAAGCGCTTCTCATGTATGAAGCAAGAGCACAGTCAAATCCGTACGATATAGTCATCACCGATTTGTCGCTTGGCGAACTGAGCGGCGTCACCCTGATAAAAGAGATTAAAAAAATACACCCTGAACAGGCTGTCATAGTCATCAGCGCCCACGAACAAGCGGAAATATTTTTGGATGTCATAGAGAGCGGCATAGATTCATACATACTAAAGCCGATTGACGCCGTAAAATTCTTCGATGCGATAGAAAAATGCCTCAGAGCCACGGAGAGCAAAAAACTATCCGATGTGTACAAAAAAACCCTTGAGATACAGCTGGAGCAACAAAGTACTTTTATAGACAATATGTTGACGATGGACGAGCTGACGGGACTTGAGAATGAAAAAAGCTTTCTTACTTTTATAGGACAAAAGGATAATTTTTTTGCGTTAGCACTGGTAAAAATAGACAATCTAGCAAACATCAAAAACCTAACAGGCAGAGAATATTGCAATTTTTATCTCAAAGAGGTAGCAAAGCTAATAAGCGACTTTTTTGAAAACTCGGGCAAGACAGTTAGGCTTTATAGAATCGACTTTGACGAGCTGGCGATAATACTTGATGAGCCGCTTGAGAGGGCCAAAAAAATCGCTGAGGAGCTAAACGCCCTTGCAAAATACTTTTTCTGCGAAATGGACGGCATCAGCCTAAACTCTACTTTTACGATAGGGATTTATCACGGCAATTCAAACATCTACACAAAAGCAAAATTTGTGCTCGCAAACGCCGAGGAAAACGCAAAAGGCAGTTATCTAGCATCATGCGGGGAGCTTGAATCCGATGAAAACGTATCTCAGAATATATATTGGCTCAAAAAATTTTCGGAATCGATAGAGAACAATCTACTAACCCCGTATTTTCAACCGATATTTGACAACAATCTAAATCGTATAACAAAATACGAATGCCTTGCGAGAATAGAGGATCAAAACCTCATCATAGAGCCTTCTAGCTTTCTGGATTTGGCCTCAAAGATAAGGCAGACGCCGTTTCTGACAAAAATCATCATCAGAAAAGCAATCGAGTATTTCCACGATAAAGACAAAGATATAGAGTTTTCAATCAACCTATCGCTGCATGACCTGCAAGATAATACCCTGCTTAGAAATATAGAATATTGGATAGAGAAATACCCGACGGAGCCGCAAAGAATTGTCTTTGAGATTTTGGAAACCGAGGATATGTACAAAAACAGCAATGTCAAAAGCACCCTAAAAGAGATAAAAGAGAGGGGATTTAAGCTGGCTATCGATGACTTTGGCACGGGATATTCAAACTTTATCTACCTTCACGAGTTTGCGGTGGACTATATAAAAATAGACGGCTCATTCATAAGAAACCTGGATTGCGATAAATCCCTCCATGATTTTGTCTCATATATCGACAAGCTTATCAAGCTGACAGGTGCAAAATCGATAGCCGAATTTGTAGCAAACGACAAGATACAGACCATAGTCCAAGAGATAGGAATAGACTTTTCGCAAGGGTACGCAATAGGCAGGCCGCAAAAGGACATAGCCCTTGCATAACAAAAAAATAGATGTTATCGTCATCTCAAAAAATGAAAAAATATCATTGCGGTTGCCGACAATAAAAGGTGTGTCTTACACTTTTTTAAACGAAGAGATAGGGATTGACCATCTCACAGGCTCACAAGCTTTTATTCTGGCACCCGATTCGGCCTCGGATGAAAATGCGGATAAACTAAATACGCTCAAAAACAACTTTTGCTTTTTGTCAAACGGTGATGATATATGCAAATTGTCGCTTGCGGCGAATAACTATAGATATGCGGCAGGAGCGGCCGATGTATCGGACTTCGAGGCAGTAGAGGCGCTAATAAAAAAGCTGGTTTCGCTCGCGAAAGAATCGCTCCTCGTAAATGCCCTAGAACAAGCAATGGCTGAGCAAAACAGATATGCAAAACTAGGCGAACTACTGTCAAGCATCACACATCAAATGAGGCAACCGATAAATGCGATAAGCGCGGAGGCGATGAGGCTTGAACTCTCCCACGCTCTTGACGGGCTGAGCGATATAGAACTAAAAGACATACTCTCAAACATCAACGCTCAGACAAAAAAAATGTCGCTAACTATTACCGATTTTTTGAACTACCTCAAGCCGGATAGGGGCAAAAAAAACTTTGCCGTCTCCTCAATGCTCTCAGAACTGGCTTTTATATTCAAGCAGCCGCTACACAAAGACGGTATAAAGCTAATCATAGAAGAGCCTGACGACATATCGCTTTTTGGCGTCCAAAATACACTTTTTGAAGCTCTTTTGAACATCATCTCAAACTCAAAAGACGCTTACGTATCAAACCCCTCTGTCCAAAGAAAAGAGATAATAGTCAAAACAAAAAAATACGATTCTCATGTGGTTATTGGCGTCGAGGATTTTGCGGGCGGCGCAGATGACGAGGCTATAGAAAAGATGTTTGACGCCTACTTTACCACCAAGCGTGAGGGTGAAGGAAGCGGGCTTGGTCTTTACATAACAAAAGGGATAATAGAAAGAGATTTTGCCGGGAGCGTTAAGGCCGCTATGACAAAAGACGGCGGAGGTATGTATATAGAAATCAACATACCCCTTTTGCACCAATAGAGCTAGACAGCTCCCTCTTTGCTCCACCTAAGGACGATTTCTCTTAGCTCATCCATATCTATAGGCTTTGCTATATGATCGTTCATGCCGGCCGCTAAAGCCTTTTGCCTATCCTCTACGAGAGCGGCGGCTGTTAGGGCTATTATCGGCACATCTTTGTTAATCTCTCTTATTTTTTGCGTTGCCTCATAGCCGCCCATAATCGGCATCTGTATGTCCATCAATACAACGTCATACCCATCGGCTCTTGATTCAAATTTTTCTACACCCTCTAGTCCGTTAACCGCGATATCGACGCTACCGCCGAATCTAGTGAGCATTTTTTTTGCCACCTCTTGATTTATCTCGTTATCTTCTACTAGAAGTATTTTCACGCCCTCAAGCGGTCTGCTCATATGGCTTTGAGTGTCTGTTTTTTGCTCTATATGCTCATCTTTTGCCTTAGGGCATGCTATCGCCGAGTACAGAGTTTGCGCGATTATAGGCTTATCTATGAAGCCGTCAAAAGCAAGACCTTTTGAGCCCAATATCTCTTTGTCATAAATGCTTGCCGCCACAAAAACACGCGGCTTAAGATGCAATCCGCCACCTTTTAGCGTATCGGCGATACTTTCAAGTTCTTCTATTTTGCCGTCATAGTCGATAACGACGAGCTCCAATCCGTCTTTATCTTTTAAAGCATCAAATCCGCTTGCGATTTCCACATCAAGACCGCACTTGCCGAGCAGATGCGACAGTATCGACAAGGACGCCTCACATCTTCCAACAACAAGAACGGAATGCCCCTCAAAATGAGGACACTCGGCTATTTCGGCCTTACTTTCCACACTTTGCAGCTTGATAGAAAAGCTAAATTCAGAGCCGACGTTTGGCGTGCTTTGTATGTGGATTTCACCACCCATGGCTTCTATGATTTTCTTTGATATTACAAGCCCCAGCCCCGTGCCGCCGTATTTTCTAGTCGTAGACACATCCGCTTGCGAGAATGCTACAAAAAGCTTTGATATCTGCTCGCTATCCATACCTATGCCCGTGTCTTTGACGGACACCCCAAGCGTGACGCTATCGTCAAAAGCAAAATCAGCCTTGATGGTTAGCTCTATATATCCCTTGTCGGTAAACTTGATTGCATTGCCTATTAGATTTACAAGGACTTGGGTCAACCTAAGCTCGTCGCCGATAAGAGTCTTTGGCACGTTGTCCGCTATGTCAAACAGCAGTTCTATGTTTTTTTCGTGAACAGGCTTCGCAAAAAAAGTAGACAGATGCCCAAGGACAACTCCCGTATCAAACGGCACACTCTCAAGCTCCAATCTATCGGCCTCTATCTTGGAGTAGTCAAGTATATCGTTGATGATGCCTAGAAGCAGTTTTGAAGAGAGTTTTATTTTGCGGATGTAGTCATTTTTTGACTCGTCCATTCCGCTCACCAGTGCCAAATCGCTTAGTCCGATTATTGCATTCATAGGCGTTCTGATTTCATGGCTCATATTTGCCAAGAATTGACTTTTGGCGGCATTTGCCCTCTCGGCATCCTCTTTTGCATCTATGAGTTGATACTCAAGCTCTTTTTGCATCGATATGTCGGTATGAGACCCAAGCATCCTTACGGGCTTACCGTCATTGTCAAAACTTGCTTTTCCTCTGGTGAGTATCCATTTGTACTCGCCGTTTTTGCATCTGAGTCTTATCTGTACGGCATAAGGGTTTTGTTTTGGATTTTCAAAATGTTTTGCGAGAGCGCCTTCTATGGTCGACTTGTCGTCTTCATGGATAAGCTCAAAAAACGTCTGCGGAGAATCCGGCAGCTCTTCGTTTGTATATCCAAGCATACTTTTCCACTTGGCTGAGAAATAGACCTGATTTTCCCTCAGATTCCAGTCCCAAATGCCGTCGCTCGTAGCCTCCCACGCAAGCTCCAGCCTCTCTTTTAGGCTGTTTGTCTGATTTTGCAATTCTATCTCGTTGGTTACGTCAAAGAACCACCCAAGAACTGCGTCTTCGCTGTCAAATTCAAAAGGCATATATGAAGCCACAACCCAAATGCTGCGACCGTCAACAATCAGATTTACCAGTTTATTGTGTATGCTTTGCCCGTTTTGCACAGCTTGTACGATGTCGTCGTATTCTTTCGGATTGGCATAATACGTACCTGGATCGACTATCCCGGCGTCGTTCATATTGACGTTTATAAGCCTTGAGTACGCCTCGTTAGCAAAGAAAACCTCTTTGCCGTCTGTTTTTGATATTCTGACCGCTATCGGACTGAGCCTCAAAAGACCGAGTAGGCTATTTTCACTTTTTTTAAGTTTGTCATGCTGATTTTGGAGCTCTTCCCTGGAAGCCTTGACCTCACCTATCATCGAGTCCATCTTGTGCGCCAAGGCCAAGACTTCGCTACTTCCCTTAATCGGAATATGTCCGGCAGGTATCCCGTTGGTATCGGTATTTTCAAGAGCTTCGGCAATGTCGGAAATCGGTTTTAGTATGAATAGCCTAATCGCAAAAAATAGAGATATTATGAGGAGTATGGATATTGCTGCCGTATTTATAACAGTATCGGTAACTATCCTCTTTAGCTCTTTGTTTAGTGCCCTATCCGAGATATACACGCTCACCGTACCGAGGACTAGAGCGCCGGCAGACTCTATTTGGTATTTTTCCGAGTAAAAAGCCTCTGAAACCGCCTGTACGTGCTCTTGATTTTTTGGGTCAAAATCTACGATATTCCACCGTTGATCCCTTATCTTCCCGCTAACATATGCTTTTTGACCCAATATCTTACCCATATTGTAGTCTTCGACGACAATCGCAAAATTATCGTAATGCCCCATTTCTCCGGCAAGGAGCGTATCGTATTCATTGACCGCATATGGGGCCATCATATTTGTTAGATTTTTTTGCAGGGCGGCTATCGTTAGTTTCGATTGGCTTTTTATGTCGGATATGATTTTGTGTTTTGTCGAGAGATATGATGAAGTAGAGTGCAACCCCATAAACAACAAAACTGTACAGACTATGATAATGCCGAGAGTGACGTACAAAGAGCGTGTTTTATTCATTCGCGACCCCAAGAACGTTTCTTTTTATTGTCGGCATTTCTTTTTCGATGTTATCCGCAGTGATTGCAAGTATCGGCAGTTGAATATTTTTTTCGACCGTTTTGCCATTCAGGTGAGCAGTCATCGCCGCAACCGCCTTTTGACCCATTAGATAGGGCTGCTGCATCGCTGAGCCCACCAAAACACCTTTTGGTATCAGCTCCAAAAACTCAGGCTCGGCGTCAAACGTTATCAACAAAATATCTTTTTTCTTTCCGGCGTCGGCTATAGCCTTCAAAGCACCTCTGTATCTATCCGAGCCTTGAAGCCATATCGCCCGCAAATCGGGATATTTTTTTATCATCTCGGCGCTAAATTTGTAGGTCTCCTCTTCGCTCCACTCGGATTGCTGCTTGATATCCGCCCCTTTTATACCGGCCTCATCCATAGCCTGCATAAAACCGGCAGTCCTGAGCTGTCCGTTAAGCCTTTTTTGAGGGATGGCGACTATCCCCACCCTCCCCTTTGTCCAGCCAAGCTCTTTTAATTTTTTTGCAAGAGCCTTGCCTATCTTGTACGCTCCGTCTCTATTGTCGGAAGAGATATAAGATACGTATTCTCCACCATCCGTCCCTATGTCGGATATTACCACCGGAATATCGGCGCTTTTTGCCAGCTTGAGTATCGTAGCGCAGGCGCTAGAAGTAGTCGGGGAGACTATAATTCCGGATACGCCGTCTTTGATTGCCTTGGCGGCATATTCAAGCTCTTTTTTTGGGTCGTTATCAGCCGTGTATACATCGATTCCATAGCCGTTTTGCACAGCTTCGCTTCTTATCCCTTTTTCCATTATGGACCAAAAAGGGATTTTTGTATCGGACACCAAATAAGCTATTTTTTTATTTTTTGTGTTTGGTTTTAAGTCTGATTGGACTTTTTCGTTTTGTGTATAGTTTGCCTGCACCAAATCCTTACCGCCGCCAAGAGCCAACATTCCGACAGACACGGCAAGCAGAACCGCTCCAAAAATCAGTCCTACTACTTTAGCCTTTTTTAACAAGTTACGCCCCGCTCATAAATTACTACACACAATATAGCCAATCGATTCTAATAAATACTTAAGCCTAATGCCCTTATCAGAACAGCTCCATCTCGTTTTCCATATCCAAACCGCCGTCAATTCCGATTTGAAGTTGCAGTTGCAAGCAAGAACTCAAAAGCGAACTATCCAGATAGTGTATATCCAGCGCCTCTTTTTTCACAAGAATATTCTCACTCCAGCTTCTAAGATCGGTCGAGATACTTTCTATATACATGGAGAGTTTTTTGTGATTTTGTCGGAGAGTATCTTCGCCCATATTTTGCAAAAATGCAGCTAGAGAAAGTAGTGCATAGCTCAAATCCTCAAAGCCGAGATAGCTTTTTATATAGTTTCCGTATTCGTTGAAGCTTGTTGCGACATCGGTAAGATTTTTTTTATTTACGGCGCTTGCGAAACGGTCTACGTTTGCGACAAGCTCACTTTCGAGTTGCCCTATAATATCCATCTCCGCTATCGTATATTCATCCAATTCGGCAAAAAATTCCGCGGCGCTCACTTTTGTATTGCGGCTCCTTCTTAGTATCTCCAAATCTTCTTCGTTTATTAAAGACTCTATTTGTATCGGGGCTTCTCCCTTGGACATACTTTGTTTATTGGATGATGCTTTTTTGATGACCTTGGCTAGGAGTATCTCCTCAAGAACTTCGCTGTAGCTTTTTAGCTTGTTTTTTTGATACCCGATAGTTAGTTTTTGTTTTGTTATTTCCGTAATGTCATACATCACGAAAAGCTCTATTTCGGCGTTATGAGGCATATCGATAAGGGTGTTTTTCTTGGCTAGAAAATACTTTACCTCCTCCCTGTCTTTTAGAGCTATCTTTTTGGCTTCACCGTTTACCTCTATCTCTTTTATGGATTGTATGTGCTCCGGTCTTGTCACTATCATCTTATCCAGCAGCCCAATCTCTATACCGAAAGGACCTAGGCCGCTAAAAGCAAGTAGCTTGGACATACTCTTGTTTACGTAGGTTAGTTTGCCGTTCTCGGATACGGCGACGGGGAGAGCCATCTCATCCAAGACCATAGACATGGCATCCTCTGTGGCTTTGTTGATTTTTTCACGCACCTCAAGCTCTCTTAGCCGCTCATTTTCGGCTTCAAGCATCTTTTGCTCAGTCACATCTTTTTGGACACCGAGGAAATATACAAGCTCATTGTTTTCATCAAATATCGGGCTTATGGATATTTCATTATAGACTAGCCCGCCGCTCTTTGAGTAGTTCCTCAAGGTTACGGTGACGTGCTTTTGATTTTTTACCGCGTCTCTGATGACGTCAAGCTCCGATTGCTCCCTGTCGTCACCTTGCAAAAACCTGCAATTTTTGCCTATTACCTCTTCCGGCAGATACTCAAAGATTTCCGTAAATATCGAATTTACATACACTAGCGGATTGTCCGGCTTTTTTGCATCGGATATAGCTATCCCGGTTTTTGCTTGATTGAGTATCTGCGGCAAAAAAGCTTTCAAGCTTTCATTAAAAAAATTCATATTGCACCTCCTAGACAAAACGACCTCTTTCGGTTGGCGATATGCTTCCCATCCGTATACGTAGATTGTTATATTTATAAAGAAGCATACAAAAATAAAGTTGCATTAATGAGGCGCAAAAAATAAATTTGCGCCTTTTCGTATAATAAATAGTGATTTTTAGTTTTTTGAAGGTATTGGGTAGTTCTCTATTACATAATCTATATCTTTGTCGCCTCTACCGCTTAGAT
Source organism: Campylobacterales bacterium (assembly GCA_050252455.1). GTDB lineage: Bacteria > Campylobacterota > Campylobacteria > Campylobacterales > UBA6016 > UBA6016. The sequence goes on along the minus strand of JBFWKW010000016.1, from coordinate 19,085 downwards.
TGACAAGAATTGATTTGTCGGGATTTTCTTTTGCGTATTTCATGGCGTAAGCAACGGCGTGTGCAGACTCCAACGCAGGGATAATCCCCTCGTGCTGTGAAAGCTTGTAAAACGCGTCTATCGCATCCGTATCGTTGCACAGTCCGACCTGTGTTCTGCCTATGCTGTTTAGATATGCGTGCTCAGGACCTACGGACGGATAGTCTATGCCGCTTCCGACGGAATGTACCGGCGCAGGCTCACCGTTTGCGTCTTTTAGCATGATGGAGTTAAATCCGTGCATAACTCCCTCACTTCCATACGTTAGGCTTGCTGCGTGTTCACCTAGCTTTTCGCCTTTACCTGCAGGCTCTACCGCTATCAGCTCGACGGCATCTTCGATAAATGCGCTAAATATCCCCATTGCGTTACTACCGCCGCCCACACAAGCAGTCACGGCGTCAGGCAGCTTGCCGGTCATCTCTTGGAACTGCTCTTTTGCCTCGAAGCCTACCACGCTTTGGAAGTCTCTAACCATCTTTGGAAACGGATGCGGACCTACTACGGAGCCGATGGCGAATAGCTGATTTTTTGTATCTTTCAGGTATGCCTCAAATGCGCTGTCGACGGCCTCTTTGAGTGTTTTTAGCCCATGAGTAGCGGGAACTACCTTTGCGCCCAATATCTTCATTCTGACGACATTTGGATGCTCTTTTTTGATATCCACCTCACCCATATGTATCTCACACTCAAGCCCAAAATACGCCGCCGCAGTAGCAAGCGCAACCCCATGCTGTCCGGCTCCCGTTTCGGCTATCAGTTTTGTTTTTCCAAGGTGTTTTGCCAGCAAAGCCTCCGCCATACAGTGGTTTAGCTTGTGTGCGCCCGTATGATTGAGGTCTTCTCTTTTTAGGTATATTTGCCCGCCGCCTATGAATCTACTAAGGTTTTTGCAGTAAAAAACAGGGGTCGGTCTACCTTGATAGTATTTTCTGATTGTTTTTAGTTCGTTCAAAAAATCGTGCGACTTTGAAAGTCTCATATATGCTTCGGTTATCTCTCGAAACGGCTCTTCAAGCTGCGGCGGTATGAACGCCCCGCCGAATTTTCCGAAAAACCCTTTGTTATCAGGCATTGACTCTAGATAAGACTTTTTTTGATTCATTTAAAAACTCTTTGTTTATTGGTATATGTCAAAAAAAATTTACCAAAAACTGGTTTAAGACAATTTTGTCGGTACGCCCAAAGACTAAAAAAATAATTTTCGTTTTGTATAATCAAGCAAAATCAAATAAATACGGCAAATAACGATGATAAGTCTAAGCGAGATACGAAACAGAGCTATAAAATTCCAAAAAGAGTGGGCGGGAGCCACATACGAAAGGGGCGAGGCGCAGACATTCTGGAATGAATTTTTCCAGATATTTGACATCTCCCGCCGTCGTGTCGCTACATTTGAGGAGCCTATCAAAAAACTAGGCGGCTCCAAGGGTTTTATCGACCTATTTTGGAAGGGTCAGCTGCTAGTCGAACACAAAAGCTTCGGCAAAGACCTATCGAAAGCCAAGACGCAAGCTTATGAATACTTCCCGAATATGCCTGAGCGTGACTTGCCAAAGTATGTTCTCGTATGCGATTTTGCGCATTTCGAGCTTTACGACCTTGACGAGGACAGAGAGTATCACTTTCCACTCTCTGAGCTATCCAAAAACATAGAGCTTTTCGGATTTATCGCAGGTTACAAGAAAAAGACCTACAAAGCAGAAGAGCCGACCAATAGAGAAGCAGCTGAGCTAATGGGCAAGCTCCACGACAAGCTACTGCAAAACGGCTACGAGGGGCATGATTTAGAGCTATACCTCACACGCCTTTTGTTTTTGATGTTTGCCGAAGATACGGGGATATTCGCCAAAAATATCTTTAGAGAATTTATTGAGACGCAGACAGACGAGGATGGGCGAAATCTAGGCTCACAAATAGCCTATCTCTTTCAACTCCTAGACACCCCAGAGAGCAAAAGAGCCAAAAACCTAGATGAAAGCCTCTCGCAATTCCCATACATCAACGGCTCAATCTTTAGCGAACAGATACGGATAGCTAGCTTCGACCGCTCAATGCGAGAGATGATGCTAGACGCTTGCGATTTCGACTGGAGCGTCATTAGCCCTGCAATATTTGGCTCCATGTTTCAAGCCTCTATGGATGTGGGCAAGAGAGGAGAGCTAGGCGCACACTTCACGAGTGAACGAAATATCCTTAAAGCGATAAAACCGCTATTTCTCGATGAGTTATGGGCAGAGTTTCACAAAATCAAGAAAAACAAAATCCAACTCCAAAAATTCCACAACCGCATAGCAAATCTAAGATTCTTAGACCCTGCGTGCGGTAGCGGCAACTTCCTAGTCATCTCATACCGTGAGCTAAAACTACTGGAGTTTGAGGTATTAAAAGAGCTAGGCTCTCTGCTTCAACTCGTACACATAGAGCAGTTCTACGGCTTTGAAATAGAAGAACTCCCTAGTCGCATCACGGCGGTCGCCATGCTACTCATCGAACACCAGATGAGCCTCGTATTTGCGCAGATTTTCGCAGAGCCGCAGTTCAATATCCCGATACGAGACAGCGCAAATATTTTCAATATCAACGCCTTGCAAGCCGACTGGGAAAAGGTACTGGAGGGTGTGAACATAGATTACATCATCGGCAATCCGCCGTTTCTTGGCTCAAAAATGCAGTCGGCTGAGCAAAGAGCCGACATGGAACTTGTCTTTAATGGCGTCAAGAATGCGGGGGTGCTTGATTTTGTATCCGCTTGGTATATCAAAGCCGCAAAATATATGCAGAGCAGAAAGACCAAAACAGCTCTCGTATCGACCAATTCTATCACGCAAGGCGAGCAGGTAGGCATACTGTGGCAAGAGCTGTTTAATAAATACCGTATCAAAATCCACTTCGCCCACAAGACATTCAAATGGAGCAACGAAGCCAAACGAAATGCTGCCGTGTACTGTGTCATCATAGGTTTTGCGGCACACGATATAAAAACAAAAAGACTTTTTGAATATGAAACTGTTAGCTCAGAGCCGCATGAAATAGTCGTAGAAAATATCAATCCTTATCTTGTAAATGGAGCTGACTTTGTTATTGTAAACCGTCAAAAACCCATTGGCAATTTGCCTGAAATGGGTATCGGCAATAAGCCCATTGATGATGGAAATTATATTTTTAGCGATAGCGAAAAAGCGGAGTTCATCTCAAAAGAGCCATTATCGGAGCAGTTTTTCAAGCCGTTTATCGGAGCTGACGAGTTCATAAATAACAAAAGCAGATGGATTTTGTGGCTTGGAGATTGTCCGCCAAATATTTTGGCTTCAATGCCAAAAGTACTTGAAAGGGTTGAGGCTGTCAAAAAATTTAGACTTTCAAGCAAAAGCGCCCCCACTCAAAAACTGGCATCCACTCCGACGAGATTTCATGTTGAGAATATTCCAAAAGCTAACTATATTGTTATTCCGAAAGTTTCTTCTGAAAAAAGAGAGTATGTGCCTATTGGTTTTTTGGAGCCTGATATTTTAAGTAGCGACCTGCTTATGATTTTGCCAAATGCCACACTTTTTCATTTTGGGATTTTGACTTCAAAAATACACATGGATTGGATGAGATATGTTTGCGGAAGACTGGAGGGGGCGTTATCGCTATTCTGTCGGAATTGTCTATAACAACTTCCCATTCCCGCTAGAGGCAAGCGACAAACAAAAATCGGACATCGAGCGACTAGCGCAAGCGGTGCTAGATGCAAGGGCAGAGTTTCCAGACTCCAGCCTAGCCGACCTATACAATCCTCTGACAATGCCGCCCCGCCTACTAAAAGCCCACGAAGCGCTAGACCGTGCAGTTGATAAACTCTACCGCAAAGATGGCTTCAAGAGTGACACTGAACGAGTCGCCCACCTGTTTGAACTAAACCAAAAACTCACAAGCTTGGTGATAGATGAGCCGAAAAAGAGGGGTAAAAGATGAATAGTTTAAAAATCAATACATTTAAAGGCAGTCATGATTCATTCATTGAATTATTGCAAGAAAGTCAAATTCCGTACGAAATAAAAATGCCAAAAACAAACCAGATAATGGCATGCGGGAATTTCATTGAGATTTTAAATATTACGCCCGAGCAAATTCAAAGTATTGTTGATTTGCTAATTCATTGGCTAGCATACAAGACGGCAAAATTAGAATATGAAACAGCAAAACTGGAAAATGAAACCTCAAAGATTAATGCAAATAAATATAGAAAAATTTTTATACAAAAGCAAGATACGACAATTATTGTTGAGGGGTGTTCTATAGAGGAAGCTGAAAGGTTAATTAGCTCAGAAATCTACAAAGCCAAAGAAATAACACTCATAGAAATTAGCGAGCCAAAATATTAAAAGACATCTATCACAAATCGCAATATTTTTTGCGCCAAATAGTTGTTTTTTGCCAGGATGAAAAAGTAAGATTTTAGATTTTTAAAAAGTCTATTGAAGTTTGATGGTGCCGAAGGGGGGACTCGAACCCCCACACCTCTCGGTACTCGATTTTGAGTCGAGCGCGTCTACCATTCCACCACTTCGGCAAGCGAGAAAAGAGCCGAAATTCTACACACCATACCCTTAAAATTTAATAAGCGTCGCCATCAGGCTTGGAACTTTATTTGCTTTTACAACCACAAATAAAGCTTTTTGGAGGGCTCCAATGAGGGTCGGCACATTCACTATGTATCACGATTTCACTAGAAATCAAGAGCGAAGCATCAAATACCTCAACGACGTCAACAGGCAAATATACAGCGGTACGCAAATAGAGTACGGATACCAAAACACAAATATATTCGTTAACACTCTAAGGCTAGACCAAGAAGAATATACGCTCGGACAGAATGCCCTTGGGGCGAACATGGCGAGACAATTTGCGGCAAACTCTGACACCACGATGAACCAAATGGTTTCTACTTTGACCGAATTTAAGACAAAGCTAATCAAAGCCACAAGCGAGTCCAATAGTACGACGGACAGACAGGCGATAGCGCAAGAGCTTACAGGTCTTAGACAGCACCTTATCAACCTGGCAAACACCTCCATCAACGGTCAATATCTATTTGCAGGCTCGGCATTTACCCAAAAACCGATAGATGCCACGGGAACATACAAAGGCAATGGGCAAGAAGTAAAATCGCTAATAAACTCAGGAGTTCAACTCCCGTTTAATATAGACGGGCAAAGTCTGTTTCTAGGCTCAGACAAAGACTATTCCCGCACCGTAAGCACCAATGTACCAAAAAAGAACGTGACGCTACTTTATGACAAACCGCCTACCGATAGATATATCACGGTAGACGACAAGATACAGGACATGACCGGAAACAATGGAGACGGCGAGAAAAGCTCATTTTACATCACGGGCGTACAATCGGACGGCACTAGCTTCAAGCAGCGTATAGATGTCAGCATAGACTCAAAAGTGAGCGATTTGCTAGACAAAATCAAAGACGCCTACAAGGGCAATGTGGACGTATCGATAAACAATTACGGACAAATAGAGGTAAAAGACCTTCAAGAGGGCTCATCGAAGCTTCAATTTCATATGGTCGGCTCAGATAACAGCGTAGCTCAGACCAAGGCAACATCCGGCTTTAGTGCAGGCTCTACGGTACTTACACTCCAAAGCACGGCAAATCTTGCCGTCGGCGACAAAATAAACGTAGAAGGCATAGGACAAGTCAAAATTACGGGCGTTGGCGTACCGGCTGCGGGTCAGATTACCTTTACCCCTCCGCTCACCTCTTCGGCAAAACCTGAGGCTACAGAGCTAAATATCAAAAAAGTATTATCCACCGACGTATCGGCTCCATCGGCGATAGTAGTCGGCGCAAATACAATCAATCTTGACAACCTGCATATAAGCGGAGCTACAAATCTAGCGGTAGGTGATCAGGTATCGATAGGAAATTTGGGCGTATTCACCATCACGGCTACGGGCGCAAATACAATCACTTTCAACTCCACGGTAACGGGAGCTGTAGCAGTCGGGGACGAAGTTGATTTCATAACAAACATCTCCGATTTGTCGGAGAGTGGGGTCGCCGTAACCGAATTTATCAAAAGCGGAATGGCGCCGCTGACAATGACCAATGCTACCGCATGGAACGATAGATGGGATCACTCTGTTTTTAACTTTAACGTAGAGTATAGAAATAGAGAGACGGGGGCAATGGCTGAGCCGCAAGAACTTCTATCAAAAGTACTAGGCAGCAATCCGACCGGAATAACACTCAACGGAACTACGCACGCATTTGCATTGGGTGCAGGCAGCACGATGAGAGATCTTGTCGATTCGATACAAGGGGCGCTTGACGCAGAATTTGGCTCAGACCAATTTGCAGCATCGCTATCAAACGGCAAAATAATAGTAAAAGACAAAGACATAGACCCGGACAATAGCGACACCGATTCGTCACAGCTAATAAGCATGACGCTAAACGGAGGTGGAGCAAATACGTTTGCCTCGGTCAACGGTACGGAAACAGATAAAGTGTACTTCAAAAAAGACGGCGCAATCCTAAGCACAAACGTGTCTCAGGTCGTCAAAGGGACAAACGAATACGCAAAACCTACCGACACCCTGCTTTCAACATCGGGCGCGACAACGCTTGTCGGCACGCAAATGACAATGCAGATGACAACCATCAACGGGACAAACCAAACCGTTACGATAGACTTTGGCGCAGCAGGCTCGACATTTACGGTTGCGGGAAATACCTACAACATACTAAATGCCGCCTCTCCGCAAGTCACGACGCCTGGCGATCAGGTCACATATAGACAGCTAATGGACGTCATGAGCATGGTGGTAGGCGATACGCTTCCGGCAACGGTCACACCTGCGGCTCCGACTGCGGCAGAGATGTCTGACTACAATAGCGCGGTAACGGCTGCGGCTAGACGGGCAAATATATACATAGACGATACCGGCAAGATAATGATAGAAGACAAAACAAGTTCGGCTACAAAAGCCAATTTGACGATGTATGATACAAATACCGATACGGGATACGGCGCGTCGGCTACGATAAATACGAGCACGCTAACGCTAAACTCAAACAATGCGCTAACCATTGACGACCCGTATATATCTATTTTTGACCAAATGCAATCTGCCATAGACGCTGTACTGGCAGGGAAAACAAGGGCTACCGACAATGGCGAAGACCCTAGAAACACGGGCATGCAAAACGCTATTGCGGCGATAGACCATATATTTGACCACGTAGTCAGAAAACACACGGAAATAGGCGCGGTAAGCAATTCGTTTCAGCTAAGCGTAGACCGCTCAACAACCCTAAAAATAAACGTAAAAACAGTCAGAAGCGAAATACTTGATACCGACATAGGCAGCGCTTATCTTGAGCTAAACCAACGAACTATCAACTATCAAGCTCTTCTTGCTACGGTAAACAAAATAAACGGCCTAAGTCTGGTCAATTATCTGTAGGTCTGTTTTGCTATAATGGGCAAAAAACACCTAAGGACTACGCTATTTTACGAGATATAGCTTTTTTGGCGGGGCTTGCGCTCCTGACTTTTTTGGCATTTGCCACCATCATAGGCTCCCCTGCTCTAGTCGGGAGCTTTGGTGCGTCATTTTCGGCGCGCAATATCGAACTTTTCGGTGTACTTGCCTATGTATATTTGTTCGCACTCATATACGCCTCTTACAAGCTCTACAAAAATCCGGTAGTTGATTTCAAGCGAGCATCTTTTACGGCAGCCGTATCGCTGCTATTTATACTGTTTTTAATGCTCCAATCAATAGTCTTTGAAGCCACGGCATATCAAGGCATTATAGGAACGGCTCTTGTGGACGGTATCACCCCGTTTATCGGCAGAGGCGGCTTTTGGATAGTGTGGGCGTGTTCTTTTGTGTTGTCATTGGCGCTTATGGCAGAGGAAGGCGTTGACAGATTATTTCAAAAAACAATGATTTTTTTGAGGCGTTTTAAACCGTCATTTTCACTTGCGAAAAAAGAAAAAGCACCGTCAAATAAAGAGACTGCGCAAAAACAATCGGTCAAGCAAGCAGTGGTAGAAACAGAGGTCGAGTCTGTGACCGTAGCCCCTTTTGTAGCCGATACAGTCACCCAAATATCAGAACCTGTTGCAACAGAGGATAGCGAGCCAAAAAGCGAACCACAAGTCGAAAAACCAAAAAGAGCTAAAAAAACAGCGTCAAGCGATGTAGAAATAGTCACCGAACTAGAAGAAAACAAAGCCCTTTTGGATGAGATAGAACTTGGAGAGAGCGGCAAACCGAAAGGATGGAAGTTGCCAAGCAGCGACTTCTTCGCTAAATCCGTAGCAAAAAAAAGCGAAGCCAACGAAGATGAGATAGACGAAAAAATCAAAGAGCTAATCGAGAAATTGAGACGCTTCAAAATAGACGGAGATGTTATCCGTACCTATGCGGGACCTGTCGTAACCACATTTGAGTTCAAGCCCGCAGCCCATATCAAAGTCTCCCGTATATCGCAGCTCCAAGACGACATCGCCATGGCGCTAAAAGCCCAGACTATCCGTATCCAAGCCCCGATTCCGGGCAAGGATGTCGTGGGGATAGAGATACCGAACAAAGAGATAGAGACTATCTACATGAGAGATATCATTGAGAGCGATATATTCAAAAAATCCCTCTCACCTCTGACTCTTATAATGGGCAAAGATATCGTAGGCAACGCATTTGTAACCGACCTCAAAAAACTCCCGCACTTGCTCATAGCGGGAACAACGGGAAGCGGTAAATCGGTCGGTATCAATGCCATGATACTCTCTCTTTTGTACAAAAACTCTCCGGATGAGCTTCGTCTTGTGATGATAGACCCAAAAATGCTTGAGTTTTCGATGTACGACGGCATTCCGCATCTGCTCACTCCCGTAATTACAAAGCCAAAACAAGCGATAAACGCCCTTGCCAATATGGTGCTTGAGATGGAGAGAAGATATCTTCTCATGAGCAAGACAAAGACCAAAAATATAGAAAACTTCAATGAAAAAGCGCCATCGGTCGGTGAAGTCAAACTGCCATATATAGTTGTTATCATAGATGAGCTAGCAGACCTCATGATGACTAGCGGCAAAGAGGTGGAGCTAAGTATCGCCCGTCTAGCCCAGATGGCAAGAGCCTCCGGAATACACCTCATCGTCGCCACACAACGCCCGAGCGTGGATGTCGTGACGGGGCTTATCAAAGCAAACCTTCCATCGAGAGTTAGTTTCAAAGTCGGGCAAAAGATAGACTCCAAAGTCATCCTAGACCAAATGGGCGCAGAGAGTTTGCTAGGACGAGGTGATATGCTATTTACCCCTCCTGGAACGAGCGGCGTTGTCCGTCTGCATGCCCCATGGAGTTCTGAAGCCGAGATAGAAAAGGTTGTGGAGTTTCTCAAAAACCAAAGAGAGCCGGAATACGACGAGAGCTTCCTCATGGAAGCGGCGCTCAAGGGAGATGGAAGTGGCGGTGACTATGACGGCGGTGAGTTAGATGAGCTATACGATGAAGCCAAAAACATAGTGTTGACGGAGCGCAAAAGCTCAATCAGTTATATCCAAAGACGCCTCCAAATAGGCTACAACAGGGCGGCAAGAATAGTCGAGCAGCTAGAGGCGATGGGTGTCGTCTCACAGGCAAATAACAAGGGAAATAGAGATATATTAAGTTAATTTTTTTTGGGAGACACAGATTATGCCTACCCCTAACAATACGGAAAAAACCTTTGCGGAAGATGAAATCATAGTTTCGAAGACCGACACAAAAGGCATCATAACGTACGGCAACGAGCTTTTTATAAAGATGAGCGGCTACACCGAAGAAGAACTACTGGGCGCAAACCACAATATCATAAGACATCCGGATATGCCTAAAATAGTTTTCAAACTTCTATGGGATACCGTACAGGCGAAAAAAGAGATATTTGCGTACGTCAAAAATATGTCAAAAGACGGTAGCTATTACTGGGTATTTGCAAACGTAACCCCAAGCTACGACCTAAAGGGTAACATAATAGGTCACTATTCGGTCAGGCGTGTGCCGTCACGCGAAGCAATCAACAAGATAGCTCCGATATACGACGCACTCATAAAGGCAGAAAAAAGCGGCGGCATGAACGAGAGCCTTAGACTTTTGGATTCAACTCTAAGCTCCGTCGGAATGAGCTACGAAGAGTTTGTGCTATCGATTTAAAGGGGTTTAATTGAAAGGTTTTAACACAAAAGCCGTACACGTAAAATACAATCAAGAAGATCCTTACGGCTCGCTCAATTTTCCAGTCTATGATACGGCTGCCTTTGAGTTTGAAAATGCAGTTGAGATGGAAGATGTATTTTCCGGCAAAAAAGCCGGCTTTGCATATACGAGGGTCGGCAACCCAACTGTAGAGTTTTTTGAAAGGAAGCTAAAAAATGTCAGCGGGGCGAAGTATGCAGCAGCGTTTGCTAGCGGAATGGCTGCCGTATCAAACACGGTAATGACGATATGCGGACAAAACGACAACATAATAGCTTCAAAATATTTATTTGGGCACACCTATTCACTGTTTTCAAATAGCTTTCAAAATTTAGGTATCAATGTCAAAACGGCAGATTTTTGTAATCTACAAGAGATAGAATCACTTATAGACAAAAACACAAGGGCGCTATTTTTTGAGACGGTGACAAATCCGCAGCTAGAGGTAGCCGATATATCAGCACTAAGAAATATGGCCGACAGACACGGAATATTGCTAATAGCCGATACCACTATGACACCGCCGTACCTTAGCGACGGTGAAGCGCTCGGGTTTGATCTTGAGATTATCTCGACTACCAAGTTCTTTTCCGGTGGCGCAACTGGGGTCGGCGGCGCCGTGCTCGACTACGGTTTTTATGAATGGGGGAAAAACCCCGCCCTCAAAGAGTGGGCGCACAAATTCGGCTCAGGAGCTTTTTTTGCCCGCCTCAAAAAAGAGGTGTTTAGAAACTTCGGTGCAGTCATGAGTCCGCACAACGCATACCTGCAAAGCCTAGGCCTCGAGACTATGGCGCTTAGAGCAGACAAAGCGTGCATCAATGCCCTACTCCTTGCAAAATGGCTAAAAAACAATGGACAAGTAGCGGGCGTTAACTATCCCGGCCTAGAGGATAGTAAATTTTACAAGCTATCATCTATGCAGTTTAGATATCCCGGGGCAGTGCTCACTTTTGAGCTTGAGAGCAAGGAGGCTTGCTACTCTTTTATGGATTCTCTTAAGATAGCTAGGCGTTCAACAAATCTATGCGACAACAAAACCTTAGTTATCCACCCAAGCTCTACGATATACGCAGAATACAACCACGAGCAAAAAAAATATATGGGTATATCTGACAGAATGATACGGGTGTCGGTCGGAATAGAGGATTTTGAGGATATATCGGACGACTTTGAACAGGCACTCAAAAAAATACAATAAATATGGAGTTTTAAACAAATGAGCTATTTCCCAGATTTTCCGGATAATTTAAAGACTTTAAAAGAGCAAAGCGTCAAACAAATAGAAAAAAATAGAAAAAAAATCAAAAAACTACTAAAAGAACCGAATAAGAATTTCAAAAACTTTGTTTTGCCTTTGCTGGAGCTTGACGAGAAGCTATCATTTTATACGCAGCCTATTTTCCACCTCAACGGTGTCAAAAACGGTCCAAAATCTCAAAAAATAGTAAAAGAGTTGCTTCCTGTTTTGAGCGAATACAGTACCGAGCTCTCACAAAACGAGGAGCTTTATGCTGCGCTAAAAGAAATATACGAACTACAAAAGGATACTCTTAACATCGAAGAACAAACGGCCTTACTACAAGAAATAAAAGACTTTGAGCTTGAGGGTGTCGGGCTTGATGAAGCCAAAAAGAAAAGAATAGCCGAAATAAACGAACTTTTGAGCGAACTTCAAAACGACTTTAGCCAAAATGTTCTCGACGATACAAATGCCTTTGAGATGATAGTCGGCGAAGAGGCGGTAGCCCAAATGCCAGAATTTGAAAAAAACGCCTCAGAAATAGAAAAAGACGGTAAAACACTATATAAATTCACCCTTCAAGGGCCTAGTTTTACAGCCTTTATGACATATGGGGCAGACAGAGCAAAACGTGAAGAGCTATACAAAGCCTACGTCACAAGAGGCTCAAAAAACGGCGAATTAATCACCAAAATCCTATCGCTTAGAGATGAAAAAGCCAAAATCCTAGGCTTTGACTCTTTCGCATCATATTCACTTGCCACAAAGATGGCCTCAACACATGATGAAGTTTTGGATTTCTTGAGTTCTCTCGCCTCAAAATCAAAACCAGCCGGTGAAAAAGAGATAGAAGACCTAAGAGCCTTTGCCGCAAAGCACGGCGTAAACGACCTCCAAAGCTACGATACGGCTTATTTTTCCGAAAAACTCAGAAAGGAGGCTTTCGAAATTGACGAAGAGCATTTCAAGCAATATTTTGAACTAAACTCCGTACTCAAAGGAATGTTTGAGTTTTTGCGCAATATGTTTGGAATAGAATTCGTCCAAGTCAAAGCCAAACTATGGGACAAAAGCGCCCTAGCCTTCGACATATACGAAAACGGTGCGATAATCGGCAGACTATACATGGATCTCTCCGCCAGAAAAGACAAAAAAGGCGGTGCATGGATGGACAACTGGACTAATGCCCACATAGACGCAAAAGGCAATAAGCACCTTCCCGTGGCTTTTATTGTTTGCAACTTTGCCAAGGCAACCAAGAAAGAACCGGCCCTACTAAGACACTACGACATAGAAACCTTGTATCATGAAATGGGACACGCCTTGCATCATCTACTGGCCAAAAATAGCGTAGCATCGGTATCCGGCGTTAACGGCGTAATGTGGGATGTAGTTGAGTTCCCGTCTCAATTTCTTGAAAACTTTGCCTACAAAAAAGAGGTTTTAAAACTATTTGCATATCACTACAAAACCAATGAGCCGCTCAGCGACGAGGACATAGACAGGCTCAAAGCCGCAAGAAACTTCCAATCGGCGATGGGAATGCTCCGCCAGCTTGAGTTTGGGATATTTGATATGCGCACCCACAGAGATGCGCTAAGCGAAGATGAGGCCGAAAAGATATTGGGTGAAGTACGTTCTGAGATAGCGGTAATGCTGCCGCCAAGCTATAACAACTTTAAAAACTCTTTTTCGCATATATTTGCCGGAGGGTACGCAGCAGGATACTATAGCTACAAATGGGCGGAGGTACTGAGCGCGGATGCATTTTTTGCTTTTACCGATAAGAATGGCGCGCTTGACTATCAAAAAGGAAAAAAAATACGTGAGAGCGTATTTGCAAAAGGTGGCGGCGAAGATATGAGGGAGATATTCAGAGAGTTTGCCGGACGGGATGCCGACACCTCTGCGTTATTAAGGCTTAACGGTATCATTTAGAAAGCGTTGATTATGCAAAATTACGAAGAAATAAAGAAAAAATATCAAAAACTAAAAGAGTATATAGACGAGGCTGGCCCTTTTTTTAGGCAAAAGGCCCACTACTCGTCAGATGAGCAGATAGCTTTTATAGTTGATTTTTATACAAGCTTTATGAGTCTCATACGTGTGTTTGAAGAATATGAATCTGCCGCAGAAGATGCAAAGCCGATTTCGGTTGGGATAGGAAAAGCAACACTCACTAAGAAGCTGGCCGAACAAGAATTTGAAGCAGCTGTAAGCGTAATATATTTTAATCTCTCGAAAGAGGAAATTATAGGTCTGGAAGAGAAGGCAAAAAGTAAAGGAAGCCCCAAAGAAGGGCTAATCCTGAGACGTCTTTTTGAAAAATTTTTAATAGCTTAATCATAAAAATTTTAGAGACTCTGCGTGCAGCCTCAACAAATAGCCATACTCTCCATCCATATCTGTGTCTACGGCAAACATCATAAAGCCTTTTCTTTCTCCAATCGGAATAAGCATACCTGATATAGCCGACAAAAAATTTTGACTATCTCGAAGTTTCTGCGAAAAATTATTTAGTCTCTCATGCCTATAGGTACTGAACACCGTCCCGTTTTGGGCAATTATTTCTCCGACTTTGCCGACAGCTGGGCAGGATGTATCTATAAAAATATCGTCAAAAAAAGGAGTTATCGGATAAAGTCTGCATGATGGCGGCCTAGACTCATATATCGCACAACCGCTGCTCGATAGATATCGGCATCCGTCTTTATCGCCAAGAAGTATTACCGCCCTTAATTCGTTGTTTATGTATGTAAAAAGTATCGGAAAAAGCTTATAGACGTCCTTGAAGTCATCAATAACGAGGGGGATAAAGGGGTATTTGCAACACTCTACACAGCCTTCGCAGCCGCCAAAAAAATATGTAATATCTTTTTGTATCGGCTCGAACAACTGAGGGTGTTTATATTTCTGCGTACGTTACGCTGATGGCGGCTTTTATTTTTGCCAGCTCGGAGAGCACGTCGTTTGTGATATCGTTATCCACTATAATTACGGCAAGAGCTTCTTTGTTTTGATTTCTGCCGAGTCTAAAGTCTGCTATGTTGATATTGTGCTTTGCAAGCGTTGCGCCCACATCGCCTATCACGCCCGGAACGTCGGAGTTTTTGAAGAATATCATTTTGCCTTTTGGCTCAACATCAACTTCAAAGCCGTTAATATTCATAACTCTAGCCGTATTTTCATCAAACATCGTTCCGCAGATTGTAGTCGTATTACCGCCTACGGTTGTTAGTTTGACGCATATTTTATTTTTGTAGCCGCTAGTATTTTTCTCTTCTTTGGTTAGAACTTCTACACCCATCTCTTTCATCAAAAAAGATGCGTTTACGTAGTTTACGTTTTCGCCTACCGATTGTGTAGCGGCACCGACTATCGCAAATGTAGCCAAAGGCTCAAGATAAGAAGCCACTTCGCCCTCTGCCACAACTTTAATAGACTCCATAGCCCCTTTGTTTATTTGAGAGGCCAAGAATGCCATTTTTTGTGCAAGCTCCAAGAAACCAAGCGCAAACTCAGGCACTTCACTTACTTTTACAGGAAGATTGAGCGCATTAGGATATGCTATGCCACGAGCAGCCTGAAGTGCGTTTGTAGCAGCCTCTACGGCTATTTTCTCTTGTGATTCAAGCGTATTTGCACCAAGATGAGCCGTAACGCATATATTGTCAAGGTCAAGGAAAGGGTGGTCTGTTGCGGGCTCTTTATTGAATACATCCATGCCGGCAAATGCTATTTTTTTTGATTTAAGCCCTTCATACAAGTCTTGCTCATTGTATAGTCCGCCCCTAGCGCAGTTAATCAAGATTACACCGTCTTTCATCTTGGCTATCTCTTTAGCCGTTATCATGTTGACGGTCTCTTTATTTTTAGGAGTATGGATGGTAATTATGTCGCAAGCAAGTATATCGTCAAAGCTTGTCGTATAGGCTATTCCAAGATCCGTCGCTTTTGTAGGCTTGATGTAAGGATCGTACGTTACAACTTCCATACCAAATGCAGCGGCTCTCGTAGCAACCCTACTTCCTATATTTCCAAAACCTATAACGCCCAGTTTTTTACCGTATAGCTCTTTGCCATACCAGTCTTCTCTTTTCCAAATTCTTTTATCTTTTAGTTGAGAGTGGGCATACGGAAACGCCCTCATACAGCTAAGCATATGTGCCATTGTAAGCTCTACCGCCGCTATAGTATTGGCAGTAGGGACATTCATGACGATTACCCCTTTTTTGCTGCAAGATTCTATATCGACATTATCGACACCGACGCCCGCCCTTATAAGAGCTTTTAGCTTATGCGCTCCGGCTAGGAATTTTGTATCTACGTCCGTTGGACTTCTAGTGACTATTACGTCAGCATCGCCGACTAGTTCTGGTATTTTTGATTTTGGCTCGTTTGCTATATTTACATACTCGATATCTTTTGCATTTTCGAGTATCTCAAGTCCTTTTTGATGTATGTGGTCACATACGACAATTTTTACCATCTTTATTATTTCCTTGAAAACTTTTTGTTTAAAGCGAATTTTTTAGCTCTGAGGCCAATTTTTGCATAGATAGTTTATCTTTGAAGGAGATATTGACACTGTAGCCGTCTCCATCTTTTTTTACGCTATACAAAACCCTTAGGTCGTTTAGTCTTTTTTCAACGATTCTAAATTTTTCATCGCTAAGTTTTGAGATTGAGAGTATATAGTAAAACTCTTTACCCTCTTCTTTTGGCTCACCCATATCTACGTTAAAAGCTATTTCGGTAGCCGGATACAAATCTGTCGACTCTTTTTCGGATATTCTTTCAAACCAGCTTTTTTGCGCTCCAGACTCTATTAGTCCGCTATCGTTTTTTTTTGAGGATATGATTGAAAATTCAGGGGTTGAGGATATCTTTACGTAGAAATAAGCGCCGATTGCGCCTCCCGCAAAGAGTACACCCCATGCGGTTAGCCAAACTTTCGGATTTTTCATTTATCGAAAACTAGCTTTTGAGCTGCTCTCTTAGAGATTCGTTAAATGAGCTTTCATCGCTATTTTTATTAACCTCTTTTAGAGCTTCTTTTTCTTTGTCTTTTTGTATTTTTTTGACGGATAATCTTATTTTACCCTCGTCTAGCATCACAAGAGAAGCTTCTATTTCGTCTCCGACCGCCAATTCAGATGCTTTTTTCGGATATAGATCCTCAGTTCTGATTAGCCCGTCGACACCACGTGCAAGCTCTACGAACACGCCAAATTCTTTAATGTCTCTTATTTTGCCGACTACGCTATCGCCGACCTTGTGTGTTTTTGCATATGCTTTTATAGGGCTTTCTTGAAGCTCTTTAAGACTTAGCGATACTTTTTCTTTTTCTGGGTCTATTTTGATTATTTTTACTTCTACTTCATCGCCGCTTTTTAGTCTATCTTTGCATTTTTCGTCTCTAAACCAAGAGGCATCTTCGTTATGCAGTAGACCTTCTACTTCGCCTATTTTCACAAAAGCGCCAAAATCAGTAGTAGACGTCACAACGCCTTTTACGCTTTGACCGACTTGGTGCGTAGAGACAAATTTATCAAAAGGTTTTGGCAGCAATCTTTTCGCAGACAATCTAAGTCTTCTAGAAGATATATTAAGCTCTATGATTTCAGCGTTAATTTCTTGTCCGACACTCAAAACCTCACTTGGATGCTTAATGTTTTTTTGCCAAGAAATTTCAGATATATGCAAGAAACCTTCGATATCATTGCCTATATCAAGGAATGCACCGTACGTTTCAATATTTGATACGACGGCCTTTACTGCATCGCCAACTTCAAGCTCGTTTTTAATATCTTCCCATGGGTCTTGAGTTGCGGCTTTTATAGAGAATGACAAGTGTTTCTTGTCTTTATCATAGTTAACGGCTTTTACTTTTACTTTGTCGCCGATATTATAAAGCGTGGCAGGGTTTACAGGTCCCTTGAAGCTTATCTCGTTGTAATGCACAAGACCGTCAACTCCGTCAACTTCTACGAACATACCGTAGCTTGCTATTTTTTTAACTATACCTTCTACTATCTCACCGTCATC
Source organism: Campylobacterales bacterium (assembly GCA_050252455.1). Classification (GTDB taxonomy): domain Bacteria; phylum Campylobacterota; class Campylobacteria; order Campylobacterales; family UBA6016; genus UBA6016. The sequence continues at coordinate 1,498 of JBFWKW010000016.1, read as the reverse complement.
TACAAGCTTCTTGACAACTTCTCTTTTTGCTTTTCTTTTGTCGTTTAGAAGTTTTTTTCTAGAAAGTACGATTGAGCCGTTAGCATCGTCTATCTTAACAACTGCGGCAGTTATTCTTTTGCCGATTACGCCGGTCTCGTCTTGTTTGATAAGAGCAAGAGAATTTGGCATAAAAAACTCTATACCTTCGTCATTTTCTACGATAAAACCACCTTTATTTTTTCTAGTTATTTTACCTTCGACAATGATTTCTCTCTCTTCATAGTCTTTGTTTGCCTCTACGAAAGCTGCTTGAAGCTCTTTTTTTACTGCGTTTTTATGAGAAACGATAGGTCTTTCACCTTTTTGCCCCGAAATTGCAACAGGTATTGCGTCTCCGACTTTGAACTTCAAAGTTCCATCCGCCGCAGTAATCTCAGATACCGGAAGTCTGCCGTCTATTTTTTTGCCGACATCTACCGATACATAGTCGTCTTTGATTTCGACTATCCTACCCTCAATGATTTTCTCACTTTTTTCATTTCTAAAAGACTCTTCAAGAAGCTTTGCGAAATCTTCTTCTTCGCCCGTTTCCTCGAAACCTACCGGCCCATGAATCATACGTATTCCTTTTGTTTGTTTTTTATTTATAATTGCTTTAGTTTACTTAAATCTTGCTGACTCTATCGACTACCCCGGATATTACCCAGTCCGGAGTAGAAGCCCCGGCACTTATTCCGCACAGATTTTTATCCTCAAACCAAATATTTTCAATATCGTCTGCGCTTTCGACAAGATAGCTATCGGCACAGTTTGCTTTGCATATTTCAAGCAGCTGCTTTGTGTTTGAAGAGTTTTTGCCGCCTACTACTAGCATAATGTCCGCTTCTTTTGAGAGCTCGTCTGCAGCCTCTTGGTTTTCACCGGTAGCGTTGCATATGGTATTAAAAACTCGAACTTCTTTTGATGACGACAAAAGTGTTTCGACTATGTCCATAAACTCTGCAAATTTTCTAGTAGTTTGAGAAACTACGGCTATTTTATCTCTCAATCTCAGGGCTGCCAACTCACTTTTATCAAGGACGACAAATACCCTATCCATATTGTCGGCATAGCTCATAACACCCTTTACCTCAGGGTGGTCGCGGTCACCGAATATAACTATGTCATACCCTTCGCTGCTCATCTTTTGGCAAATCTCTTGCGGCTTTGTCACATATGGACATGTGGCATCCACGACATTAAAGCTACTCTCTTTGAGTTTATCTAGTTCATGTTTTTGTATGCCGTGCGTTCTTATTACTACCGTATTTTCTTGATTTAGTTCGCCAAAATCCTCGGTTAGTCCTACACCAAAGCTCTCTTTTAGCCTGTTTATCTCCATTTTATTATGGATTAGCGGACCATAGGTGACGCTATGAGGGGTATTTTCTGCTATTTTTATAGCCCTTTTCACGACAAAACAAAAACCGTAGCTTGACGCTAGCTTATATTGCATACTCTCGCACTTCGCTTATTT
>JBFWKW010000015.1:0-45139 GCA_050252455.1 Campylobacterales bacterium | reverse complement strand
TCAAATCCTAAAAAAAATACTGCGTAACATAGTGTTATAGTTAATAAATATGAGATTTTTCTCATTTTTAATCCATTTTTGTAGTTTTTACAGCCGAAAGATTATAAACTCTATGCGCTTAAGGAGGCAAGGCGATATGAACCCTAAAAATAGATTTAGGCGCAGTGCGAAAGAGAAACTGCAAAAGACAATAAAAAGCAACACTTATCCAAAAGATAAGGCATTTGAAAAAAATATTCTAAATTTTATACACAAAACAGCGGCAAAACATATACTAATTTTTCTCCCTCTTCCCATAGAGCCAAATGTGCTCGGCGTTATAAAAAAAATGCGCGCCCTAAAAAAGATAATTTATATCCCTTTTATAGAGGATATTAATTTTAAGATTGTAAAATACAGATTGCCCGTTAAAATCGGTGCATACGGCATTGCTAGTTGTGGAAATTCTCACACATTAATAAAAAAAATTGATTTAGCTATCGTTCCGGCTATCGGCATAGATTCGAAGTTCAGAAGAGTGGGCTTTGGGAAGGGCATGTACGATAGATTTTTCGACTCCCTAGGATATAAACCGCTTGTTGCATTCGCACAAAGGACCCTTTGCTTTAGTAGTGAAGGGGTAGGCGAGGCGCATGATTTGGTCGGCGATTACCTAATATTACCAAATAAAATTTTCGCAAAAGGCAGAAGAAATAATGCTTACAATAGTATTAACGGCTACGGCAGCCGCTGCGTTGTCAGGGCTGATAGGATTTCTAGTAGCAAAAAAATTGGATTCCGCAAAATATCAAATATACGTAGAGCAGTCAAAGTCAAAAGCTAGAGCCATTGAGCATGAGGCTGAACTAAAACTTCAAGGGATTAAGTCTAAAGAGGTAAATCTTGAGCTTGAAGCTAGAAAAAAACTTGAGCTTGAGCTTTCAAGACTTAAAAACGAGTATGAAAATAAGCAGCAACAGCTTAGCAGAAAAGAAGAAAGTCTATCCGAGAAGCTAAAAAACGAGCTTAGCTCGATAGAGTCGCAAAAAAAAGATATAACCTCCATGAAGCGCGATATCGAGAGCGCAAAAGAGGAACTTGTTAGGATAAAAAAGAGGTACGAAGAAAAAACAAGTGAAGCGCTAAAAATTGCCGAGGCAGGTGCCGGACTCACTAGAAGCGAGGCAAAAGAGATAGTTTTAGCCAAGGTCGAAGAGCAGTGCAGGGAAGAGATATCTCACATAGTCAGAAGGTATGAGGCTGAGGCAAAAAGCGAAGCCAGAAAAAGGGCAAACTACATCATAGCCCAGGCTACTACTAGATTTGCCGGAGAGTTTGCCGCCGAGCGTCTAATAAATGTCGTTACGATACAGAGCGAAGAGATAAAAGGGCGCATTATAGGCAAAGAGGGTCGAAATATCAAAGTGCTTGAGATGCTTCTCGGCGTTGATATTATCGTCGACGACACCCCTAATGCCATCATTATCAGCAGTTTCAATCTCTTAAGAAGGGCTATAGCGACCAGAACTATTGAGCTTCTCATCGAGGATGGACGTATACAGCCCGCCAAAATTGAAGAGATATATGAGAAAGTCAAATTGGAATTTGACGAAAGAATGTACGAAGAGGGTGAGAATATCGTAATGGATCTTGGCGTCGGTCCTATGAATCCGGAGCTTATTAAGCTGATAGGCAGACTAAAATATAGAGCCAGCTACGGTCAAAACGCACTTGCGCACTCTTTGGAAGTTGTCCATTTGGCCGGAATCATAGCGGCTGAACTAGGCGGTGACGAGGTACTGGCAAAAAGAGCCGCCTTGCTACATGACATAGGCAAAGCCCTTACTCATGACTATTCGGGCAACCATGTTGATTTGGGTGCCGACGTGTGCAAAAGATATAAAGAGCACCCGACTGTTATTAATGCAATATATGCCCACCATGGACATGAAGAGATAAAATCTATCGAATGTGCGGCCGTCTGCACTGGAGATGCATTGTCTGCGGCTAGACCTGGAGCTAGAAGAGAGGTGCTTGAGAGTTTTCTCAAAAGAGTTGAAGAGCTTGAGAAGATTGCGCTTTCGCACGAAGGTGTCAAAAATGCTTATGCGATAGCAGCCGGCAAAGAGGTGAGGGTAATAGTGAATGCCTCTTTGGTCAATGACGATGAATCGGTACTGATTGCCAGAGAGATAGCCGCCGAAGTTGAAAAAGGTGTGCAGTACCCGGGCGAGATAAAAGTAAGCGTTATTAGAGAGACTAGAGTCGTAGAATTCGCACGGTAATTTATATTTAAGCTCAATTTTTTAGCCTACATACTTAAATCGGGAACGATTTTTGCTGTGCTTTGGTTAAAAAAGTTTGGAGCTTTACGTGGTAACAAGCCAAGTATTTGCTATTAATCATACGGAAAATATGATCCTTGCCCGTGTAGACGGGAGGGATGCTGCGTACTCCGAATATATAAAAAACTATATTAGTAAAAACTTCAAATTTTTTATTCATCTAAGAGACTCCATCCTCGTATTCCCAAAGAGCGAAGACAAAACTAAGAGGCAATTTTTTATGAGTTGTCTGCTGAATAATCTCAATAAAAATAAAAACGAAAAAATTAGCATAGAGTTCAACCCGAATGTTCCGTTTTTTGTTGAATTTGCAAACTCAAAAGAGGGCTCCCTTACTCCAAAAGTTATAGTCAAATGCCACAAAGATAGTGTATTTTTTAGGTTTTCGGATGAAACTAGAAGGGTAGTTGAGTTCTTGCGTACTACGTTGTTTGGTATGAAAATTGATGTGGATTACCATGAGAAGGTTGCCAAGGTCAAGGTAAAAAGCAAAGAAGAATATGCCATCATAAGAAAAGTACTGGCTAAAAAAGTCCGATTTAACGACTTTTTGCAGGTTAAGTTTGCCTACAACGAAGAAGAGCTTGTCCGCCTAAATTCTCATACAAAAACATCAAAGAAAAGATTTTATGCCGATTATTTTGCCGATAACTCAGAGGCTAACTATTTGGCGGAGCTTAACTCTAGATACGGCGATAGCTTTGAGACGATAAGACAAAGATATTTGGAACTAATTAAGATATATCACCCAGATAGAGTATACGGCAAGGATGAAGAGACGGTAAGGAGATATACCGCTAAGTTTAGAAGGGTTCAAAACGCTTTTGAGCAGATAAAAAAAATCCGCTACGAAATGGCTTCGTAAGTCAGAATTTAAGACTATTGTTGCTGAACTGCGTATTGTCTCATTTTTTGAATATTTTTCATTGCCGTCAGAGTTGAGGCTCTCTCTTTTTCAAGTAGTTTTATAGCTTCGCTAATCATCGCGGAAGCCTGTTTTAGCTCCGCTAAATTATCGCTTTTGAATATTATGTCGGAGAGCTCTTCCATCTTCTTCAAATCACCGTTAATTACGGCAAGTTTTAGCTCCGATATATAGCTCAAGATTGCGCCCCCGTAACGTCTTTCCACGCATCTATAAGACCTTTCGTGACGCTGATTACGGTATCTAAAGGTTCAGTTGTATTTTCCAAGTTTGCAGTACTTAGAAGATAGATTTGATGGCTATACAATCCATTTAGATAATTTGCTACCTCTCCGCCTTTTTCATAGTTTAGTGAGTTGATAAGCTCCGCAAAAATATCTATTGAACGGTTAAGCCAGTAAACTTTTTTTTCTATATCGCCGTCTTCAATAGCTTTCTTCGCTTGAGCCGTAAAACGCAATATCCCTTCAAAAAGCATTTGCACTAGCTTTTCAGGAGATTCTATTCTTGCTGCGTTTTGTGCGTATGCGTTTAGTGCTGTTGATCTCATTTGTTTCCTTTTTAACTGCTCATTGAATCTATTTGCATTTGAAGCGAACTGAAGCTATTTTGAAATTTGGCTATCATCGAGTCGTATAGCGCAAATTGATTTGCCATCAGTTCATATCTAGTGTCTATTTGGGCTACCGTTTTTTCTTTTTCTGCCGTCTTGCTGTCTATTTGGCTTTGGAATGACTTGTCAAGCATTTGTAGTGTTGACTTATCGCCCGTTATCATAGATGCAAGCATAGAATTTATGTCAGCAAAAGCCCCCTTTTTCGTCGTAGTCGAGCCTATCCCAACGGTAATATCTTGCATCGCTACGTCAGAAGATGTTGATGCCGATAGACCGGAGGCCGCAGCCGCAGCCGCAGTTGTTTTTATTTTTATCGCTCCGCCGCTAGGGGTTTCAAGTATCAGCTTCCCGCCGCCGTCGGTATAGGCTTTTACTCCGGTATACTCGTAAGATTTGTTAATTGCTTCGGCAAAAAGCTGTGCATTCTCTTCGGCTGTTCCGTTAACCGTCGTTACCGCTGCTATCGATACGCCATTGATATATATACTACCGGCGGCAACTGTATTGGCAGTTGTGCCGGCTGTTTTGTTGGCCGTGTATGATGCCTTTGTTATCTCCGTCGTTCCTCTAAATAGCTTTTCAAGTGCGGATGAATTTTCCGATAGCTTTTTGGTAAGTACGGTTGAGTCGAGGCTTAGAGAGCCTGTCTTGTCAAGAGAAAAGCCGTAGTCGATTAGCGATACGCCGTCGCTATTTTGTTTTGTTATAAGTGTGGACAGTTTGCTGTATATAGATGAAATTTCAGAAATACCTTGAAGTGAGCCGGATGTTTTTGTCGCGCTGTCAAACTTGGTCAGGTCTTTTATTTTGTTGTTGAGCGAGTTGAAAGCTGCGGCAAAATCTTCTGCCAATGTAGGTATCGTGCTCGTGTCTTGTTTTATGGATAGGTTTACCGTTGAGGTCGTAACCGAATTTAGGCTAAAAGTCGCTCCGGTGATAACATCATCTATGCTGTTTGACGATCTTGTCATCGATATACCGTTGTATTTGAACTTTGCATCTTGGGCGACTTGAAGTGTTTTTGCATCAACGGTATAATCTGTCTTATCGGTTGCAAAAAGACCGCTTTTTGTTGCAGCGCTATTTTTTGTGGTAATTACTATTTCGCCGTCGTTTTCATGTTGTAACGTGATTTTCCCATTTAGATCAACAGTGGCAGTAACCCCGGTTTCGCCCGTTTTGGCATTGATTTTCTCGGCTATTGCGTCTCCGTTTACTTTTGAGCCGCCGGCTAGAGTAGCACCAGATATAGAAACACCGTTTATTATGATGTCCCCATCTGCAGTTGAGCCGACTGCGGCATCGGCATCGGCATTTCCTATAATCTCCGGTTTTACAAAAAGCGTGTCGGCAAGAGTCCCGCTCATTGTTATTTCATTGTCTTTGCCGCTATCCGCAGCTTTTAGTATGAGTCTATAAGGGTTTGTGTCGTCACCTGTGTTTAGTATACTAGCGGTTATATTTCCGTCTGTCGAGTCGTTGATTTTTTGGGCAAACTGCTCTAATGTCATACCCGCCGTTACGCTAACGTTGTAGCTTGTGGTTCCTAGCGACATACTGAACGTCTGATTTGACAATGAAACGGTTGCGGATTCGGACGTAAATCCTTTTGACTGCATTACGTGGTTTTGTGCTAATTGAGATACGCTCATGCTGACGTTTTGTGGGGATACGCCGCTTGTTACCGATATGCCTACACTCGTACTCGTGGAGGTCGCGGTTCTTTTTAGGTATGTAGCTTCATCACCCAAATCCATTGCGGCTGTTTTTACGGACGATAGAGACAAAATCAATGATGATAAATCTGATTTTTGGCTTTGTGTTTTTGTTATCGACGTTGTTATTGGGGTAACTCTGCTGCTTGTTTCGGCACTTTTTAACTGGTCAATTAGGCTACTTGTTAGCGTACCGCTTCCAAGACCTAGTGAGCTTATTGTTCCTGCCATCTTAAATCCTTTGCTTGCTTAAGCTTTTTTATCAAAAATAATCCCTATTATCTCTCGCATTTTTGTCATCAATGCTACGGCTTCATCCGATGGAATTTTGCGGAGAAGCTTATTTGAATCTTTTTCATATACGGATACAAACATCTCGCCGATTTTATCCTCAAAACCGAATTTGACGTTTATATTCAGAGGATTCATCTCTTTATTTAAATCTTCCGTGAGCTGCATTAGCTCTTGTTTTAAATCTTCTTGTTTTGTTTTGTCGGCTGTCTCGTCGCTTTGCTTTTGTATGGCCGCTGCCGATGTGCCTTTGGTCTCAGAAGACTGTCCTGTCTCTGAAGCAGCTTTCATTCCACTTTGGGCTATGTAGCTGCCGCTTGGTATGTTTTGTATTTCCATAATATTAAACCCCGCTTTTTGGATTGTCCTTAATATGCTTGTTGGTTATATCGGCAAACGAAGCTGAAATTTGAATTTAGCTAAAATCACAAAAAATAGTTTGAGGATATTCTTTGAAAGTTGCCGTCATCTGTGATTCCCCGCTTTTGAAAAAATGCCTAGAAGTCTTTTTGAAAGAGCATCTTAGTTCTTATTCGGCTTGTGATTTTGTTATATCCGACAAGGCTATAGACTCCGAAAAGCCCGTGTTTGTGATAGGGGACGACAAAGGCTCAAATCTAAGAAAACCGTTTTCAAAGTCAAAGCTAATCAAGGCTGCAGGCGAGTATCACAAGAGACTTAGGCGACCTAGAACGGTTGCTTTGCAAGCCGTTAGAAAAGAGGGCGACGAGCTTGAAAAACAAATAGCGGCGCTTACACAGAAATTTGTAACGGATCTTGTTGCGACGATAAGGGGCGCTAGATGAAAAAACAACTGACATCAAAAGTGATAGCCGGAGACTTCAAAGGGAAAACAATATTTTTGGCGGATATAGCCGTCACCAGAAGCACCAAAAATATCATCAGGGAATCTGTATTTAATGCCCTTCAAGGTGAAGTCGCAGGAGCCGTATTTGTAGAGGTTTTTGCCGGTAGCGGAACGATAGGGATAGAGGCTCTTAGCAGAGGGGCGGAGTTTGCGTATTTTATAGAAAAAGATAGAAACTCATACGCATGCATCCAAAAAAACCTTGATTTGCTCGGTGTGCAAAACGCGAGGGTATACAATGCCGATAGTTTTAGGTTTTTTCCTGAACTTTTGGAGAGCGTGGCAAAAAAAGAGAAGAGAATTTTTTATTTTGATCCGCCGTTTAGTATCAGAGACAATATGGAAAACGTCTATGAAGATACGATATCTCTAATAGCCGCAATCAAGCCGCATCCGCTCGACATAGTCGCCGTAGAATATATGACCGGATACGAACTGCCTCTATCTATCGGGGCTTTCACCTGCGTAAAATCTAAAAAATTCGGCAAAAGCTCGGTAGCTTACTACACCGTATAAAATCCCCAACAATCAATATTATTACAGCCCGTTTGGAACGGGCTTTGCTTTAAAGAGCTAAAACCACTCTTTAGGGCTTTTTATGAAAAAAGTTTTTGGCGTTTGCCTACTGTTTACACTATTTTGCGAATCTTTGTTTGCCACCAGAATCAAAGACCTTGCAAACGTGGTAGGGGTAAGAGACAATCAGCTAATAGGCTACGGTCTTGTGGTCGGTCTCAACGGTACGGGAGACGGCTCAACTTCTGTCTTTACGACACAGTCTCTCTCAAACCTTCTTGCTACGGTAAATGTCAAAATAGACCCTAAAGACATAAAATCCAAAAATATAGCGGCCGTGGTCGTAACGGCAAATATTCCGCCGTTTTCAAGGCAGGGCGACAAAATAGACGTGTCGGTGTCATCGATAGGAGATGCCAAGTCTCTTGAGGGTGGAACTCTCCTTTTGACCGCTCTAAAAGGTGTTGACGGAAGAATATATGCGCTTGGGCAAGGGACTATATCAACAGGCGGTTTTAACGCCGGCGGTAAGGGGCAAAAAAACCATGTAACGGCTGCCACGATAAGAAGCGGCGGGCTAATAGAGAAGGAAATCCCTTTTAATATAGCCCAAAAAGAGGGTGTAATGCTAAGTCTAAAGCAGGCCAACTTTCAAAATGCCGTAAAAATACAAGACGCCATCAATAGGGCTCTTGGTAGAGGGGTGGCTTTTGCCGAGGACTCCAGAACGCTGAAGCTCGTAAAGCCAGTAAATATGAGTTCTGTTGAATTCATAGCAAAAGTGCAAGATATAGCTGTGGATGCACAAAGAGAAAATAAAATCATCATAGATGAAAAAACGGGAACGGTAGTTGCTGGAGCTGACATAAGGATTGATCCGGTTGTGATAACCCACGGCGATATAACCATTAAAGTCAGATCGGCCGGTGAAAAAGAACCGGACGTCGACGGAAAATCGGTTATAGATTTGGGAGACCAAACAAAAGTGGGTCTTGCCTCCAATGTAGTTATGGCTCCAAGTTCCGAGATGACGCTCTCTACGTTGATGCGCGCTCTTCAAAAGCTTGGTGCAAAACCGAGAGACATAATATCGGTCATAGAGGCGATGAAAAGCGCAGGCGCTATAAAAGCCGACCTTGAAATTATATAAGGAGCATTGAAATGATAGACGTATCAAGCGCACTCGGTTCTTATGCTACTTCAAAGGCTAACGCCATCAAAACGGTTAGTAAAGAAGACGCCGCTTTGAAAGAAAAAACAGACGCTTTTGAGTCTGTAATAGTCAAGCAGATGTTGGATATTGCAATGGATGAGAAATACTCTTTGTTTCCGGATGCCGCAGGTAAAGAAATATACAAATCCATGTATACGGACGCTATTTCAAATTCGGTTACCGGAAACTTCGGTTATAGCAAAATGCTTTTTGATTTTTTGAAAGAGAGAGCCTAAAATTTTGAGTCTAGCTGTCGATATTGTGCGTGAACTAACAACAAACCCTTGTGTTCATGAAGGAATCAAAATGGTAAACGCACTTAACTCCGGCATCGTCGGACTCCAAAACCAAGCACTACAAAAAGATGGAGCGAAAGTGGAAAAAAAAGAAGCCGCTCAGCAACTCTCAGAAGAATCAAAAGTAGAAAAGCTAAAGAAATCTATAGAGGGCGGAACATACCAGCTCGATATGGACAAAACTGCTAAGGCTCTTGTCGGGTTTTAGTTTTTCTCGTATATTTTAAGGGGTTTAAAATGTTAGTTCACTACATAAATCTTGCTATTGAAACGCTACAAAATTTAATAGACATTACAAAATCAGATATAGAAGATATCAAGCAGGCCAAGCACGATAAGCTTTTCGGTAAAGTGAAAAGCAAAGAAGAGATGGTCAGCACTTTTGAAAAATATAAAAACCTAATAGACTCGGAAATAGTGTCGATGGCAACCGCGAGTCCGTCGCTGGAGCTAAAAGATCTTTTGAGTGAACCACAAAAAGATTTGCTTGATGACATGAGGCAAAAACTAAACGAACTAAAATCAACAAATAAGCATTATGCAAAGCTAGTTGTTGCTGTCGGTTCTTTTTATAATTCGCTTTTGGATCAAATGACCGCCAAGGACGAGCAGCACAATATGGGTTATGACGGAGTCGTCCAGAGACGTTCAAGTTTTCTTGAAATAAAGGCGTAAGCCATGGCCGGTATATTTGATTCGCTGTATACTGCGTACAGCGGCCTGCAAACTTCGCAGATAGCGGTTAACGTAACAAGTAACAACATCTCAAATGCAAACAATGCGGACTATACGAGACAAAGAGCTTCTATACAAACAAAATCGCCTTTTTATACATTCCCGGGCGATATAGGTACCGGCTCTGAAGTTGCGACTGTCGTTAGGATACACGATGAGTTTGTATATCGTAGACTTACTAGCTCATCCATGCAACAAGAGTTTACCGACTTTGAAGAAAGTACGCTTGTGGAAGTATCCAAGTACTTTCCGGATATAGCCGGAAGCGGTGTATCAAAATACATTCAAAGCTATTTTGACGCATGGCAAAACTATGCAAACAATCCAAACGACTCAAAGCAAGCCATAGCCGTAGCGGAGCATGCTCAAAACCTTTCAAACATAATTCAAGATACGAGAAGTGCGCTTACCGACTTGCAAGCCTCTTTGGACAAAAGGGTTGAGCCTGTCGTAGAAGAGATTAATCGTTTGGCAAAAGAAATTGCGGATATTAATCAAAAAATAGCCGTGCATGAGTCAAACGGAACGAATAACGCTAACGACCTAAGAGACGAAAGAGATAAGCGCGAGACCGCACTCTCAAAACTTCTTAATATAAACGTGAGCAAAGAGGGCGTTAAGACAAATATGCTTGTCGATTCTAGCGTGGCTGACGGCTCAAATCAATATGTCGTACAGGTAGGCGGATATCCGCTTGTTGACGGCGCTACATATCATCCGCTAGTGCTAAAAACCGATAGCAATAGTTCGTCAAAGCAGTTTAATAGCGTGTTTTTTGAATATCAAGACTATACGTTGATAGACATCTCGGACAAGATAACAAACGGTAGGCTCGGCGCTATACTAGACCTTAGAGGTACGGCTATAGATTCCGCCACCGGAACACCGACAAAAGGTAAGCTTCAAGATTATATAGACAGGCTTGATACTTTTGCCAAGGGTTTTGTCGAGAGTATGAACAATACTTATGCTGCCAGCGCCGCCACTGAAATGCGCTCAAACAAGGTAAATGCTACGGGTACGGAGCCTGTTTCGTTCTTGCCTTTAAATTTAAAAAACGGCTCGTTTGACGCGGTGGTTTATGATAATGCCGGAAATGAAGTGTCCAGAAGAACTATCAACGTAGATATATATACCGATACTCTCAGCTCTATTGCGGCAAAAATCAATGCAAACCAAGATGACAACGCCGACGGAAATGCGACTAACGACCTTAATAGCTATTTTCAAGCAAATTTTGTATCCGGCACAAACGGCGAATTTTCGCTGACTCAAACCGCAAACGTATCCGGGATGGGCTATAGGATAGCGATAGAGGATAGCTCAACGTCACCTTCAAATTTTGCGGGCGCATTGGGTCTTGGAAGGTTGTTTGACGGAACAAGTGCCGCCAATATTAACCTAAAAGATACTTTTATAAATAGTCCGGATTTGATTAAGCCATATTCCGCTCCGGTCAACGGCAATAACACTGTGGCAAACTCTATATTGCAATTGCAATACGACAAGATAGAGTTCAAGATGAGAAATGGCGATATTAATAACAATACGATTGCCGGCTTTTATCTGGATACTGCGACAAGGGTGGCTGCCGATACGGAAACGGCGGTGCTCAACAATGACGCTGCTACGGCTGTATATAACGCGGTTTACGAAGAGATGTCTTCCATATCCAAGGTATCGACCGACGAAGAGATGGTGAGTCTTATCAAATTCCAATCGGGCTATCAGGCTTCGGCAAAAGTGGTTACCACTCTTGATCAGATGCTAAATACGCTACTTGGCATCAAGCAGTAAATGGGCAAATTTAAAGAGTATCTGCTTTTTATCGCTTTCATTGCACTCTTTTGCTTTGTCGGCCCTTTGTTGTACGGGGTTGATGCAAATGCCTTCGATAAAGATAGGATATTGGAAGCCCCTAATCTATCGGCGCTGTTTGGCACAGACAGATTGGGGCGTGATATGCTTGCCCGCGTAATGCTGGGAGGGCAAAACTCTCTTACGATAGGTTTTGTGGCATCTTTGGCCTCAGTGGCGCTCTCCTTGGCTATAGGGGTGAGCGCCGCATTTTACAGAGGCATCGTAGACAAGGGCGTTGTGGTACTGATAGATTTGTTTTTGACGGTACCGACTTTTTTCCTTCTCTTGGCTCTTGTGGCATACATCGATATATCTCCGTTTTTGCTTATTTTTATCATAGCGATTAGCTCATGGATGGGTACGGCGAGGCTGCTTCGGAGCGAAGTGTACGCGATAAACGACAAGCCGTTTATCAAAATCCTCAAAATCGCAAAAGTCTCCGACGCAAAAATAATCCTCAAATACTATGCTCCGCTTTTATCGCCGATACTGCTTACTAGCTTTGTATTTGGCGTCAGTGGAGCTATTCTTGCCGAGAGTTCTCTTAGCTTTTTGGGGCTTGGTATATTGCCTCCCGATATGAGCTGGGGCGGACTACTCTCTGACGGCAAAGATGTGATGGATATTGCTTGGTGGGTTAGTTTTTTCCCTGGACTTATGATATTTTTGGTCACTTTTGTCCTTGTGAATCTGTCGTTCAAACTTCAAAATACTATTAATGCAAAGAGTAGCGCTATATGAAAGAGCTAAAGCAAAGACTAGACGATGAATATGAAGCAAGAAATTGCGAAGGTGAGCTGTGTGAGCAGACGAGGCCAGACCCGCTTATAGTAGCAAAAAAATATAACGATGAACATATCGCCCTTGCTTGCGCTCTTTTTGCTTACGGCAATGCGTCTCAGATAGTGAAGTTTTTGTCGTCGCTTGATTTTGACGCCGATGATATAGACACGGCTTTTGGCGACAAATATTACCGCTTTCAGACACCGTCCGATACGGTGCGCTTTTTTAAAGCGTTAAGAGAGCTGCAAAAAGAGGGCGGGGTGAAAGAGTATTTTCTCAGAGGCTACCAAAAATACGGCTCTGTTTTGGAGGGGTTACACTACGCCATAGAAAAGCTAAATAAAATACTAAAGCCCGATACACAAGGGCTAAACTTCCTTGTAGGCTCGGAAGAGATCAAAATGACAGGCTCTCCGCTAAAGAGATGGAATATGTATCTTCGCTGGATGGTCAGGAGAGACTGCCTTGATATGGGACTTTGGGAAGGCGATGTCGAAAAAAGACACCTGATACTTCCCCTCGACACACATACTTTCAATGTATCCAAAAGACTCGGGCTGCTGGATAGAAAGAGCTATGACCTCAAATCGGCGGTCATGATAACCGAAAAACTACGGGAATTTGACCCGAACGACCCGGTCAAATACGACTTTGCGCTTTACAGAATAGGGCAGGAGAAGCTGGGGTAGAATTGTTTGCGGTATTATAAAAGTACCACGCCTTTATGTCTTTATATTCCTTGTCCTAGATTCTACTATTCAAACTATTTGCTTTTTACACAAAACATTCAGGCAATATTTTCTTAATCAACTCTTCATTAAAGTCAATTATCCTGTCTGTATGTATCTTCATTTTCCCTGTGTACTTTATAGCTTCGATTTTAATCAGTTTTTGATCCGCATCATAACAGATTACTTTATACTCTGATAATTTTGTTTGAATAGACTCTAAATATAATGTATTTTCATCAACACGTAACTTATATGTTGGCAATCCCCACATGCCACCTTCCTTTTTTATGACATCAAATTACAAACAATTTATCTAAAATTATAGTTACATTTTGTCAGTTTCGCAATATACGATTTTACGTGCATGCTTTTGAGATATTTCATAAGATAAAAGGATGCTCCTTCCACCTTCACCTAGATAAAAACATCAAAAAAACATTCAGTGTCATCTTTGTAACCACTCATCTTTAAATTTCTAACGCACCATAAAAAGGGGCATGCTACTTTTATTCAATCCTCGTCCCCAAAAGTTATTGCCAAAGCTTACTGCCTAGCCTATCTCAAAAATATTTATTCCATCCTCGTGTCTATACGAAAGCCTGATTCCCTGTATTTCTAGTACTTTTTTGGATAGATATAGCCCAAGCCCCATTCCGTTTTCGTTTCTTATGCTTGTCTCTTTGAAAAACGGCTCAAAATATCTATTTATCGGCTCTTCCAGCGGGTTTCCGTTGTTTTGTATGGATATTTTTCCGTTTTCAAATTTGCATATCGCCGCCGCTGAGTTGTTCTTGAATTTGACGCTGTTTTCAAATAGGTTTGAGAGCGCTATTTCAAGCAGCCCCGGGTCTGCCATGGCTATCGAGGCCACTCCGATATCCAGACTTATATCTACAGGGGTAAGAAGGAGTTTTTTTCTTATTTTTTCACAAAAACCACGCAGCAATATAGGTTCTATGTGCGGCGCAAAACCTTGAGCTATCACCTTTTCGGCGGTCATAATCCCCTCTATAATCTGCGTCATAGAAGAAAATATATCAAGTAGTCTTTTCTTTTGTTTCTCGTCGCTTACCATATGGGCTACAATAACCCCTTTTGCTATAGGGGTTTTAAGCTCATGCGCCGCATTTTTCAGGAATATCTCTCTGGCGTCGATAAGCCCCGATATTTTTGTCGAAACGGCGTGAAAAGCTTGTTGTATTCTGCCGACTTCGTCGTTTCTGTATTCTTGTTTTACCTTTGGTGTTATTCCTGCGCCGAAAGCCTCTATTTCAACGCCTAGTTCTTTTATCGGGCTAAGGCTTTTTAGTATGGCCGAATAAAGCAATGTTATCCCGAGCAGTACAATTCCGAGTATCGATAAAAAATAAAAATAAAAAGTAGCGCTTGATTTTTCGTCCAATATCCCTATTTCATTGCCGTCAACTTTCAATACGGCGACGGTATCAAAAAAATCCGTATACAGCTTAATCTCTTTGAAAAAAAACTCTTCCGGAGGCGGACCTTGGGGTTTCATATGTGGCGGCATAGGCGGGGGATGCGGTGGTTTTGGATATTTTTCTTCATCCATTTCGTATTTGACCCGCTCGCACTCCTCTTTGCTTAAAAGTGTCGCCTCAAGCTCCGAGAGCGCAACTCTCTCTTTTTGCTTTGGCTGGAGACTAGGTACCGTCTCGCTATGTCTTAGGCGGTCAAAAAAATCTCTATGCTGATGTTTTTTGTGTGCCTGGAGTGCGCCGAAGGCTATTGCGAAG
Source organism: Campylobacterales bacterium (assembly GCA_050252455.1). Classification (GTDB taxonomy): domain Bacteria; phylum Campylobacterota; class Campylobacteria; order Campylobacterales; family UBA6016; genus UBA6016. Next base: position 30,512 of record JBFWKW010000015.1, on the reverse strand, counting down.
ATAAGGATAAGAAAGAGGCCGAAAAATATAGTTATTTTTTTGATAATTGAGTTTTTATTCACGGGGCAAACTTGTATCCAAACCCTTTTACGGTCTTGATGTGTCTCGGATTTTTTGCCTCATCGCCTATTTTTGCCCTTATTCTGCCGATTATTACGTCTACGCTTTTGTCGACGCTCGCCCATTTCATCGACTCTACGCTGTCAACTATCTGATCTCTTGATAGAACCGTATTTGGGTGTTCTATCAGCAGACGCAATACTTCAAACTCGGCGGCTGTGAGATTGATTTTTTTGCCGTTTTTATGAATTTCAAGGGCTTGCACATCGACCAAAAAACCGCTTGCGTAAGGAGTATTTATTTTTCCGCCGACCCTTGCCTTGATGCGTGCGACAAGCTCTCTTGGGTCAAAAGGCTTTGGCAGATAGTCGTCCGCGCCGAGTTCAAATCCGGTTACCCTATCGTCTATCTCGCCTCTTGCTGATGTGATGATGATTGGCATCGGTGAGCGTTCTTTTACTATTTTGCATACCTCTAGGCCGTCTATTTGCGGCAAGTTGAGGTCTAGTATGAGAATGTCAAATTCATCTCTGCCTATCGCCGCAAGCCCTTCGCTCGGCATCCTATAAGCGCTTACCGATATATCGAATCCGGCAAGATACTCCTCCAAAATTTCGCACATATTGGCGTCGTCTTCTATCAAAATCGCTTTAATCATAATATTTATTTTATCCAAAATGGATTCCCGTCGAGTAAATATCCGGTAAACAAAAAAGGCAAAAACCGTTTAATTTGATTGGTTTTGGATTTACTTGTTATTTACCGGGCTTTGCAAATATACTGCGTGCGAAAAGCGCAACTTAAAAAAGGAGGCTACGATGAGTGCGATAAGTGGTTATTCAAGTAGCTATAGTAATTATAGCAACTACTCGGGGCAGGTGAGAGAGAGACCCTCCGAAGAACAAATGGCGGCTATGAAAAAAGCCATGTACGACAAGGCGGACGCCGACGGTAGCGGCGGACTTAGCAAAACGGAACTTACCGACTTTTTGGCAAAAGGGCCAAACGGCGATTCCATAGATTCTGAATCTACTTTTACCAGTTTTGACTCTGACTCTGACGGCAGCATATCCGAAGATGAAATGGACAAAGGGATGCAAAGCCTGAGAAGTCAGATGGAATCAAATATGAACAAAGCAAGATTCGGCGGCGAACAAGGGCAAGGCATGGGTGGCATGAAAGAGCCGCCTAGTCTGACGGAGCTATTTTCAAAAGCCGATAGCGGCGAAGACGGAAGCATAGATGCTACCGAATTCGCAGACTTTATTAGCAAGGGGCCTCAGGCAAGCCAAATAAACGCGGAAGAGGCTTTTGCGCAATTTGATACGGATGGTGACGGGGCGCTAAGTAGCGATGAGTTTCAAACCGGTATGAAAGATATGATGGCGTCAATGCCTCCTCCGCCTCCGCCGCCAAACAAGGGCTCGTCTGATTCCGATGACTCTTCAAGTTCATCTAAAAATATTATGTCTTCGCTTGACTCCGACGGTGACGGCACGATAGACGAAGAAGAGCTAACGGCCGGACTTAGCAGCACAAAAGTACAAGAGATGATTTCGGCCTATATCAAACAGATGAGTTCTTCTTACTCTACAAGCTCCGACTCACTCCTATCGACTTTGACCGCATAATACCGCACAGGCCTGCTTTTGCGGGTCTGCCGTCTATACATATCAAATTTTAAGAAGCTTTTGTTTTAATACTCGCAACCAAATACAAAGGATTATGATGCGAGATTTTGTTGTATTGGCGGCGACAGACTTTTCTGATAGCAGCTTTGAAATGCTAAACAAGGCCTCCAGGCTTGCCGATACGATGGGCGCAACACTGTGCGTAGCTCACGTTATAGAAGACTCGTTTTTTGCCGAAATAGACGATACTACGGACTTTAGCGGGCGATGTTGGAGTTCTTTGGATGGGAGAATAGCCGGGCTAAAACTTGAAAATTTCTACTGCAAAAGAGGAAATATCAAAGACGAATTATCAAAGCTCGCAAAAGAATTGGACGCTTATGTCGTTATCATAGGTGCCGCAGGTGAAAACTCGGTTTTGGAAGACCTTTTTGTCGGCTCTCACACAAAAGATATCATCAGAGGGGCTTCATCTCCGGTTTTGATTGTTAAAAATGCGCTTAATCCGGAATACAAAAAGATATTATGCCCAACAGACTTTTCTGATGAATCCAGAATAGCCGTCAAAAAAGCGGCAGAAATGTTTTCGGATGCGAAGCTTGTATTGCTAAATCTATATACCGTTCCTTTTGAGAGCAGGCTAAGCAACTACTACGGCTTTAGCGGCGACGCCATAGATGACTTTCAGAACAATATTAGGTCGGACATAGACAAAAAGGCAAATATTTTTATCGACTCGCTAGGCATTCAAAAAGAGAGAGTGGAGCTTAGAATTATGAAAGGGAGGCTCGGTCATAAGCATTTTATGGAGACCGTAGCGCCCATAGGTGCCGATTTGATATGCCTTCACACCACGGGAATGTTTAGCTTTTTTGCATTTGATATATTGGAAAGCTCTTCGCTTGACGTGCTGATGTACAAATTTTAGTATACAAACTTTACAAATTGTTTTATAAAGTTAACGCTAATCGGTTAGACTTGTATAAAAAAGGAATAAATTTTTGATTGGAGTGTTGAATGCCCCATAGCGTAACGCTTATTACCACTATTTCCGCCGCATTGGCCGTAGCGTTTGTTATGGGATTTATAGCAACCAAGCTTAGATTGCCCGCCCTTGTGGGATACTTGCTTGCAGGGATAATTATCGGACCCGCAACACCGGGTTTTGTAGCCAATTTGGAGTTGTCTAAAGAGTTGGCCGAGATAGGGGTCATACTCCTTATGTTCGGCGTTGGGCTGCATTTTTCGGTTGACGAGCTTTTGTCCGTCAAAAAAATAGCGCTGCCCGGAGCGATTGCCCAGATAACTGCCGCGACCCTTTTGAGTATGCTCGTAGCGCATTTTTGGGGGTGGAGTATCGGTGCTTCTTTGGTTTTTGGACTTGCTTTGTCGGTCGCGAGTACGGTTGTTTTGCTAAGAGCCCTTGAGGATAGAAACATACTAGAGACCGTCAATGGCAAAATAGCCGTGGGTTGGCTTGTCGTCGAGGATTTGGTGACGGTATTGGTTCTTGTTTTGCTACCTACCATGGCGGCTTCGGTGGTTGGGGATGAGGCCGATGGAGGCGCCATCTTTCAGACTTTATTCGTGGCGATGGGCAAGGTGGCTATTTTTGTTGCCCTGATGCTTGTCGTCGGCAAAAGATTTTTCCCGTGGCTGCTGCTGCATACCGCAAAAACAGGCTCAAGGGAGTTGTTTACTTTGTGCGTACTCGGTGCAGCTATGGGTATTGCCTTTGGTTCTGCATATTTGTTCGGTGTTTCTTTTGCACTCGGCGCTTTTTTTGCGGGAATGGTGATGCGGGAGTCTTCGCTGAGCCAAAGGGCTGCCGCCGAATCGCTCCCGCTTAGAGATGCTTTTTCGGTATTGTTTTTTGTCTCCGTCGGTATGTTATTTGACCCGTATATATTGATAGAAAAACCTCTTCATGTACTCTCCGTCGTCGCGATAATAGTATTTGGCAAATCGATAGCCGCATTTTTGATTGTTTTATTTTTTAAATATCCTCTCAATACCGCTCTTTTAGTCTCCGCCTCTCTTGCCCAAATAGGTGAATTCTCGTTTATACTTGCCGGAATGGGCGTTGCCCTTGGTATATTGCCGCTAGAGGGTCAAAATTATATTCTTGCGGGGGCTTTGATATCAATAGCCATCAACCCTCTAGTGTTTAATTTTGTCAATCCTATTCGTAATTTTTTACTCAAATTTAAAGTATTTGCCGAAAACCTAGATAAACCAAAAAGTTTTGCGCCGACAACCTTGAACGAGGAAGACATTGGCAATACTAAGCCGCAAGTCGTGTTGATAGGATACGGCAGAGTCGGCAAACATATAGCCAAGTCACTTGCGGAGAAAAATATCTCATTTTCCGTATTGGAACAGACCAGGGAAAAAGTTGAGAAACTGAGACGACTTGGAATATTGGCGGTTTGCGACGATGGAGCCGATTTGGAGGCTTTGGTATCGGTAGGTATCGGATATGCCGAGGTTGCGGTATTGGCGATACCCGACGCTTTTCAGGCGAGCATTATTGTGGATGCGATAAAAAAAGTAAATCCGAATACAAAAGCGGTGATTAGGACACATAGTGAAGAGGCGGCCGATATTTTTATCAAACAGGGGATTAAAGACGTTTTCATAGGGGAATATGAACTTGGCGTCAGCATGATACGCCGTGTCACCGAAATGGTTGCCAAAAAACACTGGAAAGATGTATAGCGGTGAATAAAAATTAGACATCAAAACAGCCCAAAAAGCTACTCGGCTACTGTATAATTCGACGTTATTAAATTATAAAAGTTTAAACACTAGTTGGGTAGAATGCCCCAAAACTTTAGTCTCAAAGGCAAAAAATGGAAGGTAGACTCTTTACTTTTTTCGGCGCTTTTCTAGGCCATTCACAAGCGGCGATACTGGTATCGCACACTATTTTGATGGTTGCGCTTGTTATTATAATAGCCGTGGTAGCGGTACAGGGAATGAAGCTAGTCCCAAAAGGGCTTCAAAATGTTATGGAAGTATATCTTGAAGGCGTAATCAATATGGGCGCCGGCGTATTCGGCGAAGAGAGAGCTAGAAGATACCTGCCTCTTATAGCAACTATCGGTCTAGTGGTATTTACGTCAAATATGATGGGCGTTATCCCTGGTTTCGAATCTCCTACGAGCAACATCAATATGACTTTGGCTCTTGCACTTATCGTGTTTATATACTACAACTTTGAAGGTATCAGACACCAAGGTTTTGTTCACTATTTCGCACACTTTATGGGTCCGGTTAAGGTACTTGCTCCGCTTATGTTCCCGATAGAGATAATCTCTCACATTTCAAGAATTATCTCTCTTTCTTTCAGGCTTATGGGTAACGTAAAGGGTGATGATATGTTCCTTATGGTTCTACTTATGCTAGTTCCTTGGGTTCTGCCTCTTCCGGCGTTTTTCCTACTATTTTTCTTCGGTCTTCTTCAAACGTTTATATTTATGATTCTTACATACGTTTACCTTGCAGGTGCCGTAGTAATCGAAGAAGAAAACAAACACTAAATTTATGAGACAAAAATACCTTGAATCCCTGATTAGCTTTTGCATCGGGGTTTCTTGGGTTTTGTCTTTTTCTATCGGCATATATCTTTTTCTACACGGTCTTACAATCAGCTTTTTTACGGCAGTTTTACTCTTTATTCTAGGGCTTTCATCCGGTTTTTTATTTGTTGCTTTTTTTGAGGGGCTTTCGCTCTTGCAAGATATTGCCGCAGAAAAAAAAGAGCAGACAAAAATATTAAAAGATATCTTATCCAAGCTCCCAGCCTCCAAGGAGTCTACGGATGAAGAAATACCTAATAACTGACCCTTTTTACTACACCACAACTCCAGAGTCCTTTACGGCAGCATTAAACCGAAGTTTAATAAAATACACCCCTGAATTTGTTTGCTTTCGCGATAAGTCCGACGGAGATAAAAACGATCTTTTGAGAGCTTTTAGTGCGGTTTGCGAAAACATGGGCTCTGTATCGTTTGTCAACGGCTCATTGGAACTTGCTTTGAAATACGAGCTTGACGGTGTACACCTGAGAGGCGACCAAATAAATGAGATAAAAGCCGTCAAAGATACCGGTTTGTTGTGTATTGTTAGCTGTCATAGTGCGGACGATGTTTTGGCTGCCTTGGCTAACGGGTGTGACTATGTGACACTTAGCCCGGTTTATGATACTCCAAACAAGGGCGCGCCGATTGGTTTTGAAACGTTTGCAAATATTGCGGAAGCGCTTGATAAGACAAAGCTTTTTGCACTCGGCGGAATAGATGATGAGATAAAAGCAGAAAATATAGCGGCTACCGGTATTTTCGGTTTTGCCTCTATTCGATATTTTGTAAGATAATAAAGGAATTATATGCAATTTGAAACGGTAATAGGGCTTGAGGTTCACGTCCAACTAAACACTAAAACTAAGATTTTTTGTAACTGCTCTACGAGCTTCGGGGATGAGCCAAACTCCAATACGTGCCCTACTTGCCTAGCATTACCGGGTGCTTTGCCGGTTCTCAATATGGAGGCCGTCAAAAAAGCGATGCTGTTTGGAAACGCGGTCGGCGCTACCATCAATAAAGCGTCAATATTTGACAGAAAAAGCTACTTCTACCCGGATTCACCGAAGGCTTACCAGATATCACAATTTACTATCCCTATAGTCGAACACGGTACGCTGACGATAGATTTTGAAGACGGCGGCTCAAAAACCGTCAGAATAGCAAGAGCGCATATGGAAGAGGATGCCGGTAAAAATATACACGAGAGCGGATACAGCAAAGTAGACCTAAACCGCGTCGGTACGCCGCTCGTGGAGATAGTATCTGAGCCTGATATGTCAAGCTCGCTTGAAGCGGTGCTGTATCTCAAAAAACTCCATGCGATAGTGACCTACCTTGATATATCTGATGCCAATATGCAAGAGGGATCATTTCGTTGCGATGCCAATGTGTCGATAAGACCTGTCGGCGATACAAAGCTATACACAAGAGTTGAAATCAAAAACATCAACAGCTTCAAATTTATTCAACGTGCTATTGATTATGAGGTGGCCAGACAGCGCGAGGCGTGGATGAGCGGCGTATACGAAAAAGAGGTCGTGCAAGAGACTAGACTATACGACCCGTCCAAAAACGAAACTCGTTCAATGAGGGGCAAAGAGGGCTCGGCTGACTATAGATACTTCCCGGATCCAGACCTTCCACCGCTGATAGTTACCGATGAGATGATGGAAGAGGCAAAAAAACTGCCTGAACTTCCGGATGAGAAAAAAGATAGATTTGTAAACTCTTACGGACTAAAACCTTATGATGCCGGAGTTCTCACAAACGACCTTTATATGGCAAACTACTTTGAAACCATGGTAAAAGAGGGCTCAGATACGAAGCTTGCGGTTAGTTGGTTGACGACAGAGCTTTTGGGTCGTTTGAACGCAAAAGGGGTTGAGTTGGCGGAAGGCGGGATAGACGCATCCAAGCTTGCGACACTCACAAAAAGAATAAGTGACGGCACAATCAGCGGCAAAGCGGCAAAAGACGTACTTGACTATCTGGTAGAAAATACAAGCGAAGAGATAGACGCGGTTATCGAGAAATTGGGTCTTAAACAAGTTAGTGACGATGGCGCTATTATTGCGATTATCGAAGAGGTAATTAAGGCAAACCCTCAGCAAGTAGCCGGATATAAAGCTGGGAAAGAGGCTCTTTTTGGATTCTTCGTGGGTCAAACGATGAAGGCAAGCAAAGGAAGTGCAAATCCTGCAAAAGTAAATGAGCTTCTCAAACAACTTTTAAATGGGTAACTTCTTAGCAAAACATATTCTGCTTATAGCATACGCATTGGATACTTCAATGACGTATGCGACATTAAAATCTTTTTTTAAAAATCTGCTTTTAAACGACTCTTTTAGATATAAAAAATACTTTGATTATGCAATGGTTACGATTGTTTTTTTGACGGTCGGTATATATCTTTACGACATCAAAAATCAAACAAATTTGCTGCTAGACATAATAGAAATTTTTGCAATATTGGTTTTTATCGTCGAGTATTTGCTTAGGTTTTGGGTTCATTCGGATATCCATAAGATAATAATTTTGCGCCTTGAAGAGTGGGATGAGATGCTTGTAAAGCCGCAATGGAGAAGACTTTTTTTGGATATCGTTCAAAATAAGTTGATGTTTGTATTACACCCGATGAGTATAATAGACCTTCTGTCGATACATCCTGAGCTTAGACCTCTAAGGCTATTTAAGATTTTTAGATATTCTGAAGTCACAAGGGGGCTGTTTTCGATACTCTCTACCAAAAAATATGAATTTGGGGTGCTGTTTATCCTTATTACGATGACGGTTTTTATAGCTTCGTCTTTGTTTTATGTGTTTGAGGCAGAAAACCCAAAAGTAAATACGTATTTTGACGCGGTATATTGGTCTGTTATTACGATAGCGACCGTCGGTTATGGGGACGTTGTTCCGACTGTGCCGGAATCAAAAATAGCATCTATTTTTCTAGTATTTGCAGGACTCGGCGTGCTTGCGATGCTAACATCTCTCGTGACTACGACGCTTGGACAAAAGATAAATGCGGTCAGAGAGCAAAAGAGCCATCAACATATAGAGAAGCTAAAAGAGTTTGTCCTTATATGCGGTTTTGGGAAGATGGGTGAGGAACTTGCCCATAAGCTTTCGAGTTCGCAGATGGATTTTGTAGTCATGGATATAAACAAAGATAGAATCGCCAAAGCTAGAGATTTGGGGTTAAAGGCTTTTTTGGCCGATGCAACCGATGCCGATACTCTAAAAACCCTAGATATAGCCACAAAAGCTCAGGCGATTATATGTCTTACCAAGAGCGATACCGTCAATATATCCATAATATTGGCTGCAAGAGCGCTATCTCGCAGTGTAAAAATAATATCAAAATTTAATGAGGCAAAAAATGAGCAGAAAATGCTTTTTGCCGGAGCCGACGAGACGATAGGACTCAAGCAAGGCGCTGCCGTTCTTGCTGAGTTTTTGAACTCGCCCGTTTCCTATCAGGCCATACATGAATTAATATCTGACGACAAGCACGTGCTTGTGGAGGAGATTCATATAAAAAACAGCAGAAACGGATTGATTTTGGCCAATTTGGAGAGTGGATATTTCGGTGTTTTGGTGCTTGGGATAGTGAGACAAGACGGCGAGTTTTTGTTTAATCCAAAGGGCGATACACAGTTAAAAAACGACGACATACTTATAGTCGTAGGAAAGCCAAGGCGTGTAGAGGGGCTTAGGCTTAGATTGCTTAGAGAGTGCGAATATGCTTAGGAAAATAGTGATTTATGATTATTCTGACGTAGCCAAGGAGTTGCTCAAAAATCTCCGTGTCGAATTAGATCAAATAATCATAGCGACAAATAATCGTGAAAATTTTACACAAGCCGCAAATGACGGCTTTAGCCCGGTTCTTACGGATTTGTCGGATGATGAAAATTTGATTAAAATAGGGGTTGGAAGCGGGATTACCGACTTTTTCTGCGTTACCGACGACGATGATTTGAACTTGTTTGTTACATTGAGCGTTCGCGCTTTGAGCACGGATGTAAATATTTTGGCAAGAGCCTCTGACGCCAATTCAAAAAGAAAGCTGATTTTAGCGGGAGCAAACGAAACTATAGACTTTAATGAAATAGGGGCTACCAGAGCCTTTCATTTGCTAAAACGTCCGACCGCATTGGGGCTCATAGATTCTGTAGTGTATGCCGATAAAACGCTAAACGGAAGGGAGCACGGAATAGAAATAGCCGAAATAGAGGTCGAGAGAAGCTCAAATATAGACCAAAAGTATCTGTTTGACCTTGATATCGGCAACTCTTACGATATTATACTTCTTGGACTAAGAGACAAACAGATAAGTAAGCGCTTTATTTTTAACGTAAATTCTTTTAATCACAAAATAGATGCAGGCGATGTGCTTGTCGTGATGGGCGGTCGTGCCGAGCTTACCAGATTTAGAAGAGAGTGTATCGGAGGGGAGAGATGAGTATAGGTGTTATAGGGCTTGGCAAGTGGGGGAGCGCCCTTGCGTTTGCGATGTCTAAAAATTATTCTCCGAAAGTGTGGTCCAGAACCCCTAGGGATGTAGCCGGATTTGCCTCTTTAGACGAGGTGTTAAGCTGCAAACACCTCATTATCTCTATTTCTGCTCAAAGCTTGGAGCAGTTTTTGTCAAAGAGTTTTGAGTTTAGAGGTCAAAACGTGCTGGTTGCTTCAAAGGGGATAGAGAGTCATCGTGGACGGTTTTTGAATGAGATATATGAGGATTTTGTCCCAAAAAATAATCTCGCATTTCTATCAGGTCCATCTTTTGCCGTAGAGGTAAGCTCATCTTTGCCGACAGCCCTAGTGGTATCAAGCCATTCAAAAGAGTGTGCAGAATCATTCCTGCCGTTTTTCCCTTCGTTTATCAAGCTCTATACATCATCTGATGTTACGGGTGCCGAGGTCGCGGGAGCATACAAAAACGTTATCGCTATTGCCGCAGGTGTGTGCGACGGTCTTGGGCTTGGCAATAATGCCAGGGCTGCCCTTATTACGAGAGGACTTGCCGAGATGACAAGGTTTGGAGTCTCTTTTGGGGCAAAACTGGAGACGTTTTTGGGGCTTAGCGGGGTAGGGGATCTTTTCCTTACAGCTACGAGCGAAAAGTCGCGTAACTACCGTGTTGGGCTGCTACTGGCACAAGGTAAGCAAGAGGCGGAAATCTTATCGATTTTGGGTGAAACTGCAGAGGGGATAGAGACTGCTAGAGCCATATCGATGATAGCAAAACAAAAAGATATGTATTCGCCTATCGCTAACGAGGTTGCTCATTTGCTTGACGGCGGGGAGCCTAGAGAAAGCCTTGGAAAGTTGCTAGTTAGTACAAAAAGAGAGGAGTTTTAGCTCCTCTCCCGCCACTTTTTATTCGCCTACCGTTTTCTTTTTGTAGTCTTTGAAAGAGCCTTTGGTGTCTTTTAGCTCTTTGTTTTCATCTATTAGAGCTTGCAGTTTTTTGACTGCATCTTTTTGGGCTTTATCCGGTGTCGTATCGGTATTTGCACCTATCATAAAATACAGTTTTTGCAAGAAATCATAAAGCGCATTACTTATGTTTGTTTGAAGCTCCAAATCTTTTTCTAGTTTTTTGACTCTTTCGCCGGAATCTTGATTTACTATAACCGTAGTCGGGTCGCATTTTGGACACTCAGTGGCTACTGCGCTATTTGGCGTTGACGCTTGCGCCGTCGTAGAAGCTCCCTTGAAATATGCAGGAACAACCTCAAGATGTATAGGTCCTTCGTGGTCTTGGCTTGTTTTGATTGCTATGTAGTTCGTCCCTTCGTTCAATTTTACGTTGAACACTACAGGGTCACCTTTCCAGCCGCTGCTTAGGCTGTGTTTGTAGTTTTCTAGGCCGTCTGCGCCGGCAGGTCTGTCCGTGATGTATATTCTAGAGTCAAAAGGGGCTCTAGGCGTTACATATATTCTGACTTCGCTTCTTTGTTTTAGCTCAAATTTATACCAGTCGACGCCGCCGGCGTTTTTGTGGTCTATCTTGTCTACTACGACTTGTCCGATAGGGAGTTCGACGGCTGTTTTGTTGTTTGCACCGCCGGCTAGAAGTATTGATGCCGAGGTAACGATGGAGAAGAGGATTTTTCTCATAATGCTCACCTTGCTTTTGATATATCTATCGATTTTAGCAGAAGCAAAATAAATTAAGTGGTCTTTTATTTACAAAATCTGTTCTTTTATTTTTTTGACTATTTTGTAGCTCATATCGAGGGCTACTATTATTGAACCGCCGTTTTTAAAGGCTATATCTCCTGATATAAACATCCCTTTTGTGTCTGTTTCAAACTCACTTGAGAGCACAGGCTCACCGTCTTTTAGCTCCACTCCACATTTTTTGAGAAAGTCAACCGGTGTTGAACCGCCTATGGCAAATATCACTCTATCAAAAGTTTCAGACTCTATCTCTTCAAACATAACCTTTAGCTTCCCGTCTTTTTCGTCTATCGCCGTAATATTTGTCCCCATCAGCATTCTTATTTTGCCGTGGGAGCTTAGTCTTTCTATGTTGAGTAGATTGATGGCATTTAGTCTCGTGAAGTTGGGTTTTCTGTATGATAACGCTACGTCGTTTTTATCGGACAAATCTACCGCATACTCTGCTGCCGAGTTGCCGCCGCCCACAACTAGTAAATTTTCATTTTCGCTACAGGCGTCAAGATTGTAATGGACTCTTTTTTTCGCCTCAGCCGTTATCTGGCAGGTAGGCTTATTTGGTTTGCCCATCTTGCCGATTGCGAGTATGACGCTTTTTGCGTGATAATTCGAGCCGCTTGTGGTGATGTCGAATATGTCGCCGTTTTTAACAACCCTCTCCGCTTCTTCACCAAATACGGCTTCTATAGAATGTTTTGCGAGCAATTCGTCAAAAAAGTCAAGCGTAGACTCTTTGGTGCCGTCTAAAAAATCTATTGTTCCGCTGTTTTCTAGCTTTTGCCCCATCCACTCTTTGTCGACCCTTTTTCCGTCTTTGTAGAAGTTTCTGATTGTCGTGGAGTGATTGCCTGATTTTTCTATGAGGATTATATTTGTGACGCCCATTGCGTAGGCTTCAACGGCTGCCGCTATTCCGGCGGGCCCGGCGCCTATTATGGCTATATCGTATATTTTCACAGCTCTTCTTCTTCGTCGAACACTACGCCGTCTATCTCCGCCGTTGCGGCCCACTCTATCTCGTCTTCTTCATATATGATTGCTAGCAGCTTTGTGTCAAACATATATGAATCGACTATTTTTTGCATTATGGCGGCATCTTCTCTGTTTGCTAAGACGTATTTGACCCCTATGTTGCAGGCATAAATCAGCTCTTTGATATCGCTAACACCGATAGCAACGTCGCAACCTTTTTGCACAAGCTCTTTGTATGTTGCAAGATAATTTACGTCAAATCTGAAGTATCTTAGCTTTCCGCTATCGTCAAGCGACAGTTTTTCACCGGTGCTAACTTCGTCGTGCCCGCCTATTATTATCATTTATTTTACCTCCGCACACTCTTTAGAGCAGTAGAATTTGCCGTCTTTTGCTATGGATTCGCCTGTTTCAACGAAAGTTCCGCATTTATCGCAACTTACCATTATTGAGTTGTCCATTTTTTTAAACTCATCCTTTGGCTTTTTCGGCTCAGGCTGTTTTTTGAAAAATTTTACATATATGATGTATACAACTATTATAATTACGGCCAAATTAAATAAAAACTTGATCAAGACTCTTTCCTTATTAAGACGTAGTGTCGCCTATTTTTTGTGTAAATTTGTACATTTTTGCCTTCAATTTCAGCTGCGGAACGTTCACCTTTATAAAACAGCCAGTTGCCGCCGGTTTTTAGTAGCGGCGATGAAAGCTCGATTAGGACTTGGCTATTTGCGACGGCTCTTGAGCTAATCATCTCAAATTCGCTACCTTCAAGCTCCTCGACCCTATTTTTTTTGACCGTTACGTTATTAAGCTCCAGTTCAAGCTTTGCAAACTGCAAAAAGGCATATTTTTTTGATAGCGGTTCACATAGCGTGAAGTTTGCGTCACTCTTCAAAATCGCAAGAGGCATTGCGGGAAATCCGGCGCCGCTACCTATATCTAATGCAGATTTGAAATCATTCAAAAAAGTTAGCGGATATACGCTGTCTAGTATCGCATCATTGAATTCTTCGTCTTTTCGCATCGATGTAAGGCTGTGTGTTTTGTTCCATAACCTTAGTAGTTCGCAAAATTTGAAAAGTTTTTTTGCCTGTTCATTGGTGACGTCAATACCGTTCTCAGCCAAAAGTTCTTTTATAAGGCTCAAAACAGATGCCCGCCTTGCTCTTGTTTGGCTTTGAGATAGTTTTTATTATGTTCGTGCGGCTCGCTTATTATCGGCACTCTCTCTACTATCTCAACCCCTTTGATGCTTTTTAGCTTTTTTGGGTTGTTGGTTAGAAGGCGGATTTTTTTGACCCCATAATATGAGAGCATGTATTCGACTATGTCGAAGTTTCGCTCATCCGAGTCAAATCCAAGCTGATGATTTGCGGCATATGTGTCTAGCCCTTCGTCTTGGAGCTTGTATGCGTTTACTTTATTCAAAAGCCCGATACCGCGACCTTCCTGGCGAAGATAAAGCACCATTCCACATCCGGTTGCGGCTATATTTTCAAGTGCTTTTCCTAGTTGGTCTCTGCAGTCGCATCTGAGACTCCCCAAAGCGTCGCCCGTTAGACATTCGGAATGTACTCTGACAAGCGGAGTGTCGCAGTCAAGATTGGCGGTTCTTATTGCCAGATGTTCTTTGTCTCCCTCTTTGAATGCCTGTATCAGAAAATTGCCGAACTTAGAGGGTAGGTTGGCGGTACTCGAAACTTCTATAGGTAAAATCTTAAATCCTTCGTATGCACTAATCGGAAATTATTTTATCTTACTATGTGTGATTTTCTGCTAAAATCGGCGCTAACTTCAATAAATAAGGCGCGCATTGTGAGTTTTAAGAGATTTAGAAGAGTCAGAATCAATCCACAAATCAGAGAGATGTTAACAGAGACCAGATTGCATCCTAGCGATTTTATATATCCGCTTTTCATCAGAGAAGGCAAGGGAATAAAAAATGAAGTAGGCTCTATGCCGGGCGTATTTCAGATGAGTATAGACGAGGCAATCAAAGAGGTGAAGCTTTGCCAAAGCATGGGTATCAACTCCTTTATACTCTTTGGAATTCCTAGCGTAAAAGACTCAATCGGTAGCGACGCTCTCTGCGAGCACGGCATAATAGCCGAGGCGCTTAAAGCAATAAAAGATGCGTGTCCTACGGCCATGATTTCGACAGACCTTTGCTTTTGCGAATACACCGACCATGGGCATTGCGGCATCCTAAATCCGAAGCTTCAAACGGTCGATAACGACGCTACGCTGGAGATACTAGGTCGCCAAGCCGTCATACATGCGAAACACGGAGTGGATATGATAGCCCCTAGCGGAATGATGGACGGCACGATAGAGGCTATCAGGGGCGCACTTGACGAGGCGGGATACTCTCATCTGCCGATTATGGCGTACTCGACCAAGTTTGCCAGCGCATTTTACGGCCCATTCCGCGATGTAGCCGAATCTGCGCCGAGCTTCGGCGATCGTAGAAGCTATCAGATGAATCCGGCAAACCGCCTAGAGGCGATAGATGAAAGCCTTGAGGACGAGGCGCAAGGGGCTGATATATTAATGGTCAAGCCTGCTTTAGCATATCTTGATATAATAAGAGACATCAGAGAAAGAACCAATCTACCTCTGGCCGCATATAATGTGTCTGGTGAGTATTCGATGCTCAAGATGGCGGGCAAAATGGGACTTATCGACTATGATAGAGCCATGATGGAAACGCTA
Organism: Campylobacterales bacterium; assembly: GCA_050252455.1. Lineage (GTDB taxonomy): Bacteria > Campylobacterota > Campylobacteria > Campylobacterales > UBA6016 > UBA6016. Next base: position 15,352 of record JBFWKW010000015.1, on the reverse strand, counting down.
CTGTCTATCAAAAGAGCGGGAGCAGGCATCATAATAACTTACCACGCAAAAGAAGCAGCCGCTATAATAAACGGCTAAATATATTCAAGGAATAGCTTGTGAGACATTTTCTGAGTCTGAGAGATTTTTCAAAAGAAGAGATTTTGGAGATTATCGATCTCTCCGTGCATATCAAGTCGGAAGCCAAAAAAGGTGAACACGTCCAATATATGGAAGGCAAAACGCTTGCTATGATTTTTGAGAAAAACTCCACAAGGACTAGAGTTAGCTTCGAAGTGGGCATCTATCAGCTCGGCGGAGTAGGACTCTTTCTTTCCGGCAAGGATTTGCAACTTGGGCGAGGTGAGCCTATCAAAGATACTGCAAGAGTTATAAGCTCTATGTGCGATATGGTAATGATAAGAACATTTGAGCAAGAAAAAATAGAGGAGTTTGCTAGATACTCCAAGGTGCCGCTTATTAACGGTCTTACTGACCTGTATCATCCGGTGCAATTAATGGCAGACTATATGACTATGGTTGAACTCGGTAAAGATAAAAATCCGGTTGTTGCGTATATAGGCGATGGCAACAATATGGCAAATAGTTGGCTAAATCTAGCCGGAAAATTAGGGTTTGAGATAAGAATAGCGGCTCCAAAAGGATATGAACCGTTGGAGTCGGTCGTGGCTCAGGCAAAAGAATTTGCTTCAAAAAGCGGTGCAAAGATAGTAATAACCAACGACCCTAAAGAGGCCGCACTAGGGGCGGACGTGCTTACTACGGATGTGTGGACTAGCATGGGGCAAGAAGAAGAGTATCAAAAAAGGCTCAATGATTTTGACGGATTTATAATAGACGAGGCCTTGATGGCTCTCGCCAAACCTGACGCAATATTTTTGCATTGTCTGCCTGCTCACAGGGGCGAAGAGGTATCAGAGGGTGTCCTAGAGGGGTCGCAAAGCCATGTGTGGCAAGAGGCGGAGAATAGACTGCACGCCCAAAAAGGCATCATGGTTTGGCTCGAAAGACATAAAAAATAAATAGATTTTAGAGACTTTTTTCTAACTATTCGCAAATTATCCGATATAATAAAAGCAAATAGTTCAGGAGGGTTTCTATGCCAAAAACAATACAGAGCAAGATATTATTATTTTTAATAGTCGGCTTTTGTATTGCCTTGGTATTTTTGGTTGGTTTCGTATCATACGGCTACAAAAATTTTGCCGAGCAATCTACAAAAAAATCTCTCGAAATGGCAAGCGAATCAATATTTCAAACTGTCAGAATGGCTATGAATACCGGTGATAGTAACGAGATAGCCGCAACACTCAAAAAAGCACAAACAATCCCAGGCGTATCGGCTTTAAAAATCTATAAATCCCAAGGTGTTATAGAGTTTTTTGGCAAGAATGAAAAAGTAACGGATGAGCCTAATATCACATCTGTTTTTAAAACAAAAGCTCCCGCCTTGATACCAGGGGCAAAAGAACACGAAGAGAGGCTTTTAAAGCCGTTAATTGCCGATGATAGCTGTATAAAATGCCATGCCACGGCAAAATCGGGCGAGATTTTGGGTGTTTTGGATGTGACTATGTCGACAAAAGAGGCAGACGCACAGATAAAAACATCCCTGCTAACTATAGCCGTTGTGCTTACCGTGTTTTTTGCGGTAATAATTGCGGTTTTTGTGTTTATATTTAAACGGATACTTTTTGAAAAACTATTTGAGCTTATCCGTACAACGGCGGCTCTAAATAGCACCGACGGCGATTTGTCAAAAAGAATAGAAATGAGCGGTGAAGATGAGCTGGCGCAAGCATCGACGCAGACGAATATGTTTTTGGATCAAATTCACAACTTTGTCAAAAATATCAACGCCGCAATGGGTCAAGCAAGCACGTCAGATACTTTTATAAGAATTGATGAGAGCGCCCTAAAAGGGGACTTGCTGACTTCCGCAAGGTTTGTCAATCAGGCAATAGCCCATCTTGAACAAAATCACAAAACAAATGAGCAAAATGTTTTAGCAAAAGGTCTTGCCGAGCTTAGCAGCGAGCATCTAAACTCAAATCTAAAAGCGGTACAAGCGGATTTGGCTAGCAACGCATCTTCATTCAAAGATATTAGCGAGCATATGAAGGATATATCCGAGGGCTCAAGGTCGAATTTGAGGGTTGTTAAGGATGTATCGGATACGGCAGGGGAGCTGAACGAAAACATCGCCAGCATTGATGCCTCTTTGGACATGCTGGGTAAAAAATCGGAAGAGATAACGCATGTTGTTGATCTAATCAAAGATATTGCGGAACAGACAAATATGTTGGCTCTTAACGCGGCGATAGAGGCTGCAAGGGCAGGGGAAGCAGGACGCGGTTTTGCCGTGGTTGCCGATGAGGTACGCAAGCTTGCCGAGAGAACACAAAAAGCTACGAGCGAAATATCCGTATCCGTCGGGGCGTTATCGCAAGAGGTGGGCGACATCAAGCAAGCCTCGGAGAAGATTACTATACTATCCAACCAAACGAAAGAGCATATGAGCGAATTTGAAAACGCACTTGTGATGTTCAATCAAAACGCTTCTACCGTTGAGGTCGAGTCTACCAAGATGGAAGGTAAAATGTTCCTTACATTGGCCAAAATTGATCACATGGTGTTTAAATCGAATGCGTACGTCTCTATGTCTCAGGGTAAGCAAACCCAAGAGTTTGGCGGACATACCGGATGTCGTCTGGGTAAATGGTACGCCGGGGACGGTAAGGCTAGATTCGGGGCAACAAGCAGCTTCTCGTTGCTTGACGCACCACATAAAAAAGTACACGATAGCGTCATAAGTTCTATCGCTATTCTAAAAGACGGGCAGGCTACGCAAAAAAAAGAAGAAATCTTACAAAATTTTGTAAGGATGGAAGAAGCCAGTAACGAGCTTTTCCGCTTAATGGAGGTTATGCTCTCCGAGTATGAGGCAAAATAATATAGCCTTGGCATTGTATTGCAAATGCAAAATATATATTTTTTCCATTATACTTTTTTAAAAAAGGTAGACCAAGGCAATGCAGTCCCCAATAAACATTGATATTGACAAAGTATCCGATATGTTGATGCTAGACAAGGGAAGTGTTGTTACTTTGCTAAAAAAGTTTGCCGCCATGTTGCCTGAGATGTCGGAAGAGATCAAGTCGGCAATATCGGACGGCGATTTGAAGCTTGTAAATATGTTGGGGCATAAGCTAAAAGGGACTGCCGGAAATTTTCGTATACAAATTTTGTATGATGTTGCCGAAGAGATTAATATTTTGAAAAATTTGGATGATTCCGAAGCAGTTACCGATAAGCTTGATAACTGCATTAAGGCTATTGCGAAGGAGATAGAGGCTTTACATACTTAGCATTTTAAAATCGTTTTTGCTGTCCACTATCCACTGTCTTTTGTCTCCGGTATCCAAATGTATAAAGTTTTTCATCGGATAAAAACCAACCCCGCCATTTGCCATTATTCTTCCGAGGTGCCCGACAAGAGAAGCGTCAAGCCCTTCTATCGAAATATCAATGGCCTTACCCTTGGTGTGGAAAGAATTTTTTGCTGCCCCTTCGGTGTTGGCATTTGTTTTTGGGGAGCGATAACCGCTGTTGATATTTATCGGTTTTCTAATGTTTAGTCCGAGCAGTGTATTTTGAATTTTATATGCCACATTTAAAAGATTTGCATCTATGGACGCCACTTCATCGTCGCCCCTCAAATCTCTCATAAGCCAACAAAATTTTTTGTATGCGTCATAGTTGTACTTTCCGTTTGCGAAAAATACCTCTTTAAATTGCTCGCCGCTATCTCTTCTGGTTAGCCATATAAAACGTTCATTAATATCGTCTTTTATTATTTGCGGAGCTTTTTCTTCATTTGTAGCGCTCTCTTTTTGCAATTTTGATAAGACTTTTGACACGTCAAAAGCATTTGCAAATTCAGGCAACAAAAATGCGGAAACGCCGACTGAAGTAATTAAAAACTCTCTTCTATCCATTTTTATAGCTTCCAATGTGATTATATAGGCTAAAAATCGGCAGAATGGCCGTATTTTTTACACCTACTCTTGTCTTTGTATGGGAAAAGTTGCCTCAAATACCGCTCCATCGTCCGTGTTGAATGCCCTTATTGTGCCGTTCATGTTTTTTTCTATGATTGTTTTTGCCATATAAAGACCTATTCCGGTTCCACTTACGCTTTTTGTGCTGAAATATGGTTCAAATATTTTTCCCATATTTTCATGTTTTATGCCCGTTCCATTGTCTTGAACGGCTATTGTTACGTATTGTTCGCCTCTATTGACCGTAATTAGTATTTTTCCCTTTTCGCCGCCCTTGTCTTGCTCTCGTTTTTCCAGTATGGCGTCTTTTGCGTTCGTTATTAGATTTAACATGGCTTGCTTAAATTCGTTTGGATACCCCAATATCCCTTCTTTATCCCAGTTGCATACGCCGTTTTTGTATAGCTTGCAATTTATCTCTATCGACATGTCTATATTATTTGATGTTAATTGAGGTTTTATTAGCTCTGCTACGCCTAGAGCCGTATTACATACTTCAAATACAGACTTTTCTTTATCTTTTCTAAAAAAGCCCCTGAAGTCGTCTATGGTCTTAGACATAAAGTTGAGGATATCCATTGAGTCTTTCACGGATTTATTGATATATTCCTCGTCAACCTCCCCGTACTTATAGGCAGATTTGATGTCTTGAACGATTAAAGCTACGGCATTCAGCGGCTGCCTCCATTGGTGCGCTATAACCCCTATCATCTCGCCCATTTCAGCCATTCTGGATTGTTCTATGAGTAGTTTTTCCTGTCTTTTTTGTTCGGTAATATCCATGACGGTTGTTATTTTGTATAGCTTGCCGTCCATTGTTGTTTTGGAGGATGTGCCTAGTATGTCTATTATATTTTCGTCTTTTCTGCGTGCCTGAAAATAAAATTTCTCCTCTTTTTTATCGCTATGCATAAAATCATAATGGAGTCTTTTTATCTGCTCCGTTTCACTCTCTTTTGTCGTTATAAAAAAGCTTTTTCCGATAAGTTCGTTTTTTTCATATCCATATATATGTGCATATGCGTCATTGAAATCTACGTAGTTTCCATCTTCGTCAACTACCGTCACCCCTACGGATATGCTTTCAAATATCCTCTCAAGCTTCATCTCCGAGCTAAGGCGCTTTTGAAGTTCGCTTTCAACCAAGGCATTTAGATTTTCGTTTACTTTTTTAAGAGAGTCCTCTAGTTCTTTTCTATACGTAATATCGGTGTAGGATACTATAACCCCTTTGTTGCCGCCGTCTAGCGGCACTGCGTTTGCAACAACCCAAGCCGTTCCGCCTTTGCCGTCATCTATCCCAAGCTCTACATTGTATATCGGTTTTTTCTCTTTTAGGGCCCTCATTCCGGCGTATTCTTCCGGCTTCATGAGAGTTCCGTCCGGTTTTATCGCTTTTACCAATTTTGTCGCATAATCTTGCCTGAGCGTTCCGTCTCTATTTAGATGGAATATCTCCAATGATTTATCGTTTGCTTCTAATATTTTGCCGCTTGGGTCAAGGAGCGCCAAGCCTACTTGCGAGATGTTAAATATATCTCTGAATTTTGAAAGAGCGTCGTTTAGTTCGTCCTCAAGCTCCTTTTGCTTGTCTATGTCCGTGTGAGAGCCGGCCATTCTTGTAGCAACCCCGTTTTCATCAAATAGTGCTTTGCCTCTGTCTAGTATCCATTTATATTTCCCGTTTTTGCACATTACCCTATGTTTTGATTCGTAAAACGGCTCTATTTTTTGAAGATGTTTGTTTAGAGCCTCTTCTACGTCTTTTACATCATCGGGATGAACTCTTTTGCTCCATTCGTCCAGAGAGTTTTGTATCTCGTCTGGCTCAAAGCCTAACATCGCTTTCCATTTTGGGGAGAAATACACCTCGTTTGTTTTTACATTCCAGTCCCAAATCCCGTCATTTGAACCGTCAATAGCAAGCTCGTATCTCTCTTTTAGCTCTGCGGCCTGCTTTTCAAAGTTTGTTTGTTCTGTGATGTCTATGAGATAGCCGAGGTAGTGTGTTATATGGTTTTGCTCATCTTTAATGGTGATTGTATTGTCAAGTAGCCACTTGATGTCGCCGTTTTTTGTCGTAACCATGTATGGTTTGTGGGTGAATGTCTCCATCTCTTTTAGCTTGGCTTCTTCAACCTCAGCCTCAACCTTGGCTAAATCTGTTTTATTTATTAAATCTGCATATTTAACGCTTCCGTTTTTGAACTCTTCAGCTTCGTATCCAAGTAGCTTTGAGACATTGTCTGTGACGTTTTTGACCGGCCAACCTTCCTGATTTTGCCATAAAAAAACCACAACCGGACCGTTTTTGAAAAGAGGATTATCGAAGATGTCATTGCTTTGGAGGCTTGCTCGCATTTTTGGCGGTTTCCCTTCCGTGTAAATCAGATACGATTGTTGCAACTGTGTTAAAATAATGCTTAAATTTTTTAGATTAGTTGTATTTTTTGAAGTTATTGATTTGAAAGGTGGTGCGGATGAGAGGATTTACTTAAGAAAAACTTATAATTACTATAAAATACCTATCCAATCGGACTTCGCTTACTCTATCAACTTTTTAAAATATCATTAAAATTAGGCATTTTTGGCATCTTTTGGGAACAAAATGGGAACAGTATTTTGTATATAAAATAATTTTTTAATTATTTTTGTAGAATATTTCAAAAGGATGCGCATGGATGTTGTTTTAAGCTATCCGTTCTCTGGATCTCTTTATGCATGTTTCACAGAGCAAGCGACTGGGGTTGATTATGTGGATAATCTTGCCAAGTCGCATGGCTATTATAAAACTATTTATGGTAGCAACTATAGGCAAGTAAGAGATTTGGCGCTAACGCTATTTTTAATGTATGACAATGTGTTTATTGCGCCAGCAGATAATCATATGCCAACAACAAATGATAGTTCCTCTGACTTTAGTTATGCAAATAAAGTACTAGGTCTTTATTCTGACTGGAATATACGTCGTCACATAATTGAATCGTGTAAAGATGATATTTATGATAATTTGCAGGATCCAAATATAGCAAGCATACTCAATGGTCTAGATGATTGGAGAAAAGAATCTATATTGGAAGATTGCATGGTCGAAATTGAAATTTCTAAAATCTACAAATGTCAAATTTTGGCGTATGGTGGCAGAAAGAACATAATTAGCCACCTAATGCGCAAGAAGTACGGCGTAAACGATGATGCGTTACTAAGTGATAACAGGGTCAATGCTATTGAAAAATATATAGAAATTTTGAGTTTGAACTTTAGTCCAAGTGACTTGAATCTTTTGTCAGATTACAAACAAGATGACAACATAAGAGAATATGCAAAATCATTCAGAAGCATTCTTGAAAGCTTCGATACAAGCAAAAATCCAAAAAATGACTTTATTGATTTGTTAAAAAAATCTATTGACAATCAAAAGATGGTAAAAAAAATATCAGGCGTGATTGAGACATCATCAACCGCAATGAGCATAGCAAGCTTATTCCCTATCATTGGAAATATAACGGCTGGTGTTGATTTACTACTTAATGCAGCCGATAGGGCTATTGAATCCAAGTACAAGTATGCATGGCATGAATTTGGTACAGAGATTAAAATAATAAAGGACAGGAAAGCAATAGAGAATGCTATCGAGTCGCTTTAGTGCTATGTTGATTTATGCGAGTTTGCAATAATGAGTTAAAGAAACTTATATTTTGCTGTTAGAAGAAAACATTATTCAGCAAGTAAAATTTTATTGAGGGGTGGGTGGCTATGAGGATAAAAAGTATTCAAATATACAACTACAGAAGTATTAAATACGTAGAACTTCCAACAATTGCTATTAATAATAAGGTATGCTCAATATTGCTTGGCAAAAACGAAAGTGGTAAAAGTAATATTTTAAAAGCAATATCACTATTGGGTAAATATGCCAAGGTGGATTATAATCTAGACTGCAATAAAGAGGCAAAAAAGAATTCTGAAGCAATAGTAGTGCGCTATGAATTAGATTTTTATCATGACTGGTGGCGCGATGAAATTATTAAGAAGGGATTCCCAGCTGAGCTTATCGATATAGCCAAGATAACCAGAGTTGTAGAGATTGATATTGATGGTAAAAATGATTATTTTGAAGTAAAGCTATATGACAAAGATGAATATAAAAATTATGTAATAGCAAATAATTCTGTAAAAATTGAAAAAGTCTCTGATGTATATAGCGGGGCTGTATTGCTAACAAAGAATAATATTGCTGAATTACTCCCAGATTATAAAATCTTAACCAAGGAAAGATTGGGATTGCGAATTGCAAAAGATTTGTTCACTACCCTGGATTACAATACGCCTAAGGTCTTGTTTTGGGAGCCATCTAGTAAATATCTTATAAATGAAGCAATTAAGTTATCACAATTTAAGGCCGATACATCTATTAGTATTCCGCTTAGGAATATATTCTATATTGCACAAATCAACGAAGAAGATATTGCTGCCAGAATTGGAATAATTGAAACAGACGATGAAGAAAGGATGGAGTTATCGCAATTGTTGTCGGAAGAAATAACAAAATATATTAATTCAAAATGGAATGAACACAAAATTAATATCACGGTTACAATAGAAAAAAATTTAGAGTGCTCAGTAATTATTGAGGATAAGGACAACAGTAGGCCTAAGTATAAAATGGAACAAAGAAGCGATGGGTTTAAGCAATTTATGTCGATTTTGTTAAATTTGTCGGCGGAAAATAATGCGGAAGTATTGAAAAATAGACTTATTCTATTGGATGAGCCGGAGGTTCATTTGCATCCAAGTGGAATAAAATATTTAAGAGAGGAACTGCTTAAAATATCGGAAAATAATAATGTTGTGATTGCCACACATTCAACATACATGGTTGATAAGTTAAATCTTAATAGACATTTTAGTGTTAGTAAAGAAAAATCACTTACAAATATTGTGCAAATTGAAGAAAATAACCCATATGAGGAAGAAGTTATCTTTGAGTCGCTAGGAACATCTATATTTGAAATTATATCCCCAAATGTAATTTTATTTGAAGGTAAAACAGACAAAGATATTTTTGATGCCTTTATGGGTAAATTTAAATCGGAATTAGGCGTAAAGTTAATTACTGCGATATCGGCAAATGGTGTTAATAATATAGTCAAATATGTTAAATTTTTTAATGTCTCTCTTATCAAGGGATTTGTAGTAGTTGACTCAGACAAAGAAGGAAAAGAAACAAAAAAAATTGTCATAAGAGACAATGATGCATATAATGAAAATAATGTTTTTGAACTTTCAGACTTGATTAGTCTGGGGCATAAAAGTTTTGCTATGGAGGATTTGCTTCCAAAAGAAGTGATTGAGGTTTGCCTAATGGAGGAATTTGAGTTAAATATTTCGTTGAATGGAGATGATACATATTTTGCTCAAATTAAATCGGCAAACAAAACAATTGATGAGAAACAACTAAAGTCGGCTATTGTAAATTACGTTATAAGTGATATTTCAAAAAAAGGAATGACAAAAGAAAAGACTAAGACAAAGTATTCTTTATACTTCTCGTTTGTATCCGGGCTTATCTCAAAAGTGAATTGATTTAAAATATCAATTTTAGTGGATCTTGTATCTTTGGTAATTGCGTATTATATGGAGCTATTATTATCATGCACTTTTTGATTAAATAATTTACTAATTTCATTGCTATTAAATTCATTAAGTCTTTTTATTGCATAGTCTTTTTGCCTCGTGTCGTTTGTATCCATTCTGTAAAGATAGAGGCAATTCTCAGCGATTATGTTTTTCATAATATAGATAAAAATATTTTTTTTATAGAATGCTATTGTTAGCAACAGCGATAACACTATGGATAAAAGAATAAACTCCATAATAACTTGTATTTGGAAAAATAGTAAATAAGTTTCAATACCGAATATTAAAAATACTATATTAAAGTATTTAGCAATCCAAAAAACATATTGGTATGTTAAGTATGGAATTGACAATAGTGAAATAGCAATAAAAAAGCTAAATTGTAATATTGTATATGAATATTTATCAGATAGCAGTAATTTAATTTCCATGCTTAGTTTATTTCGGTCTGTTGAATGTGCAAAATCACGATAATAGTCACCTGCCGTATCATTCATTTTTTCATTTATTTCAATTAATACTGCTCTATCCAATTTATTTTTATTTATTTTAGCTATTAAATTTCTAGCAGTTGCAAATCTAATTAAGATAGAAAAAATAAATACAAAACCAGCACAATATAGCATATATGATAATCCAATATTAAAGACTAGATTTTTGGTTATATTATTGATTAATTCATTATAGCCATTTGATATTCCACTGGGGACAACTTTACCAATTGATTGATAAAAATTGATAGCAATACTTTCTAAAGGTTTTTGAAATATATATGCATTTTTATTAACAATGTCAATAAAAAATCCCCCAGATAATGGTGCGTGATAATTAAAAAGTCTAAAAATTAATTCTATTGTTGTCACTAAAAAAATATACGGCAATATCATAATAAGTGGCATTTTGAAATATTTTAATACTAAATTGGCAAAAAACATTTAAAACCTTTTGTTAATATATGCACATGATATTAAGCATATTTAAGACACTAAAATCAAAAAACCATTTCCGCGCAAAGGCTATTACTTTAAATACGAATCCAAATGCTTTACTGAGTTCAACAATATCGTTCGTAAACTTAAATAATATCACCATAAAACCACACAGTTCAAAACTAACCCTGTTAGAAAACAACAATTATATAGACCATGATAGACACGACAAGCTGATTGAATCTTTACTAAAGATAACAACACTTGAAACTAAATACTATAAAACAGACTCTGGCTTTGATGTATTTCCAAAAACATTTTTAATTATTGAAACGATTGCTAAGGCGCAAGTAGCATTAAAATCGCTGGAGGTTTTAGATTCCAACAAAATTGCCTTTTATGAAGAAAACAAAAGTGGAAAAATCCCTGAGCTTATTGATTCTCTCAATTCAAAAATAAAAGCGCTAAAAGAAAAAATTGAGATAACCGAACTTGAAAACGACAGAGCGACATATAAAAAAGAACTTTCAATATTAAGAGCAAAAAAACTTCTGGCTATGCATAAAAAGAAGCATCCATTTATTGTTTTCTTATTAATGCTTGATGGCATTATTGATGTTGAGAAGTGGAATTTGTCGGACGATGAAAGGATGATTTTAAAAAGTGCGTTTAATTTTGCAAGGGTAGGCTATGCAACAAAAAATCAAATCCTAAATAGTGCGGCTATTATTATTGCCGACATACTAAAGAATACTTTTTTCACCACAAATGAAATAAAGCAAATAATCAAAGATTTATTTTTATATGTATTTGATGACAGTCCAAAGAATCTATCTCATATTGCGGATAAGAATTTTTATCTAAAAAATATGGTTAACGGGTTTCCAATTTTTGACTCACAAGATGAAAAATTTCATGAAAACTATAAAAGCCTTTCAGTATATTTTAAATACATACTTGGAAGAGAGTATGGTAGAAAATATGGAAAGCTTGTTCTTTTTCCATTTATAAGGGTATTTATTGCTTATCCTTTATTCTGGTATCAAGTAATGCTACACACAAAGATATTCGGTATAAAAAGAATATTCCCGAAACTTTTTTAAACTATGCGGGATAATTCCCGACAAAAAAATCTCGACTTCCAAAATTTTTTCCGCTTCAATTCACTCCGTAAATTTACTTTCCCACCCAAAAGCTTTTGGATAAACAAAATTTTATTACCGATAACGGTAAACCAAAAGGATTTTTCATGTTAAAACTAAGCGGCACTCTAATAGGAGCCTACAAAGGCTCAGACTTCACCAAAGAATCTGGCGAAGTAGTAAAAGCCAAAGGCAAACTCCAGTTAATGCTAGATAGAGCATTAAAAGACGGCTCTATTAAAAAAGAGCTTATTGATATATCAGTTCCTATGGAAAAGTATGAAACATACAGAAAGGAACTAGGTAAAAGCGTAGAAGTAAATGTCGAGTATTTCGGCAAAGCTACTTTTTACGGAGTCTAACTAAAACCGCCGCTAAAGCTCTGAACTTGCAATCGAGGCGACGAGAGTGCGAGGGCAGGGCTTAGGCGGAATGTTTAGCAAACACTCAAACACAATCAGCCAAACAATAGACACTTTATGTAAACAGCGGGTCTGGCTAACCCTTTAAAAACTAACTTTGGATTACTTCCAAAGGGGGTTATAGTAACACCCCCTTCTTCACACCAAATAATCAAATATCAACCTCTATCCAAAAGGATAAATAGTGAAGAATGAAAGCTATGCAAATAATGAAGAGATAAACTCTATATCAAATGAGAGAACAGTCTCAAACGCAAACGATTTAAAAAACTGCTCCGATATAAAAACACTCTCAGGCATAGATACCCTATATTACTACTGCGAAAGCTCAAAAGAGTATGAGAGTTTTTATCTTGATTTACTTGATTCAATAGAGCTTCAAACAAACCAGTTTAAATCTCAGGGCATTACTCCAAAGCCAAAAGATATAAGAGTACCTGTTAACGACATAGAGTTTATGTTTTTGGGTAAGTCAGAGAGCTATGTATTTATGATGGATGTAATGGAGTTTGTACGCATCGGATTTAAAGATGCCAAAAAAGAACACAATGTTCATGACATAAGAGTACAGCTCCAAGCTAACGGAATCTATACTCTAGGTATAAAGCCTCTTTTAGAGTATGTAAATAGCGCAATCCTAAAAGGTCTAATTACTACATATCTACCTATCACAAGATGCGACCTTAACATCTTCATCCAAACAAACCTAGGCTTTCTATCTAAAGAGCATTTCATCTCAAGGGCTATAAGAAGCGAGAGCTTTGTAAGAGAGATAAATAAATCCCAAAAGCTTCAAACTCTATACATTGGCAAAGAGCCTTTTAAGATGAGACTATACGATAAGAGTTTAGAGCTAAAAAGCTCCTCAAAAAAAGAGTTGATGGCTGAGTATCTAGGGGCTTATGATATAGATATAAACAAACCTCTTTGGAATTTAGAGTTTCAAATGCAAAGAGAGTTTCTAAAGAGCTTTAATATCCTAGATTTAGAAGATGCACTAAAGAGTGCCGAACAGCTCTTTTTAAAAGCTATGGATTTGGTCAAGATGATAGATTTAGACTCCATAAGCGAAGCGGATAAGAAAAACGGTCATAGATATAGAGCCTCTATCCATCCTTTCTGGGAATATCTCAAAAACTCCTACACTCTAAAAGCTTTTTACCAAATAGAAGCACCTCTTGAGAGAGTCAAAAAAAGAGCCTACAAATACACACTAGATAAAGCCATAGATGAACATATAGAACTAACTAGAAAGATGGTTAGAAACGGACTATATAAACCAGATGAGAGCTTTTACAGCTCTGTTATAGATTCATACAAAAGCAGATATGAAGCTAAGCCGCAACACAAAGAGCTAGACTATATAGACACTAAAGAGATAAATATCGAAGATGGAAGCATCAAGGATATTAGAATCTTTAAAGACGGCAGTACGATAGAGCCTCTAAAAACCATCAGCCCAAAACATCTTAGTGATTATGAACTCTACAAATATAGAGATGAACTCCTAAAAGACTTCTTGTCTCAAAAACCACAAATACCAGAGTGTATTCATAAGCTTAGGTTTGCGGAAGAGGAGATGGTTAGTAGGGGGCTTATAAAAGATGATGAGGAGAAGCCTTTTTAGGTATCTATCATGGATATAAAACTAGAAAATTTAGCCCTTATTCCAAAGCTCATAGAAAAGCTGGAAATTATAGAGCAAACATTGCTTCAAAACAACATCAAAAACGATTCAACCATCAAACGCTGGATGGGTACAAAAGAACTTGCGGAGTATCTCGGATATTCAATAGATAATATATACAGGCTCAAAGATGAAGTCTGGAAATCGGAAGTTCATTTTTACAAGAAGGAGGGTAAAATCTTCTTTGATAGAGTAGCGATAGATGGTTGGATAGTTTCAGGGGAAGATACAAATGAAACTAATCAATCGAAGCGGGAAATTGTGGATAGACTACTATCACAACACCAAAAGATATAAGAAATCTCTAGGTCTAGATGATACGAAAGCTAACCGCAAGATAGCCGAAAGCGAAATAATCCCAGAGTTTATCTATAAACTCAAAAATGGGATGTTCTTTGACAAACAAGTTGAAGCGAAAGTGCCGACGGTTTCGGAATTTGCAAGCGTAAGCTTTGAGATGAGAAAACCGCAAAGAAAAATTCTTACGCATCATGACGCTGTTTTGGCATATGAGAAATATATCAAACCGATATTTGGCGATAGAAGACTAAACGAGATAAAGCCAAGCCAAGTCAACCTTTGGCAAAACTCGCTTTTGTCGGATAATAAGTTGTCGCCCCATAGGATAAAAAGAATCCGTGGGATATTCGGGATGATTTTTCAAGATGCTTTGCAAGATGAGATAATCGATAAAAACCCAGTCAGACTAGTTTCAAACCTGCCAAAGCATAACCGTAAAGAGCCAAGCCCATTTAGTTTTGAAGAAATCAATAAAATACTAAACAAGGCAAGCGGACAGTTTAGAAACTTTTACGCTTTCGGTTTTTTTACTGGGATGCGAACAGGCGAGTTAATCGGTCTCAAATGGGAAGATATTGATTTTGATAAAAAAGAGATTTTTGTCAAGCGTACAATCGGAAGGGGCATCGAGGACACTCCGAAAACTCAAAGCAGTATAAGGCAGATTGAAATTTTGGATATTTTGATGCCATATATCGAAAGTCAGTTTGAGCTGACGGGATATAAAAACTCTTATGTATTTATGACATCCAATGACTCTCATTTCTTTGATATTAAAAACATTAGAGACCATGACTGGAAGAGGGTGCTTAAAGCAGCAAGCGTTGAATATCGGACTATTTATCAAATGAGGCATACATTTGCATCTATGATGATAGCTAACGGCGAGGATATTCTTTGGGTTTCTCAAATGTTGGGTCACACAAGCCCAAAAATGACTCTTGAAAAGTATGCGAAGTATTTTAAAAGAAAAGATAAAGTGCGAGCTACTTTTTTAGAAAAAGAGATACAAGTTTTCTAGTTGGAACAATTAGGGAACAAATGTGTGGGGTGATGTTTAAAATGAGACTTTCTAAAAAGAAAGGGACACATCTAAAAAGAGCCGATGAATACGAACTTCTAGCCGCTTAAAGTCGCATTATTTTTGCAAGCTCTGCGTTTAAGTTTTCTG
>JBFWKW010000014.1:0-50420 GCA_050252455.1 Campylobacterales bacterium | reverse complement strand
TAGAACGGCTAGATTTTGCGACGGATTTGAATTCAAAAAAAAGCAGTTATTCAAAGACTCCAAGCTCCAACATATTTACGATACGGTACTAAAGGCGCAAGAGGCGGCCATAGAGGCGGCAAAACCCGGAATAAAAGCAAAAGAGCTTGACAAAATAGCAAGAGACATAATAGACAAGGCCGGATATGGCGATTATTTCGTGCATTCGCTAGGACACGGCGTCGGTCTCGACATTCACGAATATCCGTATATCAACAAAAAATCGGAAGAGATACTAAGCGAAAACATGGTTTTTACCATTGAGCCCGGAATATACATACCGGATTACTACGGCGTCCGGATAGAAGATATGGTTGTCATGACTAGTAGCGGCGCGGAGCTACTCTGATTTTTAGGCGGATAGGACACAAAAAGACAAAGGCGGCAGACGGTCACACACTAATAGAAACTCCGCTATTCCCAAAAAACGGACAAATAAAAAGCATCAAAAGACATGATGCACTCATCGGCATAGGCTCAAACATCAAAAATCCGATGCAAAAAATCAAAAAACTATACTTTTTTTTGCAAAAAGACCCGTATATAGACATTTGTTTCACATCTTATATACTAAAAAACCCCGCTTTCGGATATACTACCCAACCTGATTTTTTTAACGCCGTAGCGGCAGTTAAGACAGATTTGACGCCGCTTCGTCTTTTGAGACGGCTTTTGTGGATAGAAAAGCGGTTTGGGCGCAAACGAAGCTTTAAAAATGCGCCTAGAACTCTTGATCTTGACATAATTTTTTTTGAAAACTTGATAATGTATAATAAAAAACTTATCTTGCCGCACCCGGAATACAAAAATAGAGCGAGCGTACTGCTACCCATGACATACAAAAGAAGTAAGCTGAAATGGAAAAAATGAAACTCTTAAGTTTTCAAGCCGAAACACCGGCTTTGGCGCTAAAAAAGGCGCAGGAAGCATGTGGCGAGGATGCGCTCGTTATCAATACAAAACAGATACGCCCAAAAACCGCTATGACACCATCGCTATACGAGGTCGTCGTAGCGGTTGAGAATGAGCAAAAACATGAAAGTGCCCAAAGAAGACAAGTAGAGCCGCTTAAAACGGTTCAGCCGCAACAAGAAAAAGAGGATGTGGTTTTCTCCATCTCGTCGGTAGCAAAACAGATGAATGCGATAGAAAAACTATCCGAAGCCGCAAAAACAGTAATAGCGCCAATTAGAAAAGATATTGAAATGGGCGGTGGCGCAAGAGAAGACCAACGTCCAAAATCTGTCGACATCGAAGAAATTAAAACAATAAAAACAGAGATTTCAAAACTCGTAGACAATGTAAAACTCATACAAAATATGGTCTGGGACACTACCGAAGTGATGAGAGACGGGCTTGTTATCCCCCCTGAATTTGCAGAGATATACAAAATATCAAGAGATAGCGGAATGTCCGATGAACATCTCTTTGAGATAATGAAGCTAACCTTGGAGCATATGCAACCGAAAATGCGTGAAAACTCGGCTACGGTGAGGAGATATTTCAACGTACTTTTAAGAAAGCTGCTCCCAATACGCCATGAGATGAAGGCAAATAGCGGCGGTAAAAAAATCATAATGCTAGTAGGACCGACGGGGGTCGGCAAAACAACTACACTCGCCAAGCTTGCCGCAAGATATGCATTCAAACAAGACGTTAAGTATAAAGTCGGGATTATTACGCTGGATACTTATCGTATCGGTGCAGTAGAGCAGCTGATGCAGTATGCCAAGATGATGAAACTCTCCATTGAGGCGGTCGTAGACCCATCCGAATTCAAGACGGCTCTTTCATCACTAAGGGGATGCGACTATGTCCTCATAGATACGGTCGGTAGCTCACACTACGATACAAAAAAGATTAGCAAGCTAGCGGCATTCGTAAAAGCCGAAAGCTCTCTAAACATAGACATATCATTGGTTCTACCCGCAAATACTAAATATGAAGATCTCAAAGAGATATACTCAAATTTTGCCTCGGAGTTGGACATAGATACGCTCATCATCACAAAGATGGATGAGACAAAATGCTTTGGAAATATGTTTAGCCTCCTATACGACATCAAAAAACCGGTTAGCTACTTCTCCACCGGACAAGAGGTGCCGGAAGACCTTATCGTTGCATCGTCCGAGTTTTTTGTAGATTGCCTACTTGACGGCTTTAGGGGCAAAAATGCAAAGTAAGGTAAACATAGAAAATACTCAAGCCAAAAAACTACAAGAGCTAGTCGGCAAAAAAACAGCTCCCGTCAAAAATGCGAATACAAAATTTATCACGATAACAAGCGGCAAAGGTGGAGTCGGCAAGAGTACGATGAGTGCCAATATGGCGTATGTTCTCTCGAAACAAGGGTTTAAAGTGGCTTTGTTTGACGCCGACATAGGGCTTGCAAACCTAGACGTACTACTCAATGTAAAAACACAAAAAAACATCCTTCATGTCCTAAAAGGCGAAGCGACACTCGGCGAAACCGTAGTCAAAGTAGACGATAACCTGACGCTTATCCCGGGTGAGAGCGGAAACGAAATACTCAAATATACAACCGAAGAGGTTTTGGATAAGTTTATCGAAGATAGCTCGGAACTCGAAAGCTTTGATTTTGTCATCATAGACACTGGAGCCGGCATAGGTGAAATGGTCCAAAAATTTGTAAACGCCTCCGATATGACCGTCGTTATTACCACGCCAGACCCTACCGCCATTACCGACGCATACGCTATGGTCAAAGTGATAAGCACAAAAAAAGACAAGGTGTTGATGATTTTCAATCAAGTGGGAAGCGAAAAAGAGGCGACGCTTAACTTTGAAAAAATAGAAAAAGTGGCAAAAAGCAAACTAAGGGATGAATTTTCGCTTGACTTTATAGGCCACATTTCAAAAGATGCCGACATACAAAAAAGCGTAAAAGGGAGATTTTTGTTTGCAAAAAATTATCCAAACGCAAAATGTACCTCAGAGATAGAGGCTATCAGTCGAAAGTTAGCGGAAAAAATGGAACGAAAAATGCTTGACGCGGGTAGAGAGAGCGGTCTGTCTGGCTTCTTCAAGCGTCTGATTAAGCAATTTTAGCACCGCCACACCATTAAAAAGCCGGGAAATGGTAAGCGTAAATAATTTTATATCTTTTTTAACACTCAACGGTTTTTTCGTAGGGATTTTATTTGCGGTTTTGAAGCTAGAAGATCCTTTTTTGATGGTCGTTGCAGTAATATTTATAACAGCTTTTTTTTACATGATAGCCCTTGCGGCTGCAGCATTTTTCATTAAAAACGTTACTTTTGAACCTAGATACAGAATAAAAAAAGATAGATACGAAACAGCGATAGACAGTGCTATAATGGAACTAGAAAAAAGAGAAGTGCTTATCCGCGATATGTACGAATTCGTAAAACAGCTTGAGGAAGAAGAGTACGAGGATATGAGAAGAGATAGCGCGCAAGCCGTTCAAGCCGCAAAAAGGCGTTTTTAATGACGACAAAGGGGATTGGGAGCTACGGCGAAAACCTCAAATTTACCCAAGATGACCTTGCGGTAAAATTTTTGCCCGCCGTTAAAGCTCTGGCTTTCAAACTAAAAGAGAGACTTCCGTCAAGCGTAGACGTATCCGATTTGATATCCATAGGGACAGAAGAGCTTGTAAAACTGGCTCGCAAATACGACGAGTCCCAAAACGACTCTTTCTGGGGTTATGCCAGAAAAAGGGTTTACGGAGCGATGCTAGACTACCTCAGAAGCCTTGATACCGTGAGTCGCTCAGATAGAAAGCTTATAAAAGACGTTGATAAGATAGTATCCAGACAGTTTGGCGAAAACGGCGAAGAACCTAGCGACGAGGAGATAGCAACCGAACTTGGGGTGGATATAGGCAAAGTAAGAGAAGCTAGAAGCTCCATAGGGGTATTTAACGTCTTTCCGCTTGGCGATCAACTACAGGTATACAAAGATTCCGATACGCTAGAGGGATTGGAAGAAGAAGAGCTCGTAAAAAGAGTTAGAGGCGTTTTGGATACGTTTACGGAGAGGGAACAAACCGTAATACAGCTTTACTACTTTGAAGAGCTAAAACTCGAAGAAATAAGTGAGATACTTGGCATTACGACATCTCGTATTTCACAGATACATAGACACGTACTAACAAAAATAAGGGAGGCTTTGGAGAGCTAAATGGCTGATATTCTAAGTCAAGAAGAGATTGACGCCCTCCTCGAGGTCGTAGACGACGATACCGATGTCGATACGCTCACGACCGCGAAAGAGATACTCGACCAAAAGCACATAACCCTTTACGACTTCAAACGTCCAAACAGGGTATCAAAAGAGCAGCTACGTGCCTTCCGTGGTATCCACGACAAGATGGTGCGCTCCATGTCAAGCCAGATTTCATCGGTTATGCGTTCCATCGTTGAGATACAACTGCACTCGATAGACCAGATGACTTACGGCGAGTTCTTGATGAGTTTGCCATCCCCTACGAGCTTTAACGTCTTTTCAATGAAGCCTCTGGAAGGCAACGGCGTACTAGAACTCAACCCGTCAATCGCATTCCCGATGATAGACAGACTTCTCGGCGGCGGCGGCGAAGGATATGAGGCAAACCGTGACTTTACGGATATAGAGCTAAACCTACTCGATACGATGCTAAGAGTCATCATGCAAAACCTCAAAGAGGCATGGTCTTCAATAACCGATATGTATCCTGTCGTAGAAGCTAAGGAGTCAAGTCCAAACGTCGTTCAGATAGTTGCCCAAAACGAAATCGTAATCATGGTTGTTATGGAGCTAATTATCGGACATACAAGCGGTATGATGAATATCTGCTACCCTGTAATCAGCCTTGAGCCGCTACTGCCAAAACTGGCAAACAGAGACATTATGCTCTCAGAAACCTCTTCAAGAAAAAGTAGAAATAGAGAACTTAGAGCCTTGCTCGGTGGTGCGAAAGTTGAGCTTGAAGCGGTGCTTGGAACGACGGAACTAAATCTAAAAACTGTTATGGATATCGGTGTTGGCGACATTATCAGGCTAGACCAACCTGCCAATGACATGGCCACTATGACGGTCAACGGAAAACCAAAATTCGGCGCGGAATTTGGGGTGCAAAGATTTAGAAAAACTGTTAAAATCAACGAAATCATTAGAACAGAGCACGACGACGTCAAAGATATGCTACAAAGCCTAGAAGACGATAGGGCTAAACGTCTAGCGCAATTTAAAGAAGAGGCTGCAAATGGATAATTTTTTAGAGTTACTTGAAAAAGAGATTACCGCCACCATAGAGGGGCTCATAGGCAATAAGCCGAATGTTTCACTAAAAAGCAAAGAGCCTTTATCCGAGTTTTCAAATATTATTGCCCCTCTTGTTGTTGCCGACGTATCCGCAAGCGGCGATGCTAGCGCAAAACTAAAAGTTATGCTCTCCCCGAGACTTGCAACAGCCTTATCGGATATGATACTAGGCGGTGAAGGCGCGACAAAAGACGAAGCAGATGCGGACGATTTGGATGCAAACAAAGAGATAATATCAAATATCCTGGGTGCGCTATCGACTTCTTTGGGCGCACAAAAAAGCCTTCCAAAGCTTAATTTCTCGATTGACAACATAGTTTTTGTAGCCCAAGGCGGGGATATAGATATATCCAAGTTTTCAACGCTTATCGTATTTAACTTTGCCGTCAACGAGCTAAAAGACGTCATTATGTTCACGATAGACAAAGCATTTGAAGATGCGATAGACAAAAAAGAACCCGTGCAAACTTTTGAAGCCGCAGTAGAGCAAAAGATTATAGCCCCTGAAAAAGTGCCGCTAAACAACGAAGAGATGAAAAATATCGGTCTTTTGATGGACGTCAAACTGCCGGTAAAAGTACGAATAGGTAGCAAAAAAATGCTTCTTAGAGACGTCATCAATATGGACATAGGCTCTGTCGTGGAGCTAAACCAGCTTGCTAACGAGCCCTTGGATATACTCGTGGACAACAAAAAAATAGCGGAAGGTGAGGTCGTAATAGTTGACGGGAACTTCGGCGTACAGATAACATCTATCGGAAGCAAAAAAGAGAGACTAGAACAGCTAAAAGGCTAAAAAGGCTAAAATCTCACCCTAAAAAAGCCTAAAAGAAGCCCTTAATGATAGATTTTGACAAGTTCGTAAAATATTCAAAAGCGGGTCCAAGATACACTAGCTACCCGACAGCTGTTGAGTTTACTGAAAAATTTACCGAAATAGACTTTGTAAAACAACTAGAAGCCTCCAACAACTCCGGCAAGCCGATGTCGCTTTATTTTCACCTTCCATTTTGCCGTTCAGCCTGTTATTTTTGCGGTTGCAACGTCGTATTTACAAGCAAAGACGACAAAAAAACAAGATACATCGAATACCTCAAAAAAGAGATGGCAATACTAGCCCGCCACCTTGACACAAAAAGAGTGGTTAGCCAGCTTCACTTTGGCGGCGGAACTCCTACGTTTTTTAGCGCCGACGAATTACGAGAGATAATCGCGCTTATCCGCTCATATTTCACAAATTTTGAAAAAGATGCCGAAATATCATGTGAGATAGACCCTAGATTTTTGAACGAAGAGCAAATGAAGGCTCTCGCCGAGGGCGGCTTTAACCGTATAAGCTTCGGCGTCCAAGATTTTGACGAGAAAGTACAGGCAGCGGTACACAGAGTACAGGGGTTTGAACTAACGAAAGCCGCCGTGGATCTCGCTAGAAGATACGGGATACAAAGCGTAAATATGGATCTCATATACGGTCTGCCGTATCAGAGCCTTGAAAGCTTCAAGGAGACCCTCAAAAAGTCGGTAAGCCTTGACGTTGACAGGTTTGCCGTGTTCAACTACGCCCATGTGCCGTGGCTCAAAAAAACAATGAGAAAACTAGACGAAACTACGATGCCGCACCCTAGCGAGAAACTATCTATTCTCAAATTCACGATTGATTATATGAGCGAAATGGGCTACAAAATGATAGGGATGGATCACTTTGCCAAGCCGACTGACGAGCTATTTTTGGCGATAGACAAAGGGGAGTTAAATAGAAACTTCCAAGGCTATACGACCAAAGGCGGCTCCGACCTTATAGGCGTAGGGCTTACCAGTATATCGGAGCTTGACGGATGCTATAGCCAAAACTACAAAGAGATGGACGAATACGAGTCGATGATAGATGCGGGCAAGCTCCCTGTTCATAGGGGGGTAGCACTAAGCGAAGACGACAAAATACGCAAAAAAGCGATTATGGATTTGATGGGGGGCTTTAGGCTCTCTTTTGCCGCACTAGACAAGCAGTTTGGCATCAATTCAAAAGAGTATTTCAAAGAGGCACTCTCAAAACTAGGCGAGTTCGAGGCAGATGAACTACTAAAGGTAACCGAAGAGGGTATCGAAATATCACCTACAGGTAGAATGGTGGTACGAAATATTGCCATGAGCTTTGACGCATACCTAAGCGCCGATGACGCAAATAAAAACAAGTTTTCAAAAACAGTATGAAACAAGAACTACTAGACCTAATTAAAACCGGCGACGACTGCGTAAAATGCGGCAAATGTATTCCCGTGTGCACGATTCACGCCATTAGCCCGGATGAGACCACTAGCCCGAGAGGTTTTCTCGATCTTTTGGCGGCTCACAAAAGAGGCGAGCTTCCGCTAGATAAAAATACAAAACGGATATTTGAATCTTGTTTTTTATGCACAAACTGTGTAGACGTATGCCCATCCAAACTTCCTACCGACACGGCGATAGAGGAAGTAAGAGCCGAAATTGCAAAAGAGTTCGGCATCACCTGGTACAAAAGAGTTTTCTTTTGGCTGCTACGCCACCGAGCTATTATGGACTTGATGGCAAAAATGGGTTATGTATTCAAAACCTGCGTATTTGCCGATAAAAAAGAGAAATCATCTATGCTTCCTCGCTTTTATCTGCCTATCGTCAAAAGTGGAAGACTGCTACCGTCCGTATCAAAAACAAGCTTTCTAAACTCTCACGAAGAGCACATAGCGGCATCAAATCCAAAACAAAAAGTAGCGGTATTTATAGGGTGCATGGCGAACTATTCGTATACAAATATCGGCGATTCGCTGGTAAGGGTGCTTGAAAAACTAAACGTAGATATTTTGATACCAAAAAAACAGCTCTGCTGTGGGGCTCCGGCATATTTTACGGGTGACCTTGATACGGTGAGATATCTCATCAAGAAAAATATAGAGTATTTTGAAGGCTTTATAGATACGGTGGACGCCATCGTAGTACCGGAGGCGACATGTTCATCAATGATGGTGCACGACTGGGAAAAAGCGCTGGCAAACGAGCCTGAGTGGCTGGAGAGGTGCGAAAAAATAGTAGCAAAAGTGAGCCTAGCCACAAAATGGCTACATGACAACACAGAACTAAAAGAGCTGCTCGCAAAAGAAGGCAAGCAGCTAAACTATTCGGTCACCTATCACGACCCTTGCCATGCACGCAAAACGCAAGGTGTATGGAAAGAGCCTAGGGCGCTGATAGCCCAAAACTTCAAAACGATAGAGATGGAAAACCCAAATAGATGCTGTGGATTTGGCGGCGTAACCATGCAAACGGAAAGATTTGAGCTGGCTCAAAAAGCCGGTGCACCAAAAGCGCAGATGATAGAAGAAACCGGTGCTGACATAGTGAGCGCCGAGTGTTCAGCGTGCAGAATGCAACTCACAAACGCAATGCACGAACACGGCGTCAATACTGCATTCAAAAACCCTATAGAACTAATAGACGAGGCGCTTAGGTAGCTGCCTTGCCGCCTTGTGCGAATGTTATTATGGAGTCACTCTGGGAGTCTATGAGATAGCCCCTAAACCTCTTTGAATGCTTATCTCTAAAAGCTATCTCCTCAGTTATATGAACACCGAGCTGCTCAACTTTGTCATACAGCGCTTTATTATTCGTCAAGAGAACCTCCAGACTCCTATGCGACTCTACCGACATGATGGCATATCCGTTCTCATACCCTTCAAACTGCTCATCGACTTTAAATTCAAGGTATCTAGCGCACTGGTTCATACCGTTGCCTATAAAGTTTTTACTACCGTCCATCCCGACAAAAGGTATCAAGTATCCGGTATGGGAAGCCACCTTGACACCCCTGAAATATTCAAAAGACGATAGCTTTTTGGCGACATTTTTTAAAGAAAGAGCATAAATAGCCCCAAATCCTTTTTGCGACGGGTCAAGAATGGTATAAAACCCATCTCCGGTAGAGATAGTCCCCAATATAAAATTGGATACAGGCCTACCGCCGGACATAATCGACAATGTTTTTCTAAATAAATCAGAAAAGGCCGTTATAAGAGCATATTGCTGCACATTGGACAGCAGAGAGAAGCCGACTATATCAAGAAGTATTACGTCAGTTAGGATAAAATTTTGCTGTTTCATGCTTTGTCTTTAAATATTTATGGAATTTTATCGGAAATAGTAATAATTTTTTTGGAAAAAGGAATACTTTGGATAGCTGGCAACATATTTACTCCGCTTTTGACCCCGTAGCCTTCAATCTCTTTGGCATCCCCGTCCATTGGTACGGCATCATGTATGTATCCGCCCTTCTTGGCGTATATGTATTTGCCAGATGGCTTGCGGTCAAAGACAAATACCCGTTTACTCCGGAAGAGGTCGATAGCTACTTTTTTTGGGCAGAAGTCGGGGTGATACTTGGTGCAAGACTAGGATATATACTTTTTTATGATACGCATACGCTTTGGTATCTCACGCACCCATGGCAAATTTTTAATCCATTCATGGACGGCACATTTGTAGGACTTCGCGGCTTTAGCTATCACGGCGGACTTTTGGGCTTTTTGTTGGCCTCGTATCTATGGTGCCGCAAATACAAAAAAAGCTTTCTCGTTCTTATGGATTTGACGGCTGTTAGCGCCGGGCTCGGCTATACTTTTGGACGTATCGGAAACTTTTTGAACCAAGAACTTGTGGGTCGCCCGACAGATAGTCCGCTTGGTATTTGGGTTGGAGCAACCTTGCGACACCCGTCTCAGCTATATGAAGCATTTTTTGAAGGGCTTGTTGTTTTTGCCGTGCTTTACTCTATTCGCCTCAAAAAAACATTTGACGGTCAGCTGGCTATGCTATACGGAATTCTTTATGGGTTATTTCGTGCATTTTGCGAGTTTTTCCGAGACCCGGACCCACAGATAGGATATTTAGCGGGAGAGTGGCTAACTATGGGTATGCTACTCTCTTTTATGACCGCCCTACTCTCGGCTGGAGTATATTTTTATATCAAAAAACAAAAAAGCTCTTGACATTATTTTTAATTAGTAGTATATTTTCGGCATGAGAAAATTACCTGATTTTGAAGAGGAAGTTGCGCTTTCACTCTCTACCTGGGTAGAGATAATGAAGGCGTTCAATAAAATACGCTCTTTGGAGCTAACATTCATAGAGCAAAACGGGCTAACCATAGGTCAATTCGGTCTTTTGGAATTACTACATCACAGAGGTCCGCAGACGATAGGCGCAGCAACCAAGCTTGCCATGTCAAGCCCCGGAAATATGACGGTAGTAGTCAAGAATCTGATTAAATCAGGGTTAATAACCTCAGAAAAACATGATAGTGACAAGAGAAGTGCAATACTATCGATAACAGACAAAGGGAGCGAGCTGATAAGTTCTATTTTCCCTCAGCATTCGCAAAGGATAGACGGTTTCTTTGCCGGGCTAACGCAAGAGGAAAAAGAGGTCGTAAGGGCATTGCTTAGAAAACTAAATAAATCTTTGAGATAGATTTTTTTTGATTATTTATTACTAATTAGTATTTAATTTAAGGAAGGAGGAAAAAAAATTTCGCCTCGTAAACACACAATCAACAACAAAGGATTTAAAATGAAAAAAATTACACTAGCTTCACTACTTTTGGCCTCCATAGCATTTGCGGCGCCTTACAATGTTGACGTTGCGCACACTGCCGTAGGATTCAAAATCAAGCACATGATGGTATCCTCTACAAACGGAAAATTCAAGAGCTTCAGCGGAACATTTGAATATGACGAAAAAACAAAAACCGTATCCAACATCAAGGGCAAAATCCTTGCCGACTCCATAGATACGGACAATGCGGACAGGGATAAGCACCTAAAAGCTCCTGATTTTTTTGACGCAGCCAAATACACGGACATTACGTTTGTATCAAAAAGCATTAAAGGTAATAAAATAACAGGCGACCTAACAATAAAAGGGATTACGAAAACGGTAACGCTAAGCTATGAATTCGGTGGTGCAACCGTAAATCCATGGGGTCAAAAAGTCGCAGGCTTTTCAATCAACGGAACGATAGATAGAAGAGATTTCGGCCTAACATGGAACAAAGCCCTTGAAATGGGTGGGGTAGCCGTATCAAATGAAGTAAAAATATCGGTTGACGTAGAAGGCGCGGCAGCAAAATAATATAAGGAGTGTGTGATGGAGATACGTATTGAACGCTCGTTCGAGCGTGGGTTTTCAGACCTTGGGTGGCTACGAAGCGGCTTTAGTTATAGTTTTGCCGAATACCACAATAGAAACCGTATGGGCTTTGAGAGCCTAAGGGTGTTCAATGACGACTCCATCGCCCCATCAAAGGGCTTTGGTATGCACCCTCACGCCGATATGGAGATAGTAACCGTGCTTCTAAAGGGCAAAATAGCGCACGAGGACAGCATGGGGCATGCGAGTGTACTAGAGGCTCCGTCCGTTCAGAAAATGTCGGCAGGCACGGGAATATACCACTCCGAGTTTAATGCTTCTGAGGACGAAGAGCTAAAGCTATTCCAAATATGGATACGCCCGCAGAGCAAAGGGCTAGCCCCGGTCTATGAGCAAAGAGAGATTGAAGAGGGTGAATATACAAACAAACTTTTGACTCTAGTGTCACCAACGCCGCAAGATAAAGAGATAAAAATATTTCAAAATGCTAAGATATCAAGAGGATATTGGGATAAACAGGCTACAATCACATATAAACTATCGGTCGGAACAGGTGTTTTTTTGTTTGTGACTAGCGGTATAGCAAGCATCAACGATAAATCGCTTTTTGAGCGAGACTCCGCCCAAATAACGGGCACTGAACAAATAGAGATAGACCTAACGAAAGATAGCGAGATACTACTCATAGAGGTTTGAATTGACCGAAAACAAAGATAGATTTGACGCAGCCGCAAGCGAGTGGGACAAGAGCCAGACCAGGGTCAATATAGCGACCAAAATAACATCTCAGATCATCAAAAACATACCGCTTCAAAACAACCACACGGTGATGGACTTTGGCTGTGGCACGGGTCTCGTGGGACTCAATATCGCCCCGCTGGTAAACAAGCTAGTCGGGGCAGACCTCTCAACCGAAATGCTAAAAAACTTCAAATCAAAAGCGGATGCACAACAGCTAACCAATGTGGATATATTGGAGTTAGGCGCCGACTCTCATCTTGGGGATAGCAAATACGACGCGGTCGTTAGCGCAATGACGGTGCATCACATAGAAAAACCGAGTGAACTTTTTGCTAGATTTGCAAGCGCAATCAAAAGCGGAGGCTATCTAGGCGTTGCCGACCTCGCAAAAGAAGATGGAACTTTTCACGATAATAACACGGGCGTGTACCACTACGGCTTTACACCTGAAGAGTTCACCGAGTTTTTCACCCAAAACGGCTTTGAGAAACCGTACATCACGGTAGCCCACACTATAGACAAGCCGTACAAAAGCTTTGACATTTTGTTTTGCTACGCCAAAAAACTATAAACCATAAAAAGGAAATCTATGAGCGATAAACTACCAAACTGCCCAAAATGCAACTCCGAATACACTTATGAAGACGGCTCACTACTTGTATGTCCTGAGTGTGCGCACGAGTGGAGCAAAGACGCCGCGACAAGCGAAAGTGACGAGTTAATAGTCAAAGATGCTAACGGCAACATACTAAAAGAGGGTGACATGGTCACGGTAATCAAAGACCTAAAAGTCAAAGGCTCTTCAAGCGGTATCAAAATAGGGACAAAAATCAAAATAATGCGTCTAACTGAAGGCGATCATAACATCGACTGCAAGGTTGACGGTATCGGAGCGATGGGACTAAAATCCGAGTTTGTAAAAAAAGTCTAGCAGAAATTTTGGGCGAAAGCCCTACTCCCTCGCATCCGCCAAGGTAACCGAGAAAAGCACTTCATATCCCACCGCCTCGGCGCACGCTCTGGCTTCTAGTAGCGTCGTTCCTGTGGTCACTATATCATCCACGAGCACTATATCTTTGTATTTTGCACCCCTAAAATCAAACTCTCTTGGATTGCTCTTTCTAAATTCTAGGCTTTGGCCTGCATATATGACATCGTTTTTGGCTCTCATAGCTCCCCATTGTGCTTCAAATATGTTTGAGCGCATAGCATTAGCTAGTATGGCGGTATGTGAATAACCATGTTTTGTCTTATCGTCTATCGGAATGAGTGATATTTTGCGGTCATACTCGAAGTTTTGAGAGAATTTTTTGAAGCTTAGATTTGCAAGTTGCCCCAAAATAAAGCTTCCCGCCATTTTGTGTTTGTAGTGAATGAGTGATTCTATTTCTGAGTATTTGTAAAAGCTGTAGACTGTAAGCCCGTCAATTTCACGGGTAATAAAAGAGGGGGCAAGAACCCCCTGCAGACAATGCCGGCATATATGCCTTAAGCTAAAAGAATTGCAGACTAGGCAACCAAACATTTAGCTATCTTCTGTTGCCGCCTCTGTCGCCTCTATCATCTCTTGGAGGTCTAGATGAGCCGCCGTCTCTATCTCTCGGTGGTCTCGGGCTTCTATCATTTCTGTATCCGCCTTCTCTCGGTGCTCTCTCGCCGCCTTCTCTTGGACCTCTGTCTTCTCTTGGGCCTCTATCATTTCTGTATCCGCCGTCTCTACTGCCGCCACGGTCACCTCTGTATCCGCCGCCTCTGTTGCCGAATCTTCCTCTTGAGCCGCCTCTATCGCCGCCTCTGTCGTTTGCTTTTGCCTCTATCATTCTCTCAAGGTTTTTGCCTTTGATACCGATATGCGAAGGACCTTCCGCTTTGTTTTTAGAAACGATTTTTGATAGAAGTTTCATACAAAGAGTTGAGATATCCATCTCATTGCTCATTTGCGCAAATAGCTCAGTCGCCTCATCGCTAATGTGTTGGTGTTTGATTTTATCAACCAATTTAACGATTTTTTTGCTTTTTACGTCTTCAAGTGTCGGCACTTCCATGTGGTAGATTTGTGCTTTTGTAACTTGTTTGATTCTGTTTAGCTCTCTAAATTCAAGAGGTTTTACAAGCGTTACCGCTTTTCCTTGCTTACCGGCACGTCCAGTTCTACCTATTCTGTGAACATAGCTCTCAGGGTCAAGCGGAATATGGTAGTTGAATACGTGGCTCACGTCATTGATGTCAAGACCTCTTGCCGCAACGTCAGTCGCTACAAGTATAAGTACCTTTCCTGCTTTGAAGCTTTTTACAACTTCTTCTCTTTGTCTTTGTTCAAGGTCGCCGTGAAGCGCTTTTGCGGGATAGCCTCTAGCTACAAGTGTCGTAGATAGCTCATCTGCGTCTTTTTTTGTTCTACAAAATACGATAGCTCTTGACGGGTCTTCAAAATCGATAAGTCTTACGACCGCATCGCTTCTTTCCCAATCCTCAACCACATAGAAGTACTGTTCGATATTTTCGCTAGTTACCTCTTTTGATTGTACGCTTACCGTTTTTGGCTCTTTCAGAATTTTTTCTGCAAGTGCTCTTATCTCTCTTGGCATTGTCGCCGAGAATAGAAGTGTTTGTCTTGAAGTCGGAAGGAATTTGAATATCTCTTCGATGTCCTCCAAAAAGCCCATATCAAGCATCTCGTCCGCTTCATCAAGGATGACATATTGCGGGTTGAAATCTCTAAGTCTGTCGTTTAGAAGATGGTCAAGAAGTCTTCCCGGAGTAGCTACGACTACTTGCGCGCCTCTGCCGATAAGGTCAACTTGTCTTGAAATGCTTTGTCCACCGTATACCGCTACGGTTTTGATGTTTGCGTATCTACCTAGTTTGTAAAGCTCGTCGCTCACTTGCATACAAAGCTCACGTGTCGGCGTAATGATAAGCACTTGCACGCCGCCGTTTGGATCTATTTTGCTCATTACAGGAAGACCGAACGCCGCTGTTTTTCCCGTACCTGTTTGCGCTTGTGCCACCATATCGTGGCCTTCAAGTACTATCGGGATAGCTTGTTCTTGTATCGGGCTAGCTTCCGTGAAGCCGGCTTCTTTTACCCCTCTTAGTATGTTTTCGCTTAGTCCTAATTTATCAAAACTCATTAATATATTTACCTTTTTTTAATTCATTAAAGCTCCACTGGAGCATTTGCTAGAAAATAGAAGAAAAGCCTATCATCAAAAAGCAGCTAGCTGCGTGAGCGTCCGCTGAGGACCTAATCTTGGAGCTTTGCTGCAAGATTTGAGAATAGACAAGAGAGTTCTAGTCTAGTTTTAGTACGGCTAAGAATGCGTCTTGGCTAAGTTCTACCTTGCCTATCGCTTTCATCCGTTTTTTACCCTCTTTTTGCTTCTCCAGAAGCTTTCTTTTCCTTGTTATATCCCCGCCGTAACATTTTGCGGTAACGTTTTTACCCATAGACTTTACGGTCTCTCTGGCTATAACTCTATTTCCTATACTTGCCTGTATGGCAACCTCGAAAAGCTGTCTTGGAACCAGCTCTTTCATCTTTTTGACAAGCTCTCGCCCCTTGAAGTCGGCTTTTTGCCTAGGTACTATAAGGGACAATGCGTCGACGGCTTCGCCCGCCACTCTAATATCCAGCTTTACGAGGTCGCCCATTTTGTAATCATGTGGCTCATAATCAAAGCTAGCATAGCCTTTAGTGGCAGATTTTAATTTATCGTAAAAATCGATTACGATTTCGTTTAGCGGCACATCATACACCAAAAGAACCCTATCGAGACCGATATAGTCCATCTTTTGCTGTGCGCCCCTTCTATCATTCATCAGAGTAATTATATTACCCACAAAATCGTTCGGTACTATTACGGTGGCTTTGACATAAGGCTCAAAAATCGCCTCTATTCGCTGAACATCCGGAAGCTCGCTAGGGTTTTGCACCCGCACGGACTCCCCATTTGTTAGCTTCACATCATATACGACCGTAGGAGCGGTGGCGATAAGGTCAAGTCCAAACTCCCTCTCTAACCGTTCCTTTACGACTTCCATGTGAAGTAGACCCAAAAAGCCTACCCTAAATCCAAATCCAAGAGCGGCTGAAGTCTCAGGCTCATAGGAGATGGATGCGTCGTTCAATTTTAGCTTGTCGAGAGCGTCCCTTAAATCTTCAAATTTATCCGTATCAATCGGGTAAAAACCCGCAAACACGAACGGTCTAGGCTCTCTGAACTCCCCAACAGGTTCACTGCACGAGTTCTTAGCGTCGGTTACCGTATCTCCGACCCTCAGCTCCTTCACATTTTTTAATCCGGTAACCAAAACACCTATCTCTCCGGGTTTTATGGAGTCTGTGCTTTCTGGATGTAAAGGATGGGGATAAGTAAGGGTTTGAACCGTATATTCTTTGCCCGTACTCATCACTTTTATAGGAGCGCCTTTTTTCAGCTCCCCATCAAATACCCTCACGATTGCGAGGGCGCCGAGATAACTATCAAACCAACTGTCGTAAATAACCGCTTTTAAAGGCTTGTTTATATCGCCTTTGGGTGCCGGGATTACGTCAATTAGCTTGTCTATTAGCTCTTTGATGCCTATGCCTGTCTTTGCGGATATCATCACCGCATTTGTGCAATCAAGCCCGATACTCTTTTCTATCTCCTCCATCACCCTCTCAGGCTCTGCCGCAGGAAGGTCTATTTTGTTGATAACCGGGAGTATCTCTAGGTTGTGCTCTATCGCCGTATAGACGTTGGCAAGCGTCTGTGCCTCTATCCCTTGCGATGCATCTACGACAAGGAGCGCACCGTCGCTTGACGCAAGAGACTTGGAGACTTCATATGAGAAGTCAACGTGCCCCGGGGTATCTATCAGGTTCAGGATATATTCTTGTCCGTCTTTTATATATTTTAGACGAACGCTTTGCGCCTTTATCGTAATACCGCGCTCTTTTTCTATATCCATCGTATCGAGAAGCTGAGACGTCATCTCACGTTGCGTAATTGCACCGCACTGCTCTATGATTCGGTCGGCAAGTGTACTTTTGCCGTGGTCGATATGGGCTATTATAGAAAAGTTTCGGATATTTTGCATTCAGTTCCTATTTATTCAAAAGAGCATCGTCTAGTTTTAGCTCTTCGTTGTCCATGACGCCGATACCTCTATCAAGTATCTTTGTCGCTATCTCTTTGGCCTCTTCAAGTGAGTGCATTGCACATGTACCGCATTGGTATATGTTTAGCTCCGGGATATCATTCTCGCTTTTTACTCTAAGTATGTCTTTCATAGCCTCTTGCCACGCAAAACCTACCCTTTTTTCATCGGGTGTACCGATAAGGCTCATATAAAAGCCCGTTCTGCAACCCATTGGAGACACGTCGATGATTTCTACATCTTCCGCGTTTAGATGCTCCCTGATGTAACCCGCAAAAAGGTGTTCAAGGGTATGAGTACCTCTCTCACCCATCATCTCTTTGTTTGGAGCAAAGAATCTAAGGTCAAAAACGCTTATCGTATCACCTTTTGGCGTCGTCATAGTCTTTGCAAGTCTGACGGCAGGAGCCTTCATCTTAGTGTGGTCAACTTTGAAACTATCTAGTAACGGCATTATTCATCATCCATTTCATAAAAATCTTCGTCCTCGTCGTCTTCATCGAGGTCATCAAACGATACATAGTCGTCATCGTCGTCATAATCTATCTCGCCGTCATCGTCAAAACCGCCGAAGCCGCCTTCGTCGCCGTCTTCTTCATCATCGATATCGCTAGGGAACATATCGTCTTCAAATTCGTCGTCGTATGCCATCTCACCCTCCTTTATTAGACTAGAAACAGGCTATTTACGCTTTCATTGTGATAAACACGTCTTATCACCTCGCCGAATATGCTAGACACCGTAAGCACAGTCACCTTAGGAGACTGCGTATTGTGAGGTATAGTATCCGTGATTACCAGCTCATCAAGCTCCCCTTTTTCGATTCTCTCAAAAGCTGGACCGGATAGAACACCGTGTGTACAGCAAGCCATAACCGACGTCGCACCTTTGGCTTTAAGAGCCGCTGCTGCCTGAACTATCGTACCTGCCGTGTCTATGATGTCGTCCACAAGGATTACGTCTTTGCCTTCGACATCGCCTATGATATTCATAACTTCGCTTTTGTTGGCCTTTTCTCTTCTTTTGTCCACTATTACAAGGTCGAGACCCATTTTGCTAGCCATACTTCTAGCTCTAGCCACACCGCCTACGTCAGGGCTTGCTATGATAGGGTTTTTGAGGTTTTTGTTTTTGATATAGTCGACAAATACGGTAGAACCGTATAGGTTGTCAACAGGAATATCAAAAAACCCTTGGATTTGACCGGCGTGCAAGTCCATCGTTACAACTCTTGTAATACCGGCAGTTTCAATGAGGTTTGCAACAAGCTTTGAGGTGATAGGCACTCTTGGAGCCGCTTTTCTATCTTGTCTAGCGTACCCAAAATACGGGATAACCGCCGTAATAGACTTGGCAGAGCTTCGTCTGATAGCGTCCGTCATAATGAGCAGTTCCATCAAATTATCATTTGTCGGAGCGCATGTCGGCTGAATGATAAACACATCTCTACCCCTTACGCTCTCGCTAATTTGACAGTTTATTTCGCCGTCCGAAAACTTGGCGATATTTGACTGCGACAGACCCACGTCCAAATATTTTGAAATATTCTCGGCAAGTGCTGGGTGTGCGCTACCGGAAAAGATTTTGTAACCTCTCATGGTTTTTACCTCAAAGCTTTTTAGTTTCGGAATTGTACCAAAATTCGGCTTTGAGGGGATTAGGATATATATCCACCGCCCAAAACTTTATCTCCGTCATAAAATACGGCGGCTTGCCCTTTTGCTATCGCAAACTGTGGATTTTTTAGCCTTATGTGCGCCGTGCCGTCTTTGATTTCGACACTCGCAGGAGTCTTTTCGCTTCTGTATCTCACTTTGACTTGGCACTCAAAACTTGTCTCGTCCGTAAACATATTTAGATTCTCAGCCTCCAAAGATTCGGCATATATACCCTCTTTTTCGCAAACAACGACTTTGTTATTCTCGGCATCTATCTCTTTGACATATAGCGGCACATGCGACAGCGGCACGTCAAAACCCTTACGCTGACCGACCGTATAATGCATAAAACCTTTATGTATACCGACCTCTTTTCCGCTCTCATCGACTACTTTCCCGGTGCCGTCGGTTTCTATTCCGAGTTCTTTTAAGGTTTCTATATAGTTTTCGGTCACGAAGCATATTTCGGAACTCTCTTTTTGGGTGCTTAACGAAGCTATTTCCGGTATTTTTGCCGCCTCTTCTTTAAGCTCAGCCTTTATCGTCTCACCGAGCGGAAATATCAGGCGAGGCAAAATCTCCCTTTTTACGTTAAACAAAAAGTAGCTTTGATCCTTACTTTTATCAAACGCCTCACGGAAAAACTCCCCGTCGCATCTAACATAATGCCCCGTAGCCAAATAATCATACCCACGGTCGGTTGCAAATTTAACCAATGCGCCAAACTTTATCTCACGATTACAAAACGTACAAGGATTAGGCGTTAGGCCGCTTTTGTAGTATTCAATAAATGGGTTTACTACAAATTTTTCAAAACTCTCGGCGAGGGGGACAATCTCATATTTAATCCCAAGGTATTTTGATACTTTCTCTATATTTGCTATATTTGCCGCATGAGACACTTCATTGCCATGCAACTTCAAATACACACCAAGAACATCATATCCGGCGTCCACCATCCTCTTTGCGGTCATAGAGCTGTCGACTCCGCCGCTCATAGCAACTACTACGCGCTTATTTTCCATTTTTTATCGCCAAATCCAAGCTGCAAGACTCCCTTGAACAAAGGTTTAAAAGCCCCTGATAGACTTCGCTATCCTGAAGCCCCTCTTTTTCTAACTCGTCAAGCTTGTTGATAATATTTTGCTTCGTTATCGTTATCGCCTCTTCAGGGTCATCCGTTAGTTTGATAAGATCCAAATCTTGCGCAGATATAGTTCCAAGCTCAAGCGGACTTTTTCTCAAAAACTCCATCATAGGCGTCCAAAAATCTACGCCCACCAGGATAATACTAATAGGAAATATTTTTCCGGTCTGAACAAGGGTGAGCGCCTCAAAAAGCTCGTCAAAAGTACCGAAACCACCGGGAAATACGATATATGCGTAAGAGTACTTTACAAGCATTACCTTACGAACAAAAAAGTAGTCAAACTCGACGCTCATAGTTGTGTACGGATTTGATTTTTGCTCATGCGGAAGCTGTATATTAAGCCCTATCGAATCTGTCTTTCCGCTCTCATAAGCACCCCTATTAGCCGCCTCCATAATACCGTTAGAGCCACCGGTTACAACGTTAAATCCGCTCTCTGCGTACATAAAAGCAAGTCTTCTTGCCTCTTCGTAGTATCTGCTGCCCGGTTTTAGCCTAGCGCTACCGAAAAATGTAACCGAAGGACCTACGTCTTTTAATACGTCAAACCCCTCTACAAAGTTGGACATTATCTTAAAAACACTCCATGGATTATCGGCTTTTACGTCTTTTATATGGTTTTTTATCGTGTTTTTTCCAAAACCGCTTTGCATCTATTTTTTACCTTTTTTATTTGATTCTTTTATCTCCAGCTCCTCAGCCAAAAACTGAGCCGTATAGCCTAGACCGCTTTTTGCAACTTCTTCCGGGCTACCGACCGCAACGACCTTGCCGCCGCCGCTGCCGCCCTCGGGGCCCATGTCTATGATATAGTCGGCGTTTTTGATGACATCCAGATTGTGCTCTATCACCACAACCGAGTTTTCCAGCTCTACAAGCTTGTGAAGCACGCCTGTCAGCCTATCTATGTCGGCAAAGTGCAGTCCGGTTGTTGGCTCGTCTAGGATATATAGAGTCTTGCCGGTATCTTTTCGGCTTAGCTCTTTTGAAACTTTGATTCTCTGTGCCTCGCCACCTGAGAGCGTAACTGCGTTTTGCCCAAGGGTGATATATCCTAGCCCTACATCTTGAAGGGTTTTGAGTTTTTGATAAATTTTTGGTACCGCTTTGAAAAACTCAAGCGCCTCATCCACGCTCATTGATAGCACTTGTGAAATATTTTTGCCCTTATACTCAATCTCCAGCGTCTGTTCGTTGTATCTTGTGCCGTGACAAGCGTCGCATTTGAGCATAATATCCGGCAAAAAGTGCATCTCTATCTTGATTTCACCCTCGCCTTGACACTTCTCGCATCTACCGCCTTTAACATTGAAGCTAAATCTTCCAGGGCCATAACCCCTTATTTTTGCCTCTTTTGTTTCCGTAAATAGATTTCGTATATCATCCATCACGCCCGTATATGTGGCGGGATTTGACCTCGGCGTCCTGCCTATCGGGCTTTGGTCAAGATATATCACTTTATCTAGCTTCTCCAGCCCTTTTATCTCTACACCTGCTATCTTTTGCACCTTGCGGGCATTATTCAGAAGCTCTCTCGCCACCGGAAGAAGCGTCTGGATGATAAGCGAGCTTTTGCCGCTACCCGATACACCAGTGATACACACTAGATTTTTGAGCGGTATTTTGACGCCCAAATCTTCGATATTATTGAGGTTGACCCCTGCTATCTCGATGTATTCATTCTGAGGCCTTCTGTAAAAATACTCTATCTTTTTTTCACCGCTTAAGTATTTAGCCGTCTGCGTATTTGAGGCCATCAACTCTTTTAGATTTCCCTCAAAAACGACCTCGCCGCCGAATTTTCCGGCACCCGGGCCGATGTCCACGATATGGTCTGCCTCCTCTATCGTCTTTTTGTCGTGTTCTACGACTATAACGGTATTCCCTTTTTTTTGTAGCGAGCGCATGGTGCGGATGAGCTTCATCGTATCTCTCTCATGAAGCCCGATACTAGGCTCATCCACGACATACATCACGCCCGTAAGACCACTACCTATCTGAGACGCTATCCTGATACGCTGAGCCTCACCGCCGCTGATGCTCCTAGCGTCTCGTCCGAGAGAGAGGTATCCAAGCCCTACGTCATAGAGGAAAAACAGTCTCTCTTTTATCTCTTTTAATATCGAAAGGGCGATTTTGCGCTCTTGTTCACCGAGATACCCAAATGCACTTTTGCCGCCGTCAAAATCATCGGCATTTTCAAACACCGAGTAGAGCTTGTCTATGGGCATACCTATCATATCTGCAATACCGTATCCTGCGACTTTGACCGCAAGAGATTCCGGCTTTAGCCTGTGTCCGCCGCAAGCCTCGCATTTTTTTTCTATCATATAGTTTTCAAAATCTTTGTCGTCTTTTAGGATGTCATAGGCGTATTTGATGACACCTTGCCACTTCCTCGTGACATCGTATGTTTTGAATTTTACAGACACTTCCGTGCTACTTCCGCTAAGTATTGCTCTTTTTTGATGCTCTTCTAGCTCACGAAACGGCTTATTTGTCGGTATCTTCTCCGCTTCGCAAAATGCTTTTAGGAGAGAGGCGTAATAGCCTTTGTTAAATCCATACATCACCTTTACGGCGCCGTCGTCGATTGCAAGCTCTATATCTACGACCTTGTCCATATCTATCGTATGTCTCATCCCAAGTCCGTCGCAGTGTTGGCAAGCTCCTTTGATGGAGTTGAATGAAAAAGATAGCGGCTCAAGCGGCTCAAAAGATACTTTACAATCAAAGCAAGCGGAGTGCTCGCTAAAAAGTAAATGATGGGTTTCAAGCTCCAACTCTTTTGCGTTTGTTATCTCTATCTCCACAACGCCAAAACTCTCTTTTAACGCTTTTTCAACGGCATCGGCGACACGGGCTTTATTTTCCTCGGACGCACTTATCCTATCCACAACAAGTTTTATCGTGTGTTTTTTTGTTTTTGAAAGCGTTATCTCTTCATCCAGCCTAGTTAATACGCCGTCAATTTGAACACGAACGAACCCTTTTTGGCGTAATTTCTCAAGCTCTGCCTCAAAAGTCCCTTTTTTTTCGTTAACTACCGGAGATAGAACCATTATTTTGGCATCTTTTGGGAGCTTGAGCACTTCACCTATGATATCTTGAGCGCTCATGGAGCTAATAGGTTTCCCGCATAGGTGGCAGTGCTGCACGCCGATACGGGCAAACAAAAGCCTCATATAATCGTATATCTCGGTTATCGTCCCAACCGTTGAGCGTGGATTTTTGCTCGTAGTTTTTTGGTCTATCGCAATGGCGGGAGTGAGCCCGTCTATTTTGTCTACATCCGGTTTGCCGACCCTATCAAGAAACTGTCTTGCATAGCTGCTGAGACTCTCAATATAGCGTCTTTGCCCCTCTGCGTATAGCGTATCAAAAGCCAGCGTTGATTTACCGCTACCGCTTAGCCCCGTAAATACGACAAGCTTGTTTTTTGGCAACTCTATATTTATATTTTTTAGATTGTTCTCTCTGGCCCCGTAAACTCTTATTTTATCCATCATCTCTTCCAAAAAAACTCAAAAATTAACGAAGCGGTGATAAAAACATAAAGAGCCAACATTAGCCCTTTATGCTTGTTTGCCTCGGTCTTGGAGGCCATATAGATACCAAGATATACCCCAAACACGGCCGGGACGGCCACCTGAAGCCCTTTTGCCACATCAAGCATCCCGGCAATATAAAAGCTTATTGCCGCAAAAACGCTAGTTGATATGACGTAAAAAAGGGTAACCCCTATCGCTTTTTTGAGCCCAAATCCCAAAAAACCGACAAGTATCGGCGCAAGCAACAATGCCCCGCCGATACCCACCGATGAACCGAGTGCCCCTATAAAAAGCCCTATCGCAAAAAATAAAACAGGATTGCTCTTTTCCTCGCCTGCCTCTCTTATCGCAGGAGACAAAAACAGTTTTACAATCGTAAAAATCATAAACGCCATAAGTATTAAAGCAAGGGTCTTCTCATCGGCAATCCCGGCAAAATAAGCGCCGGCTATACCGCCAAAAGCGCCGCCTAGCAAAAAAGGGATAGCCGCCCTAACGTCAAAAACTGATTTTTTATAGTTTATATATGATCCAAAAACAGAACTAAAACTCATCTGCATCGCAGACACGGCTATCGCCTCTTTAATGCCCAGTCCAAGCGCTATAAGCAAAGGAACAGTGATAGTTCCGCCGCCTACGCCGAAAAAACCGCTAAGAGTCCCGGCCAAAAAACCGGTGGTTACCAAAAAAATATCCATCAAACCCTCTACAAAGGGTCAATTATACCTTTTTGGCGCAAAATTTTATGTTAAATTGAAGTAGAATAGAGCCCAGAAACAACAAGCCAATAAAGAGAAGAAATGGAAGAGGATACTCTAGATATTTTGCAGGAAGTAAACGAGGCGGAACTTACAAAAAGTTTGGAGAGCCTCAAGGAGGAGAGAGTCTATACGGCAGAAGAATTGCTAATAGACTACTCCGGTCTTCTCGATATGCAAGTCGAATTTTCTTCATATCTTGGAACGGTGGAGCTAAATCTAGCAGAGATACTAAAGCTCCAAAAAGGCTCCATAATAGACCTGCGAAAGCCTGCGGGTGAGTCTGTCGAGATTTTTATAAATCAACGTATTATCGGCAAGGGCGAGATTATGGTGTATGAAAAAAATCTTGCAATTAGGGTCAACGAAATACTAGACTCCAAAACCGTTATCGAATACTTTTCCAAAGAGAAATAATGAGAAGTTTGTTTTTAGCATTAGTTTTAGCTGCAAATATGTTTGCCGCAAGCCTACTCTCCATGAGTGTCAACGAAAATCAAGAGTCGGTAGAAATCAATCTCTCTTTTGACGCCCCATTTGAGGGTTATATCGAACAAAACGCAACAGAAACCGGCACGGTACTCAAGATATCGGGAGTTGCGATAGATTCAAAAAAAGATTTGTCTTTAACCCAAAATCCACTCATATCCAGAGTAACAATGACTAAAGAGGGAGCCTCTTCGGTCAAACTTGAGTTTGCAACAAAAAAAGAGATATCTTTTGAGGCTCTAAAAAATAACGACGGCTACAAACTTCAACTAAAAGTAATTCCGCACATACCTGCGCCAACCGTGGATGCAAATACAACGCAACCTCAAAAACAACCGGCTGCCTCCACGGCTAAACCGCAAAGCGAAGACGACGTAAGCTGGAGATACATAGTAGTTATATCTTTTCTTACTTTCCTGGTGGCCATAGCTTTTTACATCAAAAAGCGAGTTGTCGGCAGAAATACTGCGGCAAAGGGTGGGTGGCTGCTTCCTAGTTCTCATAAACCAGAAGGAACAACCGAAGAAGTACAGGTAATAAGCCAGAGCTTTTTGGATCCTAGCAACAAACTAATGCTAGTCGAATACAACGGCATCAAATATCTGCTTTTGGTTGGAAATACGAATGTCGTAGTGGATAGATACTACTCAGATGACGCCGATTTACAAAACGATGACTTTAAACGGATAATGGCTGAAAACGAGAGAAAACTAAGCGAGTTTTTAAAG
The DNA here is from genome assembly GCA_050252455.1 of Campylobacterales bacterium. Classification (GTDB taxonomy): domain Bacteria; phylum Campylobacterota; class Campylobacteria; order Campylobacterales; family UBA6016; genus UBA6016. The sequence continues at coordinate 24,701 of JBFWKW010000014.1, read as the reverse complement.
CCGCAGCAACAACTGTCAAACTTCGACGAATACCGGATGAAAGCGGAAGGAAACTACTAAATAGAGAAAAACTCTCCAATATGTTCCCTCATTAGCCTAGGATCCGCTATTTTGTTGACAAGCACACGAAACGACGCTGCACCGTCAATTCCTTTTGAATAAGTGTGTAGATGTTTTCTAAACATTATCACTCCGCGCTCACCGTGAAATCTGACCATCTCATCAAAATGTTCCAGCACGACCTCTCTTTTTAGCTCGCTTGGAACTTCCGCGCTCCCCTGTTTGATTTGGTAGAATATCCAAGGGTTGCCGATAGCCGCCCTGCCTATCATAATGCCGTCGCATTTGGTGAGCTCTGAGACATATTTGGCTTTTTCAAAGCTGGTTATATCACCGTTTGCGATAACCGGTATCTTGAGTGCCGCTTTTATCTCGCCTATCGCCTCATAGTCAACTTCGCCGCCAAATTTCATAGCACGTGTCCGCCCGTGAACGGCTATGAAGTCGGCGCCGCTATCTTCACAGATTTTGGCTATCTCTACGCCATGCTTACCCTCAAAACCGAGGCGGATTTTGCAAGATGTATACTCTTTGTTGGATGTTTTCTTGATGGTTTCTATAAGCCTAGACATTTGAGGCAGGTCTTTTAGCAGTCCGCTTCCGCTATTGTTTCCTACGACCTTTGGCGCAGGACAGCCACAGTTGAGGTCTATGATATCGATGCCTTCCATATCGTTTAGCACCTCTACCGCTCTTTTGACGACATCCTCTTTGTATCCGGCTATCTGCACGGAGTATGGCGTCTCTCGCTCGCTTTTTTCCGCTATTTTTTTTGTTTTTTTGCTGGCGTATGCAAGGGCATTGGAGCTTATCATTTCGCTAACGGTAAGGTCTACTCCAAATTTTTTGACGACCGAGCGGAAAGGGAGGTCCGTATAGCCCGCAAGAGGGGCTAGTACGGTAAAGTCGGGACCGAAGGGAAGAGAAGGCATTTATTACTTTTGTAGTGCTTCTAGGAAGCTTGATAGTCTTAGGTTTTTGCCTTTTTCTTTTAGGCACAGGAACGCTTTGAATTCCAAGAATTCGTCATCACCGCTTTGAGCTAACAACTCTTTTGCCTTATCGATTACTTCTAGCTCTAGGTTTACGTAAATATATGCCCCTATAGCTTCCAAATTGTCTCTTGAAAGTATAAAGAACAGCTCAAGCGTCTCATCCGGATTTAGCTTTCTGATGAGTGTTTTTGCAAGATTAATATAATCGTCTTTGCCAAACTTAGTTACCGCACAAAGCTCTTTTACATACTCTTTATCAAGCTCAAACTCTTCATCGGTACCGCTAAATCTAGTAATCAGTTTTATGGCGATAGCTTTTGTCGGGGTTATATCTAGTTTTTTGATTTGTTTTAGGTCGCCAAACTCTACATAAGTATCGAATGCTTTTTGACATAAATCAGTAAGCTTATCGCAAGATTTTAACACCTCTTCTGCATATTTTGGCTCTAGGACAATTCTATTTTCCATATTTTTTTGCATCAATGTATTGTCTTTTGAGAGTCTATATTTTGAGATATCTACGAACTCGCCGAGGTCCTCTATTTTGTGAATAGTCTCTGCTACTTTGTCTATTTTTGGAATGTTTAGTTTAAACCTACTTTTTGGCTTAATATCGCACTGTACGATAAAGTCGGCAAGCGTCTTAAATTCGCTATTTTTGTACTCTTTTTCCTCTTCATGACCCAAAAATTTTGAGCTAATTTGGTCTGTCAAAGTCTCAAAATCATGCTTGTACGAGCTTATTTTTAGGTAGTTTACAAGTCCATAATACCCCATATGTGCCATCGTAGCCACAAAAAACAGTATCAAAGGGACAACCATCCATACGGCAATCGGTAGCGTATATGTAAACCCTAAAAACGAAAGGCTATAATCCCCGCCGCTCGCATTGAACATTGCTATTAGCCCGATAAGGCACACATAGATAAAAGAAAAAAACGTGTAATTTTTTAAGCTCATCTATTTTCCTTTTGCTTTATTTTCTTTTTCAACAATCTCTCTGCACACTATACAATATCTTGCAAAAGGTTTTGCTTTAAGGCGCGGCATACCGATAGGGTCTTCGCACATCTCACATGTACCGTAGCTACCGTCTTTCATCTTTTTAAAAGCGTATTCAATCTCTTCTAGCTCTTTTTTTTGCTGCATTATGATTGCGTCAGATATTACTGCGCCGCCGCTAGCAGATGCCAAATCTCCCTCATCTTTGAGGTCGTCTTTTTGCGCTCCGGCTTGCTCGTCGGCGAAGGATGCTATATTTTTTTGCAGCTGAATTTTTCTATCGTTTAATAGTTGTTCAAATAGTTGTAAATCTTTAGCTTTCAAACGGACCCCTTATTTATGGTATGGATGGTTATTTTTGATTGCAACGCCCCGAAATACTTGCTCGGCAAGAACCAGCTTGGCAAGCTTGTGAGAAAAGGTGAGAGGACTAAGGCTGAGCACTGCGTCGGCTTTTTTGAGAAACGACTCGTTAAAACCGTATGCGCCGCCTATAAAAAAATTGATATTAGAATGTTTGTCAAAAAACTTGCTAAAAACCATGCTATCCATATTTTTGCCCTCTTCGTCAAGGGCGATATTGTATGAGTTTTCAAAATACGGCAAATACGCTTTCTCATAAGATTCTTTTGCCGCGTCAACCCCTTGCTTTTGAGAGGCTGCAAGAGACTTGTCAAACAGCTTTACAAACTCCAAAGAGCAAAATTTTTGCGACATCTTCTGATAATCTTTTAGCATCGACTCTATATCGCCATCCTCGCTTTTTTCAATCGTAAAAATCCTAACTCTCATTTGTTAAAGTAAAGTAGTAAATCCCCGACGGTTTTTTTGAGGTCATCTCTTTTTACAACCATATCGATAAGCCCTTTTTCAAGGAGGAATTCACTTCTTTGAAACCCTTCCGGAAGCTCCGCGTTAATAGTTTGCTTAATAACCCTCTGCCCCGCAAAACCGATAAGTGCGCCCGGCTCCGCTATAATGACATCGCCCAACATCGCAAAAGATGCACTTACGCCACCCATCGTAGGGTCTGTAAGTATAGAGATAAAAGGCAGACCCTCTTTTGCTAGCTTGGATAGCGCCGCCGAGGTCTTGGCCATCTGCATAAGGCTATATGTACTCTCTTGCATTCTAGCCCCGCCCGATGCCGATACTATAACTACGCCGCATTTTTTTGCTATCGCCCTATCGACCGCTCTTATTATCTTCTCTCCCTCTACGGAGCCGAGACTTCCGCCCATAAAGCCAAAGTCGAATATGACCACCTCTGCGGCTACGCCGTTTATCGTACATTCGCCGCCGACGGCAGAACTCGCCCTGCCCGTTTTTTTGACGCCCTCTTCGACCCTTTTTTTGTATGATTTTTTATCTACGAAGTTGAGCGGGTCCACAGGCGTTAAATCATGGTCTTTTTCTACGAAGCTTCCCTCGTCGCAGAGTATCTCTATTCTATCTTCAACGCTCAGCCTCATGTGATATCCGCATTTTGGGCATACATATCTTTTTGCGGCAATCTCTTTAAAGTACATTAGCGCTTGACAGCTCTCGCACTTTATCCAGTGGGATGGAGCTTCGCTTTTTGTAGGTCTCTCTTTTCTTATTTTGCTTACTATTTCGCTAAAGAACACTTTGCCTGCCTTGTGTTGAAGTCACTATTTCTAAAATTTCTTCAAAAATCTTTTTATCGTGCGACACCAAAAGTATGTCGTCTTTTTCATATATATAATGCCCATCCAAAAAATCGAGCGCCGCAATTATATCAAAAACTCTTAACTTACCGACAAAAAGAGCAAATGAACACCCTCTTGAATAAACAAGAGATAATGCAAGCGCACCGGGGGAGCGAAATTTAATTTTTTTATTAAAAATAGCCGCCGCTACATCTGGATTTGCATATGCTTTTTCAAAAATTCCGACTCTACTTTGATTTTTGTGTATTTGAGGAGCAACACCGGAAAATAGATTTGTCTGTATCTCACCGTTTTTATCTTTATAAAAGATATCTCCGTTCGCAAAGTTGCATATAAACGATTTTTTGCCGATACCCTCGTCAAGACACACACTCACGCCGTAATACGGGATACCGGAGGCGAAATTGTCGCTACCGTCAAGTGGGTCTAGGTATATGGTGTGTTTGCCTTCGCCGATATAGCCGCTCTCTTCCGAATATATGCGGCCGAAAGATGCTAGATTTTTGACGAAAATATCTTCGGCAAGAAGGTCGGCCTTCATGCTTATATCGCCGCCCTCCCCTAGTTCAAAACGCTCGGTTAAAGCTTCGTGTGTATATTCACGCATAGCTTGCAAAAACTCTCTTGATGACCTCTCGCAAGCGGCAAAAAAATTCAATATGCTAGCCTAAAAGCTTATCCCCGATAGCCGCTGCCGCCTCTCTACCGTCAAGCGCAGCGTTAACGACAAGATTTGCCCCACGGTAACAGTCGCCGCCGGCGTATACACCGCCAAGGCTCGTCTCATAGTTCTCGTTGACTAGTATTTGACCCCACTCGTCGGTTTTGATGCCCGCAGATGGAATAAACGCAGGAACATCCATCGAAAATCCTAGTGCCAACACCACGATGTCGGCATCTATCGTCTCTTCCGAATTAGGCACTTCCGATAGCTTGCCTCTGCCACCGTCTTTTACGACTTCCATTTTGACGACTTTTATCCCGCTCACGGAGCCGCTTCCAACCACCTCTTTCGGAGCCGCAAAAAACTTAAATTCAGCACCCTCTTCGATAGCGTTTTTGTACTCTTTTTTGCTACCGGGCATACCGTCTTCGCCTCTTCTGTAAACACAAAGCGCAGATTTTGCACCCTCTCTAAGAGCCGTTCTGATACAGTCCATAGCGGTATCGCCGCCACCGATTACTATAACTTTCTTGTCTTTTACGCTTATATCTTTGATGTGCGAAAGTTCAAGCTCTTTTTTCTGGGCACTTCCCAGAAAATCCATCGCCTGATAAACGCCCGTCAAATCTTCGCCGCCTATTCCGGCTTTGTTACCTCTTTTTGCACCGATGCCGAGGAATACGGCGTCGTATTTGCTCCTGAGTTCGTCAAAGCTTATGTCCCTACCTACTTCTTTGTTTGTAAATAGGTTCATTCCTGCGCTTTTTAATATTTCAACCCTTCTAAATACAGCCTGCTTATCGAGCTTGAAGCTAGGAATACCCCAAGACAAAAGACCTCCGGCAAACGCTTCTTTTTCATATACATCAACGGCAATACCGCGTCTAAGCAGGAAAGTAGCAGCTGAGAGACCTGCAGGGCCTGCGCCTATAACGGCTACTTTTTTACCGGTAGTAATTCCGGGAAATTCAAGACCAAGGCCGTTTTTGAAGCCCTCTTCTGTAATAAATGTCTCTATTGAGCCTATCGTAATAGCCCCAAAGTCCTTGTTTAGCGTACAAGAACCCTCGCAAAGTCTATCTTGAGGACATACCCTGCCCATGATTTCAGGAAAAGGGGAGGATTCGTTGCTCATCTTAAATGCCAGCTTCAAATCGCTTCCTGCAACCAGCTTCAGCCATTGTGGGATGTAGTTGTCTAGTGGGCAGCCGTTGTGACAATACGGGATACCGCACTGCACACATCTATCAGATTGCGTTTTTGCAGACGGGGCATCATATCTTTCATATATTTCGTTAAAATTTTTAAGTCTCTCTAGAACATTCTTTTTTGCGGGTTCTACTCTTTTATTTTTCAAAAAACTTTGCATATTATTAGTTACCTTCCTCAGGATTCAAAGGAGATTTCATATCTTTTGGCATAACAAGCCAGAAATACCTCACCTCTTGTCTAAAGCCGTTAAGGATATTTAGAGCCTTCTCGCTTTTTGTTTCCGTATAGTGTTTTTTGAGCACTCTTTTTAGATATTGTCTCACTTCGTCGCTATCGTCGGTATCTATCCTTTGGGCAAATACCAGCTCTCCGTTTAGTTTGTCGATAAACTCTTTTTCTTTGTCGTACACAAAAGCGATACCGCCCGTCATACCGGCACCGAAGTTAATACCGGTTTTGCCAAGTATTACGACAACGCCTCTAGTCATGTATTCGCAAGCGTGGTCACCGCTTCCTTCTATTACCGCAAGTGCGCCGGAGTTTCTAACACCAAACCTCTCGCCCACAGAACCCGCTACGTACAGTTCACCGCCGGTTGCACCGTAAAGGCAAGTATTTCCTGCTGCCGCATACTCTTCACCCGCTAGTTTTGGAGTGATTACTACTTTGCCGCCGTGCATACCCTTGCACACATAGTCATTCGCATAGCCGTCAAGATAGATGGATAGTCCGTTATTTAGGAATGCGCCGAGAGATTGACCTGCAATACCGTGAAGCTTGAGCGATACCGTTCCGTCCGCCAGACCTTTATCGCCGTAATACTCGGCTATCTCACCGCTAAGGAGTGCACCGAAGCTTCTGTTTAGGTTTGTTATCTCTCTGTCGACTATGATTTTGTTTTCAGGATTTTTGATTGCAGGTCTTATCTCTTCAAGTATCTCTTTTTCAAACTCATTGTCGTCAAACGGAGCATTTGATTCTCTTTGGCATTTGTCAAAGCCGTCTACTTTTTGAAGTATTCTGCTAAAGTCAAATTTGGCGGCAAACTCGCCGTCTATTACTTTGAGCAGATCGCTTCTACCGATTAGTTCGTCGATACTTCTATAGCCCATAGACGCGAGTATCTCCCTGATATCCTCCGCCAAAAATTCAAAGAACTGAACTATTTTGTCGGCTGTGCCTCTGAAGTTCTCCCTTAGCTCTTTTTCTTGAGTCGCTATACCCTCGGTACATCTATTGAGGTGACAAACCCTAAGTATCTTACAACCGAGTATCGCAAGCGAAGAGGTACCGAATGCATAAGATTCTGCACCCATCATAGCCGCTTTTACTATGTCAAGACCGGTTTTTAGACCGCCGTCCGTTTCTAGGCTTACGAACTCTCTTAGGTGGTTGACTTTAAGGGCGTTGTGCGCCTCAACAAGACCTATCTCCCATGGGTTTCCGGCAAATTTGATAGATGTCAAAGGAGCCGCGCCCGTACCGCCGTCACCGCCTGAGATAATTATCTTGTCTGCATACGCTTTTGCCACGCCCGCTGCGATAGTACCGACACCTACGGTAGATACTAGTTTGACCGATATTTTTGCTTTTGGATTTACCTGTTTAAGGTCAAAAATCAGCTGCGCCAAATCCTCGATAGAGTAAATATCGTGATGAGGAGGCGGTGAAATGAGCGTCACGCCCGGAACCGTAAATCTAAGTTTTGCGATAAGCGGAGTTACTTTGTGACCCGGCAGCTGGCCGCCCTCGCCCGGTTTTGCGCCTTGGGCAAGTTTGATTTGTATCTCGGTGGCACTTCTAAGGTAAGCAGGAGTTACGCCAAATCTTCCGGATGCCACTTGTTTAATTCTAGAGTTTTTGGATGATTTTAGTCTCTCAGGAGATTCGCCGCCTTCGCCTGAGTTTGACATACCGCCGATTCTATTCATAGCCTCAGCCATTGCCTCATGCGCTTCAGGACTTATAGAACCGAGGCTCATCGCCGCAGTCGCAAATCTTTTGAATATCGCCTCTTTTGGCTCAACTTCTTTGATGTCTATCGGTTTTTTGTCGCTGGAGATAGAGAGGAAATCTCTAATCATCTTTTGATTTCTATTGTTAATTAGCGCTTTATAGTGTTCATAGTCTTTCTTGTCTCCAGTCTCAACCATTTTTTGCATAGCATATACGACTGACGGAGAATAGTCGTGGTATTCACTTGCAAGGCTAAACTTATAGAAGCCGCCTATCTCAAGAGGGAATATCTTTTTGGCTGCATTTTTCCTATATACTACCGCATGTTTTGATTCTATTTTTGCCGCTATATCGCCAAAATCAAGACCGCCTATCGGTGAATAAGAAACCGCAAAACATTTGTTAACTATGTTTTTTGATAGACCGAGAACATCGAATAATCCTGAGTTTCTATATGACGCAATGGTAGAAATACCCATTTTTGATAGGATTTTTTGGAATCCAAGGTCTATCGCATGATGTGCATTTTTGAGCGATTTTCTAGTTTTGTAATCGCTAAATTCTTTTGCTTTGCATATATCATAAACGGTTGCATACATAAGATACGGATAGATAGCGCTAGCGCCGTACGCCACAAGTACTGCAGCAGTATGAGAGTCGTACACCTCGGCAGTTATACATACCACGGATACCAAATGTCTTACACCCTCTTCCAAAAGCACGGAGTTTAGGCGTCCGACAGCCATAGCCATAGGAATAGCTTTTTTATTTTCATCTATCGCTCTGTCATCCAAAATAACTATTCTAATTTTGTCTTCTCTGACGGCTTTTGCGACATCTTTAGCCAAAGCATCAAGTTCCGCCTCTAAGCTATTTTCATACACCGTATAGAATGTTTTGTTTTTGTAGCACGCTTCATATCTAGGGTTTTTGTCATCCCCGAAGCTCAGAAGAACACCAAGTTTATCATGGCTCAAAAGAGGGGAGAATGTTTTGATTCTTTTTGCATTTTCTTCGGATTCACTAAGAATATTGTGTATCTCGCCAAAGCCGGTATTAAGGCTCATAACGACTTTTTCCCTTATCGGGTCGATAGGCGGGTTGGTAACTTGAGCAAATTTTTGTTTGAAATAATCAGCCAAAGGTCTGCTCTCTTTGCTAAACGCCGCAAGAGGAGTGTCATCACCCATAGAGCCGGTATTTTCTTTGCCCTCTTCCATCATCGGGCGAACAACCATGTCTATTAGCTCGTAGTTGTAGCCGAAATATAGCTGTTTTTCAACTAGATTTTCGCATGCATAGTCGATGCTCTCATTTGAAGAGTCAAGGAATTCTTGCATATGTATCATGTGTCTGTTGAGCCATTTTGCATAAGGCTTAGAGTTTTTGAGGTATTCGTTGATGTCGTCGTTTTTGAGTACTTTGCCGAATTTTAGGTCAACGCCTATCATTTGACCGCTTTGAAGTCTGCCTCTCTCGACTATTTGGCTCTCATCCACGTCAAGTACACCGTATTCACTGGCGATAATGATTTTTGCATCTTTTGTGATGATGTATTTTGCAGGTCTAAGACCGTTTCTATCGAGTACGCATCCTATATATCTGCCGTCCGTCAGTGTAACCGCCGCAGGACCGTCCCACGCCTCAAAACAAGTGGAGCTATATTCATAAAAGCTTCTAAGTCCCGCATCAAGATGTGGTGCATTTTGCCAAGGTGCAGGGATAAGGGCTCTTGCCGCTTTGAAAAAGTCGAAGCCGTTAATTGTTAGAAATTCAAAGAAATTGTCAAGGCTTGCAGAGTCTGAACTACCCTCTTGAAGTATCGGAAGTATTTTCTTTATTTCTTCATCGCTAAATACTTCGCTTTTTAGTGATTCGCTTTTTGCTACGGCGTTATATCTATTTGCCTCTACGGAATTTATCTCACCGTTGTGAGCTAGCATACGAAACGGCTGAGCAAGTCTCCATTTTGGAAGTGTATTCGTAGAAAATCTCTGATGAAAAAGGGCAAAAGAGGCTTTGAATTTTTTGTTTGTGAGGTCTTTAAAAAACTCACTGATGTGAGTCGGCATCACAAGGCCTTTATAGCTTATGACTTTGCTTGAGAAAGAACAGATATAGAAATCACCGTCATCTACCGTGTGCTCTATCTCTTTTCTTGTCAGATATAAAAGCGCTTCAAATCTTTTTGCAGACATAAGCGAATTAGGGACGACAAAAACCTGCTCGATATTTGGCAAGGCGTCAAGCGCTTGCTTTCCTAGAGCATCTGTATTTACAGGAACTTTTCTATAAAAAAGAACGCTAAGATCATTCGCCTCACACTTTGATTTGAATATATCCTTTTGGGCATCGTCCGTGAAAAATACTTGCGCAACGGCAAATTGGTCCGGAAGGTCGTATCCGGCATTTTTTGCCGCATACACCATAAACTCTTTAGGCATAGCAAACAAAAGCCCACTACCGTCACCGCTTTTGCCGTCGGCAGCAATAGCTCCTCTGTGCATCATACGCTCGAGAGCTTTTATAGAGTCTTCTACTATTTTATGGTCTGGAATATTTTTTATGCTGGCCAGTACGCCAAAGCCGCAGTTGTCCTTGAATGAAGAGAGCAAATCCATCTATGTTCCTTGAAGATCTAGTTTCCAAGTAAAATTCTCGGAAAAATCAAATGTGAAATCTTACAAAAAAACGAGTAAAATACTAATAAATCAGCTTAATCGGTGCGGAGATATATTGCAAGGGTTTGTACTAGGGGTCAGAAAAGTCAAAGAAGAGGATTTGCTAGTCACCGTAATCACACAAAGCAAAATAAAAACCCTTTATAGATTTTATGGGGCGAGACACTCTTCTATAAATCTAGGATACAAAATAGACTTTGCCGCAGAGCCGATACAAAATCGCCAACTCCTAAGGCTTCGGGACGTCACGCATCTAGGCTACGGATGGCTAAGAGATAGAAACAAGCTACTAGCATGGCAAACTTTTTGTCAACTTCTCGGCGAACATCTAAAAGAGGTCAATGAGCACGGCGGTCTCTATTTTGAGCTACTAAATAGCGCGGCAGACAGGCTAGACAAAAGCTCCGCCAAACGTACACTTATAGAGACATACTTAAATATGTTAAAAAACGAAGGGCGTCTACATGAACCCTCGGAGTGTTTTTTTTGCTCAGAAAAAATCAATGAAAATGAAAACGTTGCACTCACAAGAGGACTATTGCCATCCCACGAAAGATGCGTATTTCAGCCTGGATTTAACAAACAGAAAATTGACGATTTTTTTGAAAGCGGCAACACAATAAGTATGGATAACGCAGAGGTAGAGGCTCTCTATTCGGTAATGCTACTCGGTTTTTAAATTTTTTTGTTAAAATCGGTAAAAGTCACTTATGCGGAAATAAAATGCTAGAAAAATTGATTAACAACGACGGATTTTGCGAAAAAATGTATGAGAATACAAGGGATATTATCTCTTTTATGCTCGACGGCGGTGTCGAATTCGGCGTCATATGCAGCACGGAAGAAGTAGTGTTTGAGCCGCCGCTTCCAGACGACATAAGAAAAAATATTAAACCGATAGCCCTCTTTGTCCTCTCAAACTACTCTTTTGAAAGTGCATATTTATCCGAAGACGCATCCGTACTTTTCTTTGAGGCCGGCTTTGGTCCGGACAATTACGCCTCTTTGGTAGGTATAGATATATCAAATATTATTCAGATAGTAGTGGAAGATACGCCCGTATTTATCAATGTTTGCGCAGGAAAGCAGAAAACAAAAAAGAAACCCGCACAAGAGCCAAAAGAGGCGCCTAGTACGGAAAGATCAATGGAAAAACTTTTAAGTAGGCCTGAAAACAAGAAATTTCTAAAATAATTAGCTATTTGCTAGTTTAAGGCTTTGCAGATATTTGACTACATTGTCAACAAACGCGTTGTGTTTGTCTTGTTTTAGATATGCTATGTAAAGCTTTCTTTTTATCTTTTTAGTTTTGAGTCTAGCTTCAAACAGTACGCCTCTCTCTATTTCATCGGCTATTACAAATCTTGACATTACCGCGATTACAGGTTTTTTAGAATCTGTCGGATACTTGAGAATTGTTTGTTTGACGGCTGTAGAGTCGCTAAGAACAGACCTCATCTCAAAATCTTCAGAACAAGCAAGGGCTAATTCGCCGAATATTTCAGCCATTATTCTTCTAGTGTGAGAGTTTTCTTCCCTGCATACCCATGCGTATTTTTTTAAATCGGAAGGCTTGATATATTTTGGAAGCGGGGTATTACTGAAGAATACAAGCTCATCTTCCATCCATTCTCTATAGATAACGCCCTCTTTAAAATTCGGGCTCTCGATAAGGGCTATGTCGGCTCTCTCGGATATCAAATCATCTATTGCTTCATTTGATTTTTTAATGTTAATAAAAACTTCGTTTGCTATCGACTCTTTAATATTACTTATATAATTTGGAAGTATATAACTACCGATAGTGTAAGAGGCAGAAATAATAAAGTTAAGCTCTTTATTGATTATTTTTACTATCTCTTTTTCCGTGTTTTGTATACATTTTTCTAGTTTTTGAGCTATTCTGTAAAGCTCTTCACCCTCTTTGGTTAGTATTATTCCATTCTTCTTTCTGTCAAGAAGTTTGGTTTGCATATATTCTTCTATAAATTTTATTTGTTGCGTTACGGCAGGCTGAGATATGCCCATCTTGGCACTTGCTCTTGAAAAGCTGCGCTCCCTTACAACCGTTAAAAAAGTTAATACTTTGGAAAAATCTTTAAGCATTTTATTTGAGTCTCCTAGTCGTTTGAAAAAGTTATAGCAGTATAACTAATTTTTATCTGTAATTTCAAGATATAAATATAATTTTTTGGAAATTAAATGGAGCTAATATATAATTGCGATTATTTATTAATAAATTTTATACTAAACCTAATATTAAAAATAGCTTTAATCAATGATAGAAGTAAAACTGAACGATTTGAATATGTCACAAAAGGACGCAGCTTCTACCATAGACGGGCCGCTGCTTATCCTTGCGGGTGCCGGAAGCGGTAAAACAAAAACTATAACCACTAGACTTGCGTACTTACTCAGCCTTGGGATAGACCCGGCCAACACCCTAACGCTTACCTTTACCAATAAGGCAGCCGAAGAGATGCGAAGCCGTGCACTCTCTATGCTGGAAAACAGCTCTTATGTACCGCTACTATGTACATTTCACAAGTTCGGTCTTTTGTTTTTGAGGTTTCACATCTCAAAACTAGGGCGTCAAAACTCTTTTAGCGTGATAGACACCGACGATAAAAATAGAGTCCTAAAGCCTTTTTGCAAAGATGTTCCGGCTTCAACGGCATCATACCTCATATCAAACTACAAAAATGCGATTTTATCGCCCGAAGACGTAAGAAAAATGGCAAAAACCGAGGTCGAAACAGAGGTAGCCACGATATACGCAAAATACGAAGCTTTCACTTTTGCGAACAATCTAGTCGATTTCGATGACCTGCTTTTGCTCCCCTATAGAATAATGGATGAATTTGAAAGCGTCGCCGTAGAGACAAGCCAAAAATATCAATACATCATGGTGGACGAGTACCAAGATACCAATTCACTACAACTAGAGCTTCTAAAAAAACTATGCAAAACCCACAATAATATATGCGTAGTCGGCGATGACGACCAAAGTATCTATAGTTTTCGAGGGGCAAAAGTAGAAAATATCCTCTCTTTTGAAAGTTCATTTGGCAAAGCAAAAGTGGTTAAGCTGGAAGAAAATTACCGTTCAAGCGCCAACATACTGGAAATTGCAAACCTAGTCATCTCAAACAATAAAAACAGATATGACAAAAAACTAAAGCCGACACGCGGTTCGATGGAAGCCGTCACATACAAAGCCTTTACCGACGAAAAAGAGGAGGCAATCTGGGTTGCCAAAACAATAAAAGAGCTAATCGCAAAAGGTGAGCGGGCATCGGATATAGCGGTACTATTTCGTGTAAACGCCGTATCAAGAGCCATTGAAGAGGGTTTTAGAGCGCAGAACCTTAGTTATGTATTTGTCGGCGGTATGAAGTTTTACGAGAGAAGCGAAATCAGAGACGCAATCGCTTATCTGCGCCTATCGGTCAACCCTTATGACGAATTTTCGCTCCAAAGGGTTATCAATAAGCCAAAACGAAGTATCGGCAAAACCTCAATAGAGAAGCTAGAGCATCTATGCGGCAAGCTAAACATCAAGACATATGAACTTATTTCAAACGATTTTTACAACGATATTTTGAGCCAAAGTGTCGGCAAAAAGACGTTCGGAGAGCTAAAAAACTTTGTTCAAATCGTAGAAACTTTGAGGGCAAAAAAAGAGAGTTCTACGTTTGCATTGCTGGATGAGTTTGAAAATATCGTAGGGCTCAAAAAGTTTTTCTTGTCACTTCTTAGCGAAGAGGAACGGGCTGCCAACTTGGACGAGTTTTACGGCTCCCTCAAAGAGTATTTCAAAGCAAATCCGGAGCAAGACATTGAAGAGTACCTCAATGAAATAAGCATCCAAAGCGACATCGACAATATAGATTTCGGTGAAAGCGTTGCCATAATGACGGTTCACGCATCAAAGGGGCTTGAATACAAAAGGGTGTTTGTTGTTGCAATGGAAGAGGGATTTTTTCCTGTTTCAAACGAACGAACGGACATGGAAGAGGAGCGAAGGCTCTGCTATGTCGCGTTTACAAGGGCAAAAGACAAGCTATACATCACAAGCTCAAAAAGTAGATTTGTCTACGGCAAGAGAGACTATCCGCCGGTAAGCCGATTTTTGAAAGAGGCAGGACTGACGGATGCACCGATAGCGATAAAAGACGAAGGTGCTGCATTTGCCAAAAACGATCTCGTAAAGCACAAAATATTCGGATTTGGCAGAGTGATGGAAGTCACAAAATCGGGCAAAGAGCTAAAACTAAAAATCAATTTTGGAGGCTCTCAGCGTGACATTCTTGCCTCTTTTGTGGAAAAGGCAATATGAGAGGAAAACTATTTGTCGCCAAAAAACCGCTATTTATCTCTTCCAATAATTATCTATCAAGGCTAAAAAGAAAATATAAAACAAAAACAGCCGGATATAGCGGTACGCTCGACCCCTTCGCGGTCGGTACGCTACTTATCGGCACCGATGGGGCTTCTAGGCTATTTAACTACGTCAATTTGGAACCAAAAGTATATAGAGCCGTCCTTTGGCTCGGGGCAAAAAGCGATACGCTAGATATTGAGGCCGTGGAACAAATAGATGAAACCAAAAAGCTTCCGCTTGAGCTGGTGACGCAAGCGGTGGAAAACCTAAAAAAAATAACAAAAATCATCCCCCCCAAATACAGCGCCAAAAGGATAAACGGCAAGCGGGCATATGAGCTAGCTAGAGAAAACAAAGAGGTAGAGCTAAAAGAATGCGATATAACTGTTTTTGACGCAAAGCTAATTCTTTACTCGCATCCGTTTGTTACTTTTGAGGTCAAAGTTTCAAAAGGGACGTATGTCAGAACGCTTGGTGAAATCGTCGCAAATGAGCTTGAATACGGCGGAGCTCTTTCGTATTTGGAGAGAATTTGCGAGGGTGATTTTTGTTTTGACGGCGAAAAAGAGATACCGATAAAAAGCGTTTTAGCAATGCCGCAAAACCGATACAAAAAAGATAAAACCGATATAATCCTCGGCAAGAAACTTGACGTTCAAGAGTTTGAACTTCAAGACGACGGAATATACTTTGTAGACAACGGCGATATGCTCTCCATCATAGAGATAAAAGAGCAAAAAGTGCACTACAAGCTCAACAACATAGAGATATAAAAGGCGATAGGTGCTTATACTTACCAGAAAAGTCGGCGAGTCTATAACGATAGGACAAGACATTAGCGTCAAGATAATATCGATAGACCAAGGGCAGGTCAAGCTAGGCTTTGATGCACCGATAGACGTCCCTATTTTCAGGGATGAGTTGGCTACAAAAGTAAAAAACCAAAACATAGAAGCAAGCTCAAGCTTCCAAGAGTTTGACCCGTCCGAGCTCAAAATAATCAAGAAATAAAGGTCTGATTTTGAAAAAAGTCTACCACTCACCGGCAAAAATAAACACTTTTTTGAAAATAGTAGGGACAAGAGACGGCTATCACGAGCTCGTATCGAGATTTGTCCTTATGGAAAAGCTATACGATACGATGTGGTTTGAGCCAAATGTAGGGATTAGCTTTGAGATAATAGGCGATTTTGATTGCGACAAAAAAAGCAATACCATCTACAAAGCATACGAAGCCCTTTTGGACTATAAACCGCAAAAAAATATCGTAGAGTTTTGCAAAAAACACAAAATGATGGTCTACAAAAATATCCCAAAACAAGCGGGACTGGGCGGCGGAAGCTCGAATGCGGCAACATTTCTCAGAATGCTAAATGATATATTATCGCTAGGGCTCACACCTGATGAACTAGCCGCCATAGGGGCAAAAGTCGGAGCCGACGTGCCGTTTTTTGTCTATGGGTACAAGGCTGCAAACGTCTCAGGAATAGGCGAAATAGTAGAAGAGTTCAAAGACGATGTGCCGCAAATCAAACTCTTCACCCCTGACGACATCAAATGCGACACAAAAGAGGTGTACAAAACATTTAGAAAGCATTTCATAGCCGACCTGGAACCGGAACTAGCGGCAGAGCTTGCCACGAAGACAACGAGAGAGATACTAGAGTCTCATCCTCCGATAGAGCTAAATGACCTATTTAAAGCGGTGCTAAAAAAATATCCCGAGTTTTATGAGCATAAGCTAGACGGATGGTATCTAAGCGGCAGCGGAAGTACGCTCTTTAAGGCAAAATAATGGGCAAAACATACGCAAACAACAAAAAAGCTTTCCATGATTATCACATACTAGACAAAATGGAAGCCGGTATATCGCTTGTCGGAAGCGAAGCAAAAGCAATCAGAAACGCAAGGGTAAACCTAAAAGATAGTTTTGTCCGCATCATCAACGGCGAAGCATTCGTCTTTGGAATGCATATCACGCATATGTCTACCGCCGTAGCGGCATTTAAGCCTAGTGAAACTAGAGATAGAAAGCTACTTTTGCACAAAAAAGAACTTCTAAAACTAAACCAAAAAGTCAAAGAAGACGGGCTTACAATAGTGCCGATAAGTGTATACGCAAACAGTAGAAATAAGATAAAGCTAGAAATTGCCCTTGCAAAAGGGAAGCAGCAGCACGACAAACGAGAGAGTCTAAAAGAAAAAGATGCGAAGCTTGAGATAGCAAGGGCTATGAAAAACTACTAAAAGATAAGTATTTTTTAACATTTTTTTGTTATCTTTACTTTCGACATCAGCATTTGCCTATGGATTAGGCTGACATACGTTCAATGCGCCTCTTTACCTTGCGCACAACCTCCCTGTCTAACAACTTTACTGTTGTCTAAGTTTTTAACTTGGAGTAATAAATGGTTAGTGAACAGCACATAAAAATGTGGGAAAGCCTCGACATCAATACCGAGCTACTATCAAAAATGGTATCCGCCGCAGTCAAAAGACACGAAGACGTCTTCAAAACACAATCCAATAGACCTTTATCAATGGGATACTTCGATAACTTCTGGGAAAACCTACAAACAGGAAGAGTGGAAGAACTCCAAGAGGTCAAAAAAGCAAAAAAACCGCTAGTTGGTACGTTTTGTATTTTTGTTCCCGAAGAATCCGTAACGGCTCTAGGCGGTGCCTGTTATGGCCTTTGTAGCGGCTCGCCGGCGTCTATTCCGGAGGCTGAAAAAGAACTTCCAAGAAACATCTGCCCGCTCATCAAATCAGCCCATGGATTTAAAATGCTAAAAGCTTGCGGCTATACGCAATCTGCAGACTTTATCTATGGCGAGACGACATGCGAAGCAAAGAAAAAAACATGGGAGATACTTGCAAATCATCACCCAGTCCATGTAATGCAAATCCCGCAGAAAAAAGACAAAAAAAGTTTGGAACTTTGGAAAAAAGAGATTGAAGAGTTCAACGAGCACATCGAAGAAGTGAGTGGCGAAGAGCTTACTTTTGAAAAATTAAAAGACGGAATTGAGACTATCAATGCCAAAAGAGACGCTTTAAAAAGACTTGACAAGCTAAGGGGTTCATATCCGGATATTATGCCGATAAGCGGCAAAGACGCCTTACTGGTCATGCAGATATCCTTCGTAGACGAACCAAAAAGATTTACAGGCAAACTACACGAACTTTGCGACGAGCTAGAGGCTAGAATAGAACAAAAAATCAGTGTATTTGAAAAAGAGGCGCCAAGATTAATAATCCTAGGGACCCCTTTTGCGGCTCCAAACTGGAAGCTACACGACATAGTAGAAACGAGCGGCGGCGCCATAATCAACGAAGAGTCTTGTATCGGGCATAGATATTACAAAGACAACATCGACACCAGTAGCGCGGCAAACAAAGAGGAGCTTGTCGACAAAATGCTTGAAAGATACGCAGACATTGACTGCGCCTGTTTTACCCCGAACGAAGCCAGAATAGCAAAAATCAAAAAAATGATTGAAGAAAGAAAAGCCGACGGCGTAATATACTACACGCTAGCGTTTTGCCATACGTACAACGTCGAGTCATTCCTAGTTTCAAGCGCACTAAAAGAGGCCGGCGTGCCGTTCTTGGCGATTGAGTCAGACTATTCGCCGGAAGATGCGGGACAAATCAAAACACGAATAGAGGCTTTTCTGGAAAGCATCAAAAACAAAAAGGTCGGATAATGCACTGGGGCGTCGACGTAGGCTCTACATATACAAAAATAGTTTCAATAGACAAAAACGGCGAAATAGCAGAGACAAATATCATAGAGACATTAATCGACCAAGACGAAAAGGTATATGATTTTTTGCGAGACAAACAAGTATCTTCTATCGTAGCTACGGGCTACGGTAGAAATCTTATCAAAGACAAACTCGGCGCAAAGGTTATCAGCGAAATTCAAGCACATGCAAAATCAACCGCAAATCTATTTGCCGACTGCTCTCTTATTATAGAACTTGGCGGGCAAGATAGCAAAGTTATTCAGGTTGAAAACGGATATTTTGTTGATTTTCGGATGAACGATAAATGTGCTGCCGGAACGGGAAAATTCCTTGAGATAGCGGCAAACAGACTTGGATTTGGTATTGATGAATTTGGGGATGCGTGCATGGATTTTGACAAAGAGCTTGAAATATCATCGATGTGCGCCGTATTTGCCGAGTCTGAACTAATATCATTGATGGCAAAAAAAGAGAGCGCAAAAAACATAGGTGCGGCAGTTCACGCCTCGATAGCTTCAAGACTTGCAAATATGGCTATGAAATTTAGTTTGGGCGAAAAAGTCGTATTCAGTGGCGGCGGTGCAAAAAATAGATTGCTTAAAAAAATGATTGAAGAAAAAATTAATAGAAAGATGGAGATTGCGCCCAATCCTCAGATAATGGGCGCTTACGGAGCGGCTATAGAAGCTAGATTATCTAGTTCTTAGCTCTTCGATTCTCGCAGATTTACCGCTTCTAGTTCTTAGGAAGTAAAGTTTTGCTCTTCTTACTTTACCTCTTCTAGTTACCGCTACGCTTTCGATGCTGTCAGTATAGAAAGGGAATATTCTCTCAACGCCTATATTGTTAGCGCCTACTTTTCTAACTGTAAAAGTTTTGCCAGCGCCTTCGCCTCTAACAGCTATACAAACGCCTTCAAAATTTTGGATTCTGCTTTTGTCGCCCTCTTTAATTTTTACGGCAACTTTTAGGCTATCGCCGGCTCTGAAAGCAGGGATAGATTTGCTAGCTATTTGCGCTTGCTCGAAGCTCTCTAGGTATTTATTTTTCATTTTATAGTTCCTTTTAAAAACTTTTCATATAGGTCGGGTCTAAAGTATTTTGTCTTAATTTTCGACACGGTTTTTTTAAAATCCGCAATTTTACTGTGATTTCCCTTTAAAAGAATTGAAGGTGAACAATTACCTTCAAAATTAGAGGGTTTCGCAAACGAAGGGGCTTCCAAAAGATACCCCTCATAACTCTCAACGTCTAGCGACTCCTCATTACCAAGGACACCTGGGACAAACCTTGATACGGCGTCACACATAATGAGAGCGGCAAGCTCCCCGCCCGTAAGGACAAAGTCTCCGACCGAGAAAACCTCGTCGGCAAATTCTTCAATAACCCTCTCATCAATCCCTTCATATCTGCCGCAAACAAACACGATATGCTCTTTTTTGGAGAGGCGTTTTGCATCGCTAGCTTTAAAAGGTTTTGCCGCAGGGGTCAAAAAAACAATATGTGCACTTTTATCTTTTTGCCTAAGTTCCCTAAAAAGAGAGAACATCGGCGCCGGAGTAAAAACAAGCCCTGCCCCACCGCCGACGGCATAATCATCGGTACGTTTGAATTTGTCTTCACTGTAATCTCTTGGAGATAAAAAAGCTATCTCTATTAGTCCGGCATTTTTGGCTCGCCCAAGGATAGAAGCTTCAAAATAAGGCGCAACCAGCTCACTAAAGATAGTTACAAAACTAAATTTCATCAGCTCTCAGACAAAATATCTTTTGCGTAAATAGCGTTTATTCTTTTATCTTCCAAAGAGACCGATGAGACAAATCTATCCTGATACGGAAGCAAAAAACTTTTCGGCATGCCGTTTTTTACAAGCGCTTCATCTGTTTTTATCGATAGATAGTCGGTAGCCCCGTATCTCTCTATACTCTCTACAACGCCGAGATTTTCATCATTTTCAAAAACAAAAAGACCTACGATGTCAAACCAAAAAAACTCATCTTTGCCAAGCCTGCAACGCTCTCTAGTATCGTCAAGCGTAGTTGAGATAGTCCTGTTGGTGAGCTTTGCAGCACTATCGACATCGTTAAAATTTTTGAATTTAACGTTAGAGGATTGAGGTTCAAAACTCTCTATCACAAGCTCTTCGCCATCAGAATAGAATTTTGCACCTTTTTTGAACTGCTCGGGAAAATCTGAGAAAAGATGAAGCTTCAGCTTGCCGTCAAGACCAACCGTTTTGCCTATTTTGGCAACGACAAGCTGCGAGTCATCGTTTTGAATGCTTCTTTTCATTACTTATTCGGTTTTACGGAAATCTTATACGATATATTGTCTTTTGCCTTGCAGCCGGAAATCACGGTCTTGAGGGCGTTTATCATTTTTCCCTCTTTACCTATTATTTTTCCGGCGTCAGTCTGATTCGCATAGATTATTATTTCACATAGTCCGTCTTCAATAGCAATCTTTTCGACCCTTATCTCTTCCGGATATGTTGAAAGTAGAGCCGCAAACTGCTCTACGAATTTCTCGACCAAAAATTAGCCTTTTGTTATGTGAGCTACTTTATCGCTCATTTTTGCGCCTACGCCAGTCCAGTATGCTAGTCTTTCAGCGTCAAATTTGATTACTTTTGGCTCAACCATTGGGTTGTAATAACCGATTGACTCTATCCAGCCACCGTCTCTTTTTTTTCTGCTATCCGTTACTACTATTCTGTAGAAAGGTTTTTTTGTTCTTCCAAGTCTGGTAAGTCTAATAACTGTTGCCATTAAATTCTCCTAATAAAAATTAATTTGTTAAATGCCAAAAAATAGGCTCTTATCTAAAAGCCCATTTGTAGGCACTTGCCTATCTCATGCCGTGCAGTTTTTGCTGACTCATAAGATTCATAAGGTCTTTCATCCCGCTTTTTGACGAGAATTTTTTTGCCATTTTTTGTGCGTTTTCAAACTGTTTAAACAGCCTGTTAACCTCATTTTGATTTAGCCCGCAACCGACGGCTATCCTTCTTTTTCTGGTATTGTTTAGAAGGTCTGGATTTTCTCTCTCTTTTGGAGTCATAGAGTTTACCAAAGCTTTTATTTTTTTTATCTCGGCAGAGTTGTCAAGGTCTACGTCTTTTAGCTGATTCGCCATAGCCCCCATACCGGGAATCATACCCATAAGGTTTTTCATACTTCCGAGTTTTTTCATACTCTCGACTTGTTCTAAAAAGTCGTTGAAGTTGAACTGCCCTTTTTTGATTTTTTTGGTTATATCTTTTGCTTTTTCGGCATCTATTACGCCGGATACTTTCTCGGCTAGCGACTCGACGTCACCGGCACCCATAAGGCGAGATACTATCCTATCCGGAATGAACGCCTCAAGGTCGGCAGGCTTTTCACCCATACCGATAAATCTGAGCGGTACACCGAGCTGACTGGCGATACCCAGAGCCACGCCGCCTTTGCTATCGCCGTCAAATTTTGAGAGGATTACGCCGTCTACCCCTATTTGGGCATTGAAGCTCTCGGCACTTCGTACACCGTCTTGACCGGAAAGAGAGTCTGCAACATAGAAAGTCTCAAACGGCTCAATGGCCTTTTTTACATCTCTCAGCTCGTTCATAAGGGCTTCATCTATCGCCAAACGACCCGCAGAGTCGACTAGAAGCACGTCATAAAACTCTTTTTTTGCCTTTTCTAACGCCGCTTTTGCTACTTTGACCGGATTTTGCTCGCCGTCTTCAAAATAAACGTCCACTTCTATTTGAGCGCCGAGTTGTTTTAGCTGTTCAACTGCTGCCGCCCTTTGAAGGTCACACGCAGACATCAACACTTTTTTGTTTTTTTGTTTTAGATAATTTGCAAGTTTTGCCGTAGTCGTAGTCTTACCGGTACCTTGCAGGCCTGCCATAAGTATTACGGTCGGGGATTTGGATGCATATACAAAACCTTGATTACCGGCTACACTTAGGGTCTCTAGGAGGCTTTTTTGCAAAGCGTTCATAAAGTTTTGCTTGCCTATCCCCGCAAGCTTCGTATCCACCTCTACTTTATGTAGAAGCTCTTTTGTTACTTTATAATGTACGTCTGATTTTAAAAGGCTTTTTTTGAGCTCTTCGATAGCTTTTTTTAATGACTTTTCGTCATCTGAAAATCTTATCTTGTTGACAGCGGTTCTGAAGGAATCGGTCAGGCTTGCAAACAAATTATTTATTCTCCGTGGATATATAAAACTTATATAAAAATATTTAGGGATGAAATTTTAGTTAAAAGTGGCTTAAAATGAGTTTGATTGGCTAGCTTTTTACCAGAAGATAAGCAAAATATTTTTTAATAAAATAATAAATATATCTTGATATTATTTAATAACTTAGTTACAATGAATAATTATCATAAGAAAAAGGACAAATACATGGCTCACAACAAATCCCAATTATTAATTGCTATAGTCGGCTTTCTATTGGCTATTACATTTAGCGGTTGCGCGACAACCGAACTACAGACACAAACAAAAATGACACAAAGTATTTTTCTTGAGCCAGTAAAAAAAGAACAGAAAACTGTTTTTATATCTGTGAAAAACACAAGCGGACAGGATTTAAAAAATCTTGAGCAAAAAATTAATGATGCCGTCAAAGCAAAAGGCTACACAATTGTCGACGATCCAAATATTGCAAAATACACACTAATGACAAATGTATTATTTGCTAACAATTTAAGAGAAGCCAATGCAGCAGCAGCCGGTACAAATGGAGCCATTATCGGCGGCGTAATGGGAGCTGTGAATTCGGGTGGCAATGGAAATAATGCCTTAGGCGCGGCACTCATAGTTGGTGGACTGAGCGCAATCGCAGGGAAGTTAACCGAAGATGAAATATACAGAATGGTAACAGACGTATTGGTACGCGAAAAGAAAGATACGAAAGTCATAACGACAATTCAGACAAGCCAAGGGCAGGTATCAATAGGACAAGAATCAAGAGCTGGTTTTATGAACAGCTTTGCTGGACAAATTAAGAATAATGACGGGGCTGGTGGAACAATCAATGGAAATCAATACGGCAGTCAAACGCAGCAACTAGAAACAAACTATATTGAGCATAAAACAAGAGTCTTCAGTGAGGCGGTAAAAATGAATTTGAAGCTTGACGAGGCTCTGCCGGTACTCATAGACAAATTAACAATGCAAATTAGCGGTATATTTTAAGAAGGGCAAATGATGGTAAATAAATTTTTGCTAGTGAGTATTTTTACATTATCTATCATATTGAGCGGTTGTAGCCCAAAGTCCCACCTCCCAACCGGAAGCTATGTAGATGCACAAACAGAGCACGGCGAAAGTATTATTGTAATAACAAACTTTATGGAAAGGGGATTTTTTAGTACATCGGCCGGATATCTCAATGATGTGATAATGTACCCACTTCAGGTGGCTGCCGAAGATACAATAGCCAGGGGTTATAGTTATTTTTCGATTGCGAAACCAGAAGCAATAAGCAATATTAATGGGCTTATGATAAACAGCGCACCCGAATATGCTGATAAGTGTGCGAACAACAGCATACTAAAGTCATTGGTAGTTCTAACAAACCCTTGCACGGTTGCAATCGGTGATTTAAAATTTCCATACGGCGCAAACCTGACAATATATATGTATAAAACCCCACCGCAAAACCATTTGGCATATGATGCGAAGCAAGTATTACTAGACTTAAAAGCAAAGGATATGTACTATGATAAGCCAAGATTTAAAGGATTCGGAGAGTGGAATAAAGACGGCAAATTAAAGTTTCTGGACTTGGAAGCCAAAAAAAACTAAACAAAAACAGGCGCCATCCGGAATGATGGCGCAC
This sequence comes from Campylobacterales bacterium, assembly GCA_050252455.1. GTDB lineage: Bacteria > Campylobacterota > Campylobacteria > Campylobacterales > UBA6016 > UBA6016. Next base: position 468 of record JBFWKW010000014.1, on the reverse strand, counting down.
AACCATACATACTTTTATTCTCTAAGTACAAAATCTTTTGGCTCTTCCGCCGTAAACTCACGCCCAAGAAGTCTTAGAACTTTAGAATGAAGCATCATCCTTTTGGCTTCTGCGCCGCCGTAGTTGACGTCCCCGAGTATCGGATGTTTTAGAAACTTCATATGTGCTCTTATTTGGTGAGTTCTACCCGTCTCTATGACGACTTTTAGTTTTGTTTTTTTGGCCATCATCTCAAGCGGCTCATATACGGTTTTTGCACTTTTGCCGAATTTTTTATCGACCGTCGCCCTGGCATTTGTCCCTTTTTTTATAAGCAAAGGGACATCCACAACCCCACCTTCCGCTACAACACCTTGGACTATGGCAACATAGTCTTTATATACTTCTCTTTTTTTAAAAGCATCTATTGCAGCCTTCAACGTATCTTCATTTTTGGCCAACGCCAATACGCCGCTAGTATCTTTATCT
>JBFWKW010000013.1:0-52311 GCA_050252455.1 Campylobacterales bacterium | reverse complement strand
CCTAATTTGGAAGCAGAAAAAACAACAAACTACGAAATAGGTATCAAACAAAAATTTGGTTCGCAGACCATAAAAACTAATATATTTTATATGAACACCAAAGATTACATCCAAGAGGTTCAAAACGTAAGCGGCGCAAAAAGCCAACTTCAAAACGTAGGCAAAGTAACATCAAAGGGTATAGAGATAGACTATTTTGCTATGCCGCTTGATAGTCTATCCGTTAGTGCAAATGCCACATTTCAAAGCGTAACGAATGAAAATCCAAATATCAAAATTATGGATATTCCAAACACAATGGCAAACCTATCAGTTAGATACTCCCCAACAAAATGCTTCAGATGGACCAATAGCATAAAAGCGGAAAGCGGCAGGTTCACGACATCGAATGCTTCACTAAGAACTGATTCTTACGCAGTTGTAAATACCGGTTTAGGTTTTGAGTTGCATAAAAATGTTGCGATAGAGGCAGGCGTAGATAATCTTTTAGATAAAAATTACGCTATCACATACGGCTATCCTGAAGAGGGGAGAAGATATTGGGCAAATTTGAAGCTAAAATACTAATTTTACGTTATATATAAATTTATATTATATAAAAAGATATATTCCGAAGATTTCCTTATAAGTGATATAATCCATCCATAAACCAAAATGGAGGGTTATACTATGAAAACAAGTGCAAGAAACCAACTAAACGGTAAAGTCATAGAGGTCAAAAAGGGAGCGGTAAACTCTGAAGTTGTACTGGAAATAGCGGGCGGTGTCAAAATCACAGCCGTTATCACAAATGAAGGTTCGGATGAACTAGCTCTAAAAGTCGGCGATAGCGCAACCGCCATCATCAAAGCAAGCTGGATAATCCTAGCTACCGAAGCGCCGAAAAAAATAAGCGCCAGAAACTGCCTAGAGGGCAAAGTAACTATCGTTAAAGACGGAGCGGTGAACGCCGAAGTCGTGCTAGAAGTTGCGGGCGGCGCCAAAATCACTGCGATAGTAACAGAAGACGCCATCTCCGATATGGGTCTAAAAGTAGGCTCTACCGCTTATGCGATTATCAAAGCTTCAAGCGTAATTGTTAGCGCATAATCTTACACGGCGCCTTCGGGCGCTTTTTTTGACACCCCGATATATTTTTTTATATACTGCGAAAATCACAACACAGCAAGGTTTCTTATATGATTTATTTTTCAGACGCCGAGATAGATGCTTTTATAGCCGAAGACGTGCCGTATTTTGACCTAACGGCTGAATTACTTGAGATATCCGGCAGAGCCGCTATATCTTTTGAAGCTAGAGATAGCGGGGTTGTTTGCGGGGTTGAAGAGGCGGCAAAAATATGCGAGAAACTTGGATTATCCACCGCTATAAAATCACCGTCCGGCTCAAAAATACAAAACAAAGAGATTCTACTGGAGGCCACCGGAGACGCAAAAGCCATACTAAAAGCATGGAAACCATCCCAAAACATTTTGGAGTACGCATCGGCAGTATCTACCCAAACGGCAAAAATAGTAGAAACCATCAAGGCGGTATCGCCGCACACGCATTTTGCAACCACTAGAAAAACTATTCCGGGGACAAAAAAACTAGCCCTCAAAGCCGTACTTTGTGGAGGCGGATATGCTCATAGACTAGGACTATCGGAGAGCGTGCTGATATTTGCGCAGTACGCCGCCATTGCGAACATAAGCCTAGAAGAGTGCATCCAAATAGCAAAGGCTAAAACGAGAGAGCATAAGATAGCGGTCGAAGTCAAAAACGCAGAAGACGCCATATCGGCAGCAAAGGCAGGGGCAGATATCGTCCAATGTGACAAACTCGAAATCGAAGAACTTCGCGAAGCTATAGCCGCGGTAAAAAGCATAGACAATCGAATCACCGTAATAGCAACGGGCGGCATCAACCTGCAAAACATAGCCTCTTATGCAGCCACAAAGCCTGATATCATAGTGTCCTCATCGGTATATTATTCAAAACCGTTTGACATAAAAGTAGCGATAAGGCCTGCATAAAAAAGAGGCAGGCTATCTTTGACACATCGTTATATTTTTATGTATACTTCGCATAGCATGCAAAAAGTGGAGGCGAAAGAGTGGAGCTAGAGGGTAGGATTTGGCTAAAAACAAGCGGCAAAAGCTTTCTGGGAAGCGGCAGAATACATCTTTTGGAGCTCATAGGCAAAAGCGGCTCGATTTCAAAAGCTGCAAAGGAAATGGGGATGAGCTATAAGGCGGCTTGGGACGCCGTAGACGCCATGAATAATCTCTCCGATGAACCGCTTGTAGCTAGAAACACGGGCGGTAAGGGCGGCGGTGGAACCACGATAACACCAAAAGGCGAAGAGACAATCAAGGTATTTAAGGCATTAGAGAAAAAATATGAACTTTTTATGTCCTCTATAGCTGAAAATTCGGATAACTTTGACGCTCTTTACAAAAACCTAAGAAGGATAAACATGAAAACATCCGCTAGAAACCAGCTATTCGGCACAATAGACAAAATCGTAAAAGGCGCCGTAAACTCAGAGGTTGAGCTAGATATCGGCGGCGGCAACAAAATAGTAGCCGTCATTACAAACGACTCGGTTGAACTGCTAGGATTTGAGCTTGGCGAAGAAGCATACGCACTCATAAAGGCGAGCTGGATAATCCTCTCAAAAGAAAAACCGAAAAAAATAAGCGCACGCAATGTGTTAGATACCAAAGTAACGGCCGTCATACCGGGCGCCGTCAACTCTGAAGTCAAAATGGGAATCGGCGACAAGACCTTGGCCGCCGTCATAACAAACGAGGCGCTAGAAGAGCTAAAAATCAAAGACGGCGACAAGGTATATGCAATCTTTAAAGCGTCCAACGTAATACTAGGGGCATAGGATGATAAAAAAAATACTACTTGGACTACTCGTAGCCAAAGCTATTGTTTTTGGCGGAGAGCTAAATATAGCTGCGGCGGCCGACCTTAAGTTTGCGCTTGCCGATATAATCAAGGCATACGAAGCGGCAAATAAAGACGATAAAGTAAAAGCAACATTTGGAGCTAGCGGCAAATTGGTAGCACAAATCACGGAGGGAGCGCCGTTTGATTTGTTTTTTGCGGCAGACATATCTTTTCCCCAAAAGTTAAAAGCAAACGGCATGGCAGTCGGCGATATCAAACCGTATGCGGTAGGCAGAGTTGTTATGTTAACAAAAAGCGGAAGCGGAATTGACGTCAAGCAGGGGTTAAACATCCTTCTAAGCGATAAAGTCAAAAAAATAGCTATAGCAAATCCGGATGTCGCACCTTACGGTAGGGCGGCCGTCGAAACGATGAAAACATCAGGCATATACGACAAAGTAGCGGCAAAAATCGTCAAAGGCGAAAATGTACAACAAGCCGCAACATTCGGTATCACGGGAGCTGCGGACGTCGCGCTTGTAGCACACTCGCTTGTATTGCAACCAACGATAGCTAAAGACGTAGACTTTTTCCTAGTTCCACAATCTACGCACAAAAAAATGGTTCAAGCGTATGTAATGACAAAAATCGGAGCGTCAAACGCAAGCGCAAAAAAATTCCTTACTTTTTTTTGAAGGCAAAGAGGCTGACGCAATAATGAAAAAATACGGTTTTACGCTTGAATAAACTAAAAGCAAAAGTAGTTAACGAAAAATATTCGGATGGGCTTGGTAGGATAGAGGCCCTGTGCGGCGACTACCTGTTTCGCCTTTTGGTATTTGGACAAAATAGCCCTTTACGCAGCAAGGATGAAGCCTATTTGCTCATAAAAGAGAGCGAGGTCGCCATCTCAAAATCAAAACACACCGATATTAGCATCTCAAACAGAATAGAGTGTCGCATCGGTAGCCTCCAAAAAGGGACGATACTGTGCGAAATAGGTTTGGAGTTTAACGGTGAAAAACTAACCAGTATCATAACCACCGAATCGACCGAACGGCTTGGACTTAACGTCGGCGATACGGTATTTGCCCTCATCAAAGCCAACGAAATTTACATAGAAGAGATATGATGGACTTCGCCCCTTTCGTTTTGACCCTCAAACTGGCCGTAGTTACGACCGTAATTTTGTTGTTTATAGCGGCTCCGATTGCCTATTTTTTGGCAAATACCCGCTCAAAACTAAAACCGGTTTATGAAAGCATAGTGGCACTGCCGCTTGTCCTGCCCCCTTCCGTTCTAGGATTTTATTTTTTGCTTGCGTTTGCGGACAACGGCTTTTTGGGCAAAACATGGGCGATTCTCTTTGATGCCAAGCTCGCTTTTAGCTTTTGGGGGCTTGTGATAGGCTCCGTGATATTTAGCCTCCCTTTTATGACACATCCGTTGCTATCAGGCTTTGAGGGGGTAGACAAAAACCTCAAAAACGCCGCAATGACACTAGGCAAGTCTCCTCTTGAGATATTTTTTCGCGTAGAGCTTCCGCTCATTAAGAGCTCTCTTATCACCGGAACGGTACTCGCTTTTGCCCACACGGTCGGAGAGTTTGGCGTAGTGCTGATGATAGGCGGAAATATCGACGGAGTGACGAGGGTTGCGTCGATAGCCATTTATGACAAAGTTGAATCTTTTGAATACGCTGCGGCGCACGTGTATTCGGCTATTTTGTTTGTTTTCTCTTTTGCTGTTTTGTTTTTTGTCTACAAATTCAATAAAAAAAGAGTTTGGGCATGATAGAGATAAACCTCAAAAAAAGCTGCTCGGGCAAAACGGTGAATTTGTCTTTGAATGCAATATATCAAGTGACGAGGGTGGAATAATCTCAATATTCGGCCCATCCGGAAGCGGCAAAAGCACACTTCTTAAGATGATAGCCGGCCTTGAGTCTCCGGATGAGGGATTTATCAAAGTAGGCGGACAAAGCTGGTTTGATAAAAATTCAAAAATCAACGTAAAACCGCAAAAAAGAAAAGTCGGATTCGTCTTTCAAGAATACACGCTATTTCCGAACATGAACGTCCTTGAGAATATCATGTTTGCGCAAAGCGAAAAAAATTCACAAAAGGCAAAGGAGTTGCTAGAGCTAACAGAACTTGTGGAGCTATCTAGCGCATATCCGTCTACGCTTTCCGGCGGACAAAAACAGCGAGTGGCAATAGCCAGAGCCATAGCCAGAGAGCCGGATATACTCCTGCTAGATGAGCCTTTTTCGGCTCTCGATACCGCAGTGAAGAGAAAAATGCACGATGAGATATTGAGGCTAAAAAGCTCTCTTAAGATGCCAATTTTGTTTGTATCGCACGACAAAGAAGAGGTATTTAGGCTCTCAAACAAGGTGGCGACGGTAGAAAACGGCAAAATATCATCGCTAAAAGCGCCCGGCGATGCACTTTTTGATAGCAAATTATCGAGTAAATTCTCTTTTTACGGGACAATACTGCAAATCAAAAAAATAGACATAGCATATATGGCTTACATCTCCGTCGGGGGACAAATAGTCCAAGTCTTGTTGACGTCCGGCGACGCAATGGAATTAAAGGTCGGAGACGAGGTACAAGTAGGGGCAAAAGCATTTAACCCTATTATCCAAAAAATTAATTGATTACTTTTTAAACAACAAAAATGTCACTAAAACTTTTATAATATTGCCAACATACATAAAAGAAGTACAATGGCGATTGATATCGAATATATTTTGAAAAATGAACGCCTTGTCGTTCACCTACAGCCGATAGTATCGCCAAACGGCAGAGAGTTTTTCGGCATGGAGTCTCTGATACGCGGCATATCTGATGACGGCAGCATCATACCTCCGTATATATTATTTAGCGAAGCGGCAAAGCACGGACTCACTCTTGAGCTTGACAAAATATCGAGAACTCTAGCTATCAGAGCTTTTGAGCCGCTATACAAGCAAAATAACAAGCTTATCTTGTTTGTCAACTTCGAGCCTAGTCTAATAGACAACTTCGAGCCCGGCAAGTATCTTTTTTACGGCGAACTAAAAAAATTAGGCATCCCTTACGAAAACGTAGTATTGGAGGTAAAAGAAGATGAGATATCCGATACCGCCAAGCTAAAACTTTTTTGCGACCACTACAGAGCGCTCGGATTTAATATCGCCCTTGACGACTTCGGAGTCGGACAATCAAGCTTTGACCGCATCGCCGTAGTCCGCCCCGATATCATCAAAATCGATAGAAGCCTAATAAGCAATATCTCACACAACCAAATACACCGTGAAATAGTAAGCGCAATATGCAAGATGTGCCACAACATAGGCGCAATGCCTTTGGCGGAAGGGGTCGAGAGCATCGAGGAGACCGTGTGTTGCATGCGACTCGGGGCTAGCCTGATACAGGGGTTTTATATAGCAAGACCGTCGGCAGAGGTGGCCGAGAACGAGCTAAGACAAAAAGTATCGGACGTTAATGAGACGTACTCAAAAATATTAAAAAATATGCAGCTTGAAGAAAAAAGATTTCACGAAATGGGCGAAGAGGTGGAGAGTTTATTTTGCTCGTTTGCGGCCAATGCCCAAAATATAAAAAACTGGACCGAGTCCGGATCGGGACTTTTGGAAGAGCTCCCAAGCGTAGAAGCCTTATACCTAATAGACAACGAAAATAGACAAGTCGGACATACGCTAATCAAAAGCCAAACACGACCTTTTTATGAGCCGACAAAAGACGGTTACGACTACTCGCTAAAAGAGTATCACATCAGGGCAAAAAACGCCATAAGCGGCAAGCACCTAACTGAGCCTTATCTCTCGCTGGCTTCAGGTAGCCTTTGCCGTACCTACGCCTCCAGAATCTCAATATCGCAAACATCATACGTGCTTTGCATTGACTTTGCGATAGGAAACTAATTAAAGACGATAACTACGGATAAGCCGTCTTTTTTATTTGCCAGCGTCAACTCGCCGTTCATATTTGCGACAACGGTACGTGCCATGAAAAGCCCAAGACCGACCCCTTTGCCCTGCTCTTTCGTCGTAAAATAAGGCTCAAAAGCACGAGCCAAGACCTCTTCGCTCATCCCGCCCCCGTTGTCTACGCACTCAAACCTTTTATTTTGAGGGTCTAGCTTTATCGTAATATCGCCTTTAAAATTAGGATTTTCTGCAAGCCTCTCGCTTATTGCGTCTTTTGCGTTTAGGATGAGACTGCTTATAACGTCTCTGAGAAGTTCTTTTTGCCCTATCACCACAAAACCGTCGCCGTCTATGCGAATACGGATGTTAAGAGACGAGAGCTGCTCCTCAAAAGCATTTGCCGCCTCTTTGGCTATCTCGCCTATATCTATACTCTCCTCTCTCTCGTTTGAAACAAAAAAAAGCCTAAAATCGTCGATGGTTTTTGACATTTTATTGATAAGTTCCATGCTTTTTGCGACATTTTTTTTGAGATAGGCCTCGTCAAGTTCGCCATAGTGATGGGCAAACTCAAAATCTTGGAGCATCACACCGATAGCATTTATAGGCTGTCTCCAGTTATGCGCAACCGCATTTATCATATCCATTAGCGCTTTCATTTTTGACTGGCGCATTAGCTCACTATCTTTTTTTCTGATTTCGCCCAGGAAGTTGTCTATATTTTTTTGCATCGCCTCAAAAGAGGAGATAATCGAGCCTATCTCATCGTCACTGTCTTTTCTATCAAAAACTATTTGCTTACCGGGCGTATATTCCCTCATTCTCTCGGCAATATCGGAAAGAGGCGACAGTAGCCGTCTGATAAAGAACAGCGTAAGGGCAAAAATAACCGTCGCAACGCCAAAAAACTGCACCAACATCTGTTCAAAGTTATTAATAAGGCGCAGATAATTTCTGTTTGAATAATACAGCTCCAACACGGCCACATCTTTTCCGCTAAGGCTGTCTTTTACCGTTTTTTTGACCCTTATCGCATCCTGCAAAGCCTCTTCGCCTATATTTAAAGCCCCGAAATGTCCGATTGTTTTGCCGTTTGGAGTCATGATGCTAATAGACAAAACATCGGAGTAGCTAAGCAACTCTTTTGCTTTTTGTATCCCCTCCGTCTCAAGCCCCAAATACAGATTCATCCCTATTTCGGTGGCTACAGAGTCGAGAAGTATGGTAGCTTTTTGGCTCTCCGAGACATATGTACTATCTTTGATACTACCTATTACCGAATAGGCAATATAAACAAAAACCGCCAAAGTCGCAGCTATAAAGCTAGCCAAAATCTTTGTCGAAAGTGCAAAGCTTATTTTGCCCATCTACTCAACCACCCTAACTATTTTATAAAACGAATCTACGAAACTGACGCCGGAATCTTTTAGCGCACTTCTTTTGAGCGTTATAACCGCACTTCTTTCGATATTTAACGTTAGCATTGCGCCATACGCAAGATCGCTTTTGTCGTATACGAAGCTAGCTATCCCTTTTTGTTTTGCGATGTTGACCGCTTTTTGCACATTGACCCCGCTTGATGGAAGTATGTAGATTATACTCATCTCGCTTTTTGCAAGCTGTGAAAACTCTACATTTACGGCTTTTATGGACATTGTAGTATTTTTCTTTGCGTTTGCCGTTATTTTAGAGACAACCTCTTTTGCAACATCTGCCTCATCAGGGTCGTGAACTACGGCAACAACAAGTTTGCCGCCAATTAGTTTGTTTTGAATTCCTTTGTCGAGCATCGCTATTTTTGGCACTACGGAAGCTTGGGCATCTAGCAAAAGATCATCATACCCAAATGCAAAAACCGCCAAAAAAAGTAAAAAAACAGCTCTAAACAAACCCTAAAACCTACCGTATAGTTTCACAAAGAAAAATCGTTTTCCTATCGGATAGTCGCCGCTATAAGTGTTCCGTTCACTAGGATACAAAATAGTGGCATCGGTGACGTTTTTGACGCCCGTCTGCATGCCCCATGCTTTCGTATCGTAGTTTATAGCTAGGTCAGCCGTAGCATATGAGGGCGTATCATCTCTGGTATCTCCCGATACCCTTTTTTTATTGCCTACATATATAGCCGTCGTTCCGATAGAAAATCCATTGCCGAGCTTTGACGTAAAAGCCCCTTTTAGCATATGCGAAGCGGCAGCCGGGAGAGAATTTTCACTACTTGTCGTACCGCCTATATACGAATATCCCAAATACAAGAAGCCGCCGAAATCAAAATTATTTTTATACTCTATTTCCGCTCCGGCTATTCTGGAATCACTCGAATTTCTGAATTGGTTAGCGCTGTTTATCTTGTTTATCTGATTTTTATTTTCCAAATAGAACACATTTGCACCGACGGAATCTTCTTGTCTAAGTTTTTTTATATATTGCGCCTCATAAGCCCTCACCCGCTCAGGCTTCAAATTTCTATTGCCCACCCTTGCCGGATTGTTCATCCCATATAGCTCTTGCCATGCCGGGGCACGGTAAGCCGTACTCGTCATTAGTTTGACTATATCCGTATCACTTGCTTGCCAAACGGCCGCCAAACGGTAGTCGTTTTGCCTGTCAAAATCACTCCCTTTGTCGCTGTTTATCTCTGCCGACAGGGCCACATCTTCCGCCGCATCCCACGTATCGCTCATATAAAGCTTTGTTATTTTGCGCTTTGCCGAAGGTCCGTCAAAAAATGGCGCACTTGATGAATAATCGACCCAGCCGCTACCGGTAGTTCTATTTGTAGTAATAGAGCGAACTTCTATGTTTTTTTCGTCGCTTTGATATATCCCTATTTTTGGGCTGTGCTTCTCAAATCCGCTATATTTGAATGAGAGCCCACCGTAAGTGATGCTGTTTTTCAAAGCCAAATCAGCCCAATAACCATCAGGATACACTACGCCGCCGATAGTCACTCCCGCCGGATAAGACTGAGCGTAGCTTCCCCAGCCGTCCTCCATATATCCGGCCTTTGCCTCGGCATAAACATAATTTAAAATCTCTTTTTTATATTTAGCTTCTACATACCACGACGGCATCTCTTGCCTTCCGTCATCATTTGGAAGAGCGTTTAGGTTGCCAAATGCACTCCCCATCTTATAAGAGGTAATACGTCCCGCCAAGCTAAACTCTCCGTTTGATAGAGCCAATGAAGCCGCTTTGATATCCTGCCACACTTGAGCATTTCCGGAACGTGAAAGGGCTACGTTTGAAGGAAGTGGGCTATAGCTTAGTCCGTCTTTGCCGTTTGTCGCTATTTTTGCATCATCTTTGTAGTAGTAGGCATCGATATGAAATCGCCAATTTGAGAATTTCGCACTATACATAGCTCCGGCAAAACTGCCGTTTTCGGAGCCGACACCGGCGTAGGCTTTTGCCTCACCCTTTGAGCCGTCTTCGGCGTAGGTTACGACATTGATAGTCCCCGCATATCCGCTAGCCCCCTCGACAAAGCTTCCGGGTCCACGCACAACCTCTATTCTTTTTATGAGCTCTATAGGGATGGAGAGATACGCCGTATACCCGTCCATCGTTCTATCGTTAACGACTACACCGTCTATTAGCAATCTGCTTTGCCCGTATGCAAACGGGTTGGAGCCTCTAAAAATAAGGGAGCTGCTTCTTATGTTGTCCGAAGATATATCAACTCCGGCAAAAAGCATCAAAGCATCTTTCAGTGTCAGAGCGCCTAATTTTTCTAGTTTTTCACCCTCCCAAACAGACATTATATATGGCATATAATCTATATTTTGCTTGGTTCTTGTGGCTTTTTCCGTGATAATCGAAATATCGTTTGCGAGCTCGTTCACGGCACGATCTTCACCTGCGTTTAGCAATACGCAAGCATACGACAAAAGCGCCGCAGAGACGCATATCTTTCTTGGCATTTAGTTCCTCATAACTTCTAGCTATACATATATCGATATATTACAAAAATATATATTTAATGTGTTTTTTGGGTGTTTTATGCTTTTTTATTAGCACTCTTGACAAACAAGTGCTAATGTTGTATTATTCTTTTAGCACTTGATGTATTTGAGTGCTAAAAACTTTAAAAAGGAGTCTAAAATGCTTCTAACTAGATTTGACCCGTTTAGAGAATTTGAGAGAAGATTTGCGGGCTATGTGCCTACCGATGCAAAAGAGGCGACCAACGTATCGAGCTTCAGCCCTGCCGTAAATACGAGAGAAGATGACAAAGCATATTATATTCACGCCGATCTTCCGGGTGTAGCGAAAGAGGATATCAACATAGACCTCAAAGACAACGTTATTATGATATCCGGAGAGAGAAAGCACAAAGAAGAGATAAAAGAGAAAGATTATTACAAGCTAGAGAGCTTTTACGGAAAATTCCAAAGAAGCTTCACGTTACCGGAAGATGCCGACGGCAACGCCATAGACGCAAGTAGTGAAAACGGGGTTTTGAACATCGTAATACCGAAAGCGGCGCCAAAAGAGTCCAAAAAAATAGAAATCAAATAACAAATACTATCCGAAGACGAAGGCGGCAAAACTATCTTTTGATAGCCGCCGCTATTTCGTCACCGCTAACACCGAAAGGGAGCACGGCCTCAAGCTTTCCGCTTTTGTCTATCACGTACACGTCTGCACTGTGAGCCACGGAATAGCCTATGACCGAATTTGGCTGTGGAACTTTTTTGTAGTTTGCGCCGTAGTTTTTGGCTAACGCCGCTATGTAGCCCTCATCTGCCGTAGCCCCTATGATGTTTTGGTGAAAGTATCTTGCAAATACGCCGAGCTGCTGCGGCTTGTCTCTTGCAGGGTCAACACTTATAAATACCACGCGAACCGAGTCAAGCTCCATCGGAGTCAACCTGTCAAGCCCTTCGGCTATTGCATATAGCGTAGTCGGACAAATATCTGGACAAAGACCGTACCCGAAATACACAAGAGTCTTTTTGCCCCTAAAATCGGCTAGCTTTACCTCTCCCCTGTCGCTTTGGACCGTAAAGTCATATTTCGCAACCTCTAAGGAGTGTTTAAAATACAAAAATAATCCAAACGCCAAAGCTGCAACAATAGGCAAAATCGATAATATGATTTTATGTGTTTTTGTCATGGTCGGTTTTTGCTCCAAGTTATAAATCCACCTCCGTATTCACCGCTGTTTTTTGACACAAATACATCCACTTGCCATTTCATATCGATAGAACAAGACGGAAGCAAAACACTAGCACGAAAAGTACCGTCCTGTTGTTTTTGAAATTTATATTCGTGTACGCCCATCTCCATATTAAGCCCTCGAATGACGGCTTTTACCTCTTTGGCGCCTATGTTTTTAACGATAAATTCCGCTTTTTGAAGCGGCAAAATTATTTTAGGCTCCATCGAAGTTTCGAGTATAGACCCGTCTTTTAGTGCTACGGCGCAAGATTTTTGATTTAGCTCACACTCCAAGGCCGGAGTGTAGCTGATATTTTGTTGTTTGAGTGCGGCATATATATCCGCCGAAAAGTAGCCCAAAACCAGCAAAGCGACAAGGGTCATCTCTGCCGCAAGCGCTTTGCCGAATGAGAGCTTCATTATTTATGCGTATCCATATAAGGCTTCATATGTCCGCCCAGTTTTTTGACCGGAGCCGTGATTTTCACGCTTTCGCCGTTGTCAAATTTGAGCTCCAGGTTAACATTGTCACCCTCTTTTAGTTGTTTATTCAGGCCTATGAGCATCACGTGAAGTCCCATCGGTTTTAGGAGCGCTTCGCCCTTGGCTGGCACCTCTATCTTATCGACTTTGTACATTACCATCATCCCGTCTTTTTTACCGTGAGTATGCAGCTCGGTGATAGATGAAGCGTCATTCGTCGCAGACACAAGATTTACAGTTTTTGAGCCGCTATTTTTGATAGTCATAAAAGCGGCGCTGTTTTTCATATTCGGCGCAACCTCTTTTACAAATGGGTTTTCTACCTTTATATCGCCTGCCATCATCAAGGTCGCGACACCAATCATGGAAGCTATGATTCGAAGCGGTTTCATTAATCTCTCCTTATATAAAAGATAGTATAACTTATCAATGCTATGTTAATTTTGTGTTAAAACCAAAATATACAGCCCCCAAATATCTTATATTCTTGTTATTTTTACCCCGTGCGTGTATAATTTTCGCCAAATAACCAAAGGCGCTTTTATGAACATCTTAGACATCGACTTTAACGCACTTTATAAACAGCAAAAAGATATAACTACTTTCAAACCGAAAACAAAAGAGGATTGGAACGCAAAAGCCAAAGACATGGACTCGCGTATCCACCAAAGCATCTACAATGAAGAGTTCCTCTCACGCGTAGACACAAAAGAGTGCGCCACACTTCTGGATGTCGGCTGCGGCCCGGGCAACCTCGCCCTTAGGTTTGCCCGTAAACTGGAAAAAGTCTATGCAATGGACTACTCAGAGGAGATGCTTCGCTGTGTAGCCGAGAACGCTGCTGTCAAAAAAATAGAAAATATACAGACGATACAGGCCTCATGGGAAGACGACTGGAACGCCTTGCCAAACTCCGACATAGTAGTAGCCAGCCGTTCGATGGAGGTATCCGATATGGCTCAAGCACTACAAAAGCTAAACGCAAAGGCAAATAAAAGGGTGTACCTGACATACAAAGTCGGCGGAAGCTTCGTAGATACCGAGATACTAGAGGCGATGGGCAGACGGATACACCCAAAACCGGACTACATCTACATAGTAAACATACTTTATTCAATGGGCATCAATCCACGCATAGACTACATAGAGAGTGAAAACAAAAAAATAAACTGGGATAACTTTGAGGCGTTCCGTGAGAGTACGTACTGGAGTATCGGAGAGATGAGCGACGCCGAAGTTGCGGGGCTAAAAAAGCTGTTTGAAAGCGAAGAGTTCCGTAAAAAACCGCAAAAACCGACATACTGGGCGATGATAAGCTGGGAAAAATAGAGCCTTGAAAATACTGCTCTTAGAAGATGACGAAATACTCGGCAGACTAATCAAAGAGCATTTGGAATCAAACGGCAACACCGTGTTTTGGGCAAAAAGTATATCTGACGCCACGCACGGAGCCGAAACTACAAAATACGATATGCTGCTTTTAGACGCAAACTTACCGGACGGCGACGGTTTTGGGTTTTTGGATGAGCTCAGAGGCTATCAGGACAAGACTCCGGCGATATTTATAACATCTGCGGCAAGCGCAAAAGACGTAAAACGTGGTTTTGACATAGGGTGCGACGATTATCTGAAAAAACCGTTTGATTTTGATGAGCTAGACGCCAGAATAGAGCATATAAAAAAGATATACCGCATCGAGCAAGAAGAGAGCGTCAAACTGGACAACGAGATAACCTATATGCCCTCAACAATGCAAATCATCTATCAAAACAACGCCACCAAGCTTCGACCAATGGAGGCGAAACTACTCTCTTATTTTTTGGCAAATCAAAACAGATTTATCTCATACGAGGAACTCTTCAGGGCGCTTTGGAGCTTTGACGATACGCCCGATGAAGCGACTGTGCGCTCGTACATCAAAAACCTAAGAAAAGCTCTTAAAAAAGATTTTATACAAAGCCAGCGCGGAGTGGGGTATCTCTTTGAGCGAATATGAAAAAAAATCTCTAGCAAAATTTCTCGGCTTATATCTGGGCTCGGCGTTTGTATTTATAACCGTCATCGCCATACTTTTGTATTTTATAAAAATAGAAAACGTAGCGGAGCTAGGCAGGCAAAAACTAAAAAACGTCTCATCCTCGATATCGGCAGACATCATCGACTCACACATGAGGGGCGGAGAGTATCGTCTGCCTGAGCAAAGTGAATTCAAAGTCGCCCTAATCGGAAGCGAAGATAAAATCATATACTCAAACCTAACCGCGCTCCCTCCGCTAAAACCGGGATTTCACGAAAAAGACAAACTAACATGGGTCGTAGACGGCTCACCTAGACTACACCACGGCGTCAAATACGTAATAGCCGAGGCAGACCTCCTGTCGGGCGAAAAAAGAGAGGCGGCGTATACTTCGATTTTCGTATGGCTCTCTTCGATGCTGCTTGTAATCGCCCTAGCCTTCAAGCTCTCCAGACAATTTCTAGCGCCGATTAGACAAGAGATAGACAAGCTCGACGACTTCGTAAAAGCAAGTGCGCACGAGCTTAATACGCCGATAACTGCTCTTGTGCTGAGTCTGGATGGACTAAAAAAAGAGGTAAAAGACCCGTCAAAAATAGAGCATCTCAAAGCGTCGGCAAAAATGCTTAGCAAAATACATGAGGATTTGACCTATTATCTGCAAAGAGAGATGCAAAGAAAAAACGAAGAGTGGATAGACTTTTTGCCCCTTTGTACCGAAAAAGCCGTTTTTTACGCAAAATTAGGGGCGGCCAAAAATATATCGGTGCAAGCGGGCGGAGAGAGCTTCATTTACCGCATCGATACGGCGGCGGCGGCAAGACTGATTGACAATCTACTCTCAAACGCCGTTAAATACTCAAAACAAAACGGGAACGTCAAAATCACCGTAATGCAAAATATGATAGAGATAGAGGATGACGGCATAGGGATAGATGAGGCTTCAAGAGCCAAGATATTCCAAAAATTCAAGAGAGCCACGGCGTCGGGGGGCGGCTTTGGGCTTGGACTATATATAGTAAAAACGATATGCGACGACTACAAAATAAAAATAGAACTCTCAGGCGAAGAAGGGGTCGGAAGTAAATTTAAACTAATTTTTTAGCTTTACACGATGCTTGCACGATAATTTTGTAACCTTTTTGGTGATAAATCAAAAAGGAGCCTACAATGAAAAAAATACTTCTAGCGACACTACTATGCGCAGCCGCTTTCGCAGCACCTATCAATATCGGCGGTAAAGCCGGAGACATAGACGTAAAAGTCAAATCCGATAAAGACCCGTTCATAGGTCAAAACGGTTTTGCAATCAATCTCGCCAAAGCCGGCAAACCGATAACGCCAAAAACCGTCAAATTCAAAGTATTTATGCCTGAGATGCCTGGAATGCCTGAGATGGGCGAAGAGGTCGAGGCAAAAGGCAAAGACGGAGCATATAAAGCGTCCGTGAACTTCTGCATGAAGGGAACTTGGCAAGTGACGGTTACCGTGGTAGATACTGACGGCAAAACCAAAAAATACAGAACTTCGGTTAATTTCTAACCATGAGAACGCTACTTCTTCAGCTGCTTTTCGTCTGCGTGGCGGCGGCACAGAGCTTGGATGAGTTTGCCCAAAGGGTGATTTCGCAAAATCCTGAGATAAAAAGCCTAGAAGCCGAGGCGAAGGCGCTGGAAGAAGAGGCACTAATAGCCGGCAAGCTGGACAACCCTATGCTTGGGATACAAGTGACAAATATAGATTTTGCAGATCCGGCAAAAAGAAACATAGAGCCTATGCAGCAGATAATGTATAGCCTATCGCAAAATATCCCGCTTACATCGAAATTGGGGGCAAAAGAAGAGGCCAAAAAAATGGGGGCAAAAGCCGCCGCCCATAGACTCTCGCAAAAAAAGCTGGACGTAGAATACTCGCTAAAACAGAGCGCTTACGAGCTAGCAAAAGCCAAAGAAACAAAAAAAATATATGAAAAATACTTGCAAACGCTCAAATTTGCTTTGGAGCTTTCTAGGGCCTCAAATGTCTCCGGAGCCACAAATCACAACGAACTAATCAGGGGCGAGATGGAAGTCGCCTCTTTCATGCGCAAGATAAACGACCTTCAAGCGGAAGAAAAATCGCAAGCCAGACGTATTCAAAGCTTTGGCGTTAAGCTTGAGGAGGAACTTTATATACCGTTTGACATGCCCTCAAAAGATATCCAAAACATAACCGCGGAAAACTCAAAAGAGTACGCATCGGCGCAGATGATGGCGGCCTCTGCAAAAAGTGAGTTAAGAAGCGAGAAACTATCGCTAATACCGGACATTGGAATAACCGTCGGCTACGCGAGCTCCGATAGCAAGTTTAGGGATTATTGGTTTTTTGGGGTCACGATACCTCTTCCGATATACTCCAAAGAGAGCGCATCTATACGCAAAAAAAGCCATGAACTCAGTGCAAAAAAAGATGAAAGCGAAAATATAAAAAACAACCTCTCTTACGAGCTTCAAAACTCAAAAATCAGATATGAAACAGCAAGAAAAAACTATGCGCTCACAAATAAAATACTAAAAACGCAGCTTAGCCACCTACTTGAGTCCGCACTAGCGGCGTCCAAAACATCGGATTCGTCAAAAACGTATGCTATAAGTACTATAAAAGACGCTCTAAGTCTGGAGCTTGAGATGATAAATTACAAATATGAAGCCAATATAGCACTAGCACAGATAAAAAAACTTAGTGGACAAGAGATATGAAAAAAATATTTTTAGCCGTCTTGATTGCGGCATCGGCATACTCCGCAAACTACAAAATATCGACCGTCAAGGCATTTGTCGCCGACGCTTCGCCTCAAAAAGAGTTTTTTGCCAAAACATCATACAAAGAGGCTTCGATAAAAGACATAAACCTCAAATTCTCAGGCTACATCGAAAAGATAGCGGCAAACGAAAAATACCAGAGGATATCCAAAGGTGCGGTGCTTTTTGAGATGTATAGTCCGGAAGTATTGGCTCTAAAAGAGGAGCTTATAAAAACTGCGGATTATGCGCAAAAGGCAAAGAGCTTTGACGACCAGACCTTCGCCGCAACCGCCCTATCGCTGCTAGAATCGGCGAAGCAGAGACTTTTGCTACTTGGCGTATCAAAAAGCGAAATAGACAAAACGATAGCCACAAAAACTGCGTCAAGAACGGTTACGGTGTATTCCCCTTTTTATGGGACGGTAGTAGAAAAAAATGTTTTTGCAGGCTCTTTCGTGGAGGCGGGAAAGCCGCTTTTGAGAGTAGCCGACACATCTAGCTTGTGGGTTGACGTAAAGATATTTGAAAGCGACATGCCGCATCTAAAAAGAGGGTCATCGCTGGCGCTAGTCTTTAGCGGGGCGACAAAAACCTACAAAGGGAAGATAGAGCAGATACTTCCGGAGATAAACGAAAAAGATAGAAGCCTTACCGCAAGAGCGACGCTGCAAAACGACGGCAAACTGGTCGCAAATATGTTCGGAAAAGCCAAAATCGAGTCAAAAGGGGCAAAAATGCTGCTTCTGCCAAAAACCGCCGTTCTTGAAAAAGGGAAAAAACAGTTCGTATTTATCAAAGTCGACAAAAAATTCGAGCCTATCGAAGTCGTAGCCAAAAAGATAGACGCGACAAACTATCAAATCATAGAGGGTGTAGCGGAAGGTGATGAAGTGGCAAACGACGCTTTATTTATGCTTGATGCGGACGCCAAAATAAACGGACTATACTAAGATGGTCGAGAAAATAATAGAGTTTTCCGCAAAAAACAGAGTTTTTGTCTTTTTGCTTTTTGCCCTTTTGGCTCTAGGCTCCATCTGGGGTGTTAAGCACGCCTCTTTTGACGCCCTACCCGACCTCACTCCGCCGCAGGTAATCGTAGAGGTCAAATGGGAGGGGCAAAGTCCTCAGGTCATAGAAAAACAGGTAACCTACCCTCTTACGACATCTTTTTTATCGCTTGCCAATATCGAAACCGTGCGTGGGTTTAGCGGTTTTTCGACGGCTCTTGTATATATAGTATTCAAAGACAAAACAGACCTATATTTTGCAAGAACTAGAGTCCTTGAAAAGCTAAGCCAAAACATAAAATCATTCCCAAAAGAGGCAAGTATCACCCTTGGGCCTGATGCTACGGGTGTGGGCTGGGTGTACCAGTATGCGCTCAAATCGGACAAACTAAATCTAGCCGATTTGCGAAGCTATCAAGACTATTTTCTGAAATTTGCCCTACTATCGGTACCTGGGGTTAGCGAAATAGCAAGCGTGGGCGGATTCGTAAAAAACTATGAAATCACGGCCGACCAATCGGCGCTCGCCAACTACGGAATGACCGTTTTAGACATAGCCACGGCGGTGCAAAAAGCAAACGTATCGGATGGGGCAAGAGTCGTCATCAAAAACGGCTATGAAAACATGGTGCAAACAAGCGGCTACTTCATAAGCGAACAAGACATCCTAAATACGCCGCTCATGACGACTGACGGCACGGCGCTAAAAATAGGGGATGTAGCATCGGTCAATCTGACTCCGTCAGAGAGAAGGGGGATGGCCGACCTCAACGGAGAAGGCGAAAGCGTAGGGGGAATAGCGGTAGCCAGAATAGGGGAAAACGCCTATCAAGTAATCAAAGACATAAAAGAAAAACTAGCCACCCTCTCGACACCGGACGTACAGATAGTGCCCGTATATGACAGAAGCGAACTGATAGACAAAGCCGTCGATACCCTAAAGCGCGCCCTCGCCGAAGAGGCGATAGCAGTCGCCATAATAGTCGCTATCTTTTTGGGACATGCAGGAAGTATAGCCGTCATAGTGCTGACTTTACCTCTGACCATCGGGCTTACGTTCCTTGCGATGACGCTTTTTGGGATGAGCTCGAATATCATGAGTCTAGGCGGCATAGCGATAGCCATAGGCGCAATGATAGACGCCTCGATAGTACTGGTAGAAAATGCGCACAAACACATCGTGGAAAAGAAAAAAGCCGGACTTGCCATAACCTACGCGGTAAAACTGGATGCAATCGTGGAAAGCTCAAAACAGGTCGGCCGCCCGATATTTTTTGCGCTAATGCTTGTTATCGTGAGCTTTTTGCCTATTTTTGCGCTTACAGGCCAAGAGGGGGCTTTGTTTTCGCCGCTAGCGTTTACAAAGAGTTTTGCGATGCTATTTGGCTCAATCATCGCCATCACACTCACGCCGGCACTAATGACGATATTTCTAAACGACAAGATAAAACCTGAGGAAGAATCAAAAATCAACAGCTTTTTTATCAGGCATTACGAGTCGCTACTACACAAAATAATTAACTACAAAAAAACGGCGCTTGCCCTATTTGTAGCATCTATCGCTCTTTCATTTCCGCTTTACAACACGCTCAAATGGGAGTTTATGCCGACCCTGTCGGAAGAGTCTTTTATGTATATGCCCGTGACCCCGATGGGAATTAGCGTCGACCTTGCCTCCAAGCTAACGCAAAAAAGCGACGAGATACTAAAGAGCTTCCCTGAAGTAGAGACCGTATTTGGCAAGGCAGGTCGAGCCGATACCGCGACCGACCCAGCTCCGCTTTCGATGATAGAGACGATAGTGACTCTAAAACCAAAAGATAAGTGGCGAGCCGGAATGACCGAAGAAAAACTGCTTGCAGAGATGGACAAAGCCCTTCAGATAGAGGGTCTTACGAACTCGTGGACATACCCTATCAGAGGTAGGATAGATATGCTGATTACAGGCATCAGAACACCTCTTGGCATCAAGGTATACGGCCAAAACTTTGAAGATATAGAAAAATACGCAAACAACCTAAGCAAAGCCCTAAAAACACTAGAGGCAAGCTCCGCCGTATTTGCCGAAAAAGCGGCTACCGGCTACTACCTCGACATCAAGCCAAAAGACGAGATGATAAGCAGGTACGGGCTAAGCCGCGAGGATATATTCAAAACCGTGTCGCTAGCCGTCGGCGGCAACAGCGTATCGACCATGATACAAGGCACGCATAGATATCCGATATCCGTCAGACTAGACGCAGGCGCAAGAGACGACGTAGATGCGATAAACCGAATACCTATCAAAACATCCATGGGGACATTGACGCTAGGCGACTTCGCAGAGGTGGCGTACATAGAGGCGCCGGGCGAGATAAAGACCGAAAAAGCGATGCCGGTAGGCTACATATACATAATGCCAAAAGATAATGTCACGCCTTATGAATACAAGCAGCTGGCTCAAAAGGCTATAGATGCGGTAAAAGTACCGCACGGCGTCAGATATGAATGGGCGGGACAAAGCGAATACCTAGAAAGCGCCAAAAAAACGCTCGTATACGTAGCGCCGATAAGCCTTTTGCTCACCTTTATCCTTATATTTGCGTCGCTACGGGATATCAAACTGACGGCTCTTATATTTTTCACGCTGCCGTTTAGTTTTGTCGGTGGGCTTTTGGCTATCAAGCTGCTAGGCTTTTCTCTTAGTATCGCAGTAGTCGTAGGCTTCTTGGCACTCCTTGGGGTGGCGGCAGAAACGGCGATAATTATGCTCATATATCTCAAGCACGCTACCGATGAGGCTATCTTGCACAAGGATAGAAGTATGCTTGATGCCTGCATAGACGGCGCCGCCAAAAGGATAAGACCGAAGCTAATGACCGTATTTAGCCTCATAGCGGGTCTTGCTCCGCTACTGTATATAAAAGGTGTTGGAAGTGAAATAATGGGCAGAATAGCTGCGCCGATGATAGGTGGACTTGTTACGTCTACGATATTGACGCTTGTACTTATACCGATTTTTTATTATTGGATGGTTAAAAAAATAGAGGATTCTGCGAGAGGGTAAAAGGGCTCTCCCCGGATGGCTGCGGCGCCCGCACCTAAAAGGTGGGCTGCTGTATTCCTACCCTGACCCGCTGCCTCGTAAACACGTCGCACAGGTCCGAAAAGAGCTTGGCGGAATTTTACGCCAAAAGGGCTTTAAAACCGTTTAATTATAAAGCTTGTATAATTGCGCTCTTCGGTTTTATGGGCAGGTGTCCGAGTGGTTGAAGGAGCACGCCTGGAACGCGTGTAAAGTCGTAAGGCTTTCGGGGGTTCGAATCCCCCTCTGTCCGCCAGAAAACAATCTTAACCAATAACTGGTCGGTTTATTTTGAATGTAATTTTATATTATGGCTGTTTTTCTAGCAACAGATAATGCGTGCGTCCGTTGGTTCTCTCTGCCAACTCTAAAACATAATCACCTTTTTTAACCTCCATGGCCTTAAACCCACCAATCATTGCACCGCTCGTTATATTGTAGTCATAATTCCATCTGTCAAAGTATACCCGGCCTACAGGCATAATAAATGGAAGTTTGGCTTCTGGATTGATGTTATCGCAATGAAAATTTGCACCTGCTCCATTGGAATGGAAGTTTCCCACGCAGTTTCTACCTACCCCAACATAACTTCTATTTTTTGGACCAAATAGGCTTATTGAGACAGCGTTGTCATCTGCAGAATAAACCTCTACAGATGTAAAATAGTCTTTCATGGTATTACGGCTATCTTTTATAATATATTTGCCTTTGAGAACTGACAAAGATTTTTTAAGGTCTTGTTTGTGCATTTCTGGTGTTCGTGTGTCTTCATGTTTACTGTAACAACCAGACAACATAATAACAATAATGGTAAATATTAAGTAATGCCAATTTTTCAATTTAGCCTCCAATTAGTGTTAATTAAGTGACTCGCATTGTACATAGATATACTTAATTTATTTTAGTTTTGAGTGCGGTCAAATTCTGATAAGATTACACTTGCTTAAATTCCAAAAATCCACCATGATACTTTAAGGCAAAAACTATAATACTCTCGTCCGCCATCAATCTGAAATAGCCTAAATACTGGGTATAAAATGCGCTACTTTCTCAAAAAAATCAAACACTTTTTAGTCTTTTTTGCGGTAATCACATATATTTTATTTGAAGAGCTTATCTGGAATAAAATAGCAGAACCTATATACAATTTTCTAAAAAACCTTGGATTATACAACCTATTCTTATCATATATACGCATGTCCGCAAATAGATATATTGTTTTGATTTTATTTATAACGCCATTCATAGTCGGCGAAATTCTTGGCGTATTGTCTGCTATATTCGCAGCTAATGCAAACATATTGCTTGCAATAATTGTCTATATTCTAAAAATTCCCCTAGTTATAGCGGCTTTTGGTATATTAAAAGCGGGTGATGATAAACTGGAGTCCTTTTGGTGGTTTTCTGTCTCTAGAAAACTGGTAATAACGGTTATGGAAAAATTAAAGTCATCCTCTATATATGAAAAAATAAATCAACTAAAAAACTATCTAAAACACAAAATAACAATCTCTAAAAGTAAACTCAAAGAACTTGTATACAGGACATATAACAAACTAAAACACCATAACTAAACCCACAAATTATATAATCCCTCACTCAAAAAATCTAAGGACAAACTATGAACTTTGAAAACGTAACAGCAGTCAAAAAAGCAAATGTATATTTCGACGGCAAGGTAACAAGCAGAACGATAATATTTCCGGACGGAAGCAAAAAAACTCTAGGCGTAATGCTACCGGGCGAATACGAATTCGGCACGGGTGCAGCGGAAATCATGGAAGTACTAGGCGGCTCAATGACCGTACAACTGCCGGGTAGTGACGAGTGGCAGACATTCACGGAAGGCGAGGCGTACAACGTACCTGCAAACTCCAAGTTCAAGCTCAAAATCTCTGAAGTTGCGGATTATTGCTGCAGTTTTGTAGAGTAAAGCCTCTTAACAATCGGCTCACTTGAGCCGATTTGTATGTATATTGAGGTATTAAAATGAAAAAATTTAAGACGCTGTGCGAAATAAAACCAAAAGACTACGAAGCCCATAAAACCGAGATAAAATCCTTCATCATAAACCCCAAATTTATATGCAAAAAGTGCCTGCTAGTCTCAAACGACAAAGACAAACTTTGCAAGCCCGAAAATCTATAAATAAAAAATAATTGAGCCATTTTTGCCGATTTAGTTAAATAAAAAACAAAAAGGCAAGCAGATGCGAATCGAGTCGTATTCTATAGATTTGGCAAGCCGATATGACTATTTTATGGTATCTACGACAACGCAAAACGGCGATGGGGACAATGCCAAAATCAAGACGGCAACAACGGAAAAAGAGAGTTTGGCTCTTAGCGCACACACGGATATCAAGACACAAAACAACCAATTATCCATATCGATGACCGCCGCTTTGCTATATCAAAACACAAGCATCAAAGAAATGACGGTGCGTGAACAAAGGATGGCAGACCCTCTAGTCATCAATCTAGAAGGAGTTCTTGCCGGTATAGACAAAAATGCTAAATTCTCATTTGACATAGACAGTGACGGCAAAAAAGACGGAATATCGCTACTATCTTACGGAAATGGATTTTTGGCTATCGATAAAAATGGAGACAGAGTAATAAATGACGGGAGTGAGCTATTTGGAGCAAAGAGCGGGGACGGCTTTGCCGATTTGGCGGCTTACGACGATACAGGCGACGGAGTCATAGATGAAAATGATAAAGTATTTGACAAACTAAGAATATGGCTCAAAACAGCCTCGGAGGATAAACTACTATCTCTCAGTGACGCAAGGGTAGGCGCTCTTTTATTGGCTAATACATCATCGCAATTTGGATTGAGGGGCGAATCGGGAGTAGATGCGCAGATTAGAAAAAGCGGCATAGCCATAGGCGAAGACGGTCAAGGACTATGGGTATCTCACATTGATTTTGCGATATCGAATATTGATGAAAACGAGCCAATCCAAAGCCAAGCACAGAGGCCAAAAATAGATACCGAAAAAACCAAATTAAACAAAGTGGCGCAATCAGACAATTCAAATCAAATTGAAGCCGCAATAAGCGAGCTTGAGCAAAAGCTCAAAGAAACGAACGCGAAACTCTTAAAATCAATCGATGAAACCGAAATAAAAATACTAAAAGCAGAAAAAACTAGACTTACCGAGCAGATAGTGACTCTGCAAAATATATCCCTAACCAGCCGATAAAAACTACTTTATTTCGCTTTTCTTGACGCAAGATACGGCAGAGCCGTTTGTATCTCTAACTTGCGAAAGCCCCTCGCCGGAATCGAATAAGCCGACTCCGGTCACTTTATATGCCAAACCGTCCACGCATACCACGTTTGGACCAATCAAGCTACCGCTTTGTCCGACTGCGGCGGAGCTATTTTTGTATGAATCCAAAATTGCATACAAGCCGACCAAAACACCAGCCGCAATCGCAATCTTAAATGACGACATTTTGAAAGTCATCATTGCCCCGAAAGTGACTACTGCAACCATAACGAGAAGCGACGACGAAGCGCCGCTAAGTAAAAAACTATCCAAACCTACCCCAACAGTCTTGAAACTTGTGAAGCTAGATATTGGCTTGAGTGAGAAGCCGCAAATAAAGCCGCATTCGACTTCAGATATTCGGCGTTAAAAGTAGTCGCGGCCTGCGCCATATCGGTATCTACTATTTGCGACGCCGCAGCGCTTTGCGATACTACTGCCGCCATATTAGAATTTATTGAGCTATATGCTTGATTGATTGTTGAACCTATGTTCGCCCTAGTGCGACTAACCTCTTCTTGGAGCGCAAGCACCGTATCTTGATCGGTTATATCCGCACTTCCGATATTTGGTCTAGATATTGATGCCGAGATGCTACCGCCGCCTACATAGAAAGAAGCTTCTCCAAATACGCTTTTACCGTTGAAGCTTGCCTGATTGAGCATATTACCCATACCCTCTTTGAGCCTTGACGCTTCATTTAACAGGGCATTTTTACTGTCTGTTCCAAGAGCTGCATTATTGTAGGCAACCGATAGTTCATTTAACTTGATAGCCCCCTCCGATACACCTTTTAGCGCGCCGTCGGCAACTTGCATATACGCTATTGCGTCATTGGCATTTCTTATCCCTTGCCCCAAAGAGCTGGCTTCCATCGCAAGCATATCCGCAATCATAGTTCCAGACGGGTCTACCGCCGCCATTTGCTTAGCTGCGGCTATCTTTTCTAACTCTTTTTTTGCTTTCGTATCGGCATTTTCAGCCGCTATGTTTGCTTTCATTGTGGTTGTATTGTTATTTATCTGCATCACGGACTCCTTTTGGAGATTTAGCTATTTAAAATATCGTCTTATTATAGTTATTTTTTATTAATCAGACCTTGCCGGCATAGCAAATTTTTTGTGATTTAGCTGACCCTCGGCGTCAAAGTAAAGATAGTTTAGGGTATCCACGGCGACAGGCAATCCGGCAAGATACCTAAGAGCCATATTGGCCTCAAAAGACGCTATAAAAGCCACTATAGGAGGGGCTATCCCCTCCGGTTTTCTATCATTTATAACCATCGACTTGGCATACTCTGCCCGCTCAAACAAACATACCTGCCCATGCCACGCCTCGACTGACGCATAAATCCAAGGTATATTATTGGCCTTGGCGTACTCTTCCAGAGCTGCTCTGGTCGGTAGATTGTCGGTTGCATCTATGAGCAAGTCTATTTTGATATCTTCTTTTGCAAACTCCGCAAACCCGGTAGTATAGACTTTCACATTGACGCCGTCATATCTATCTCTTACCAAATCGGCAACAACCTCGGCTTTATATTTGCCTTCATCCCCAAGTTTAAAAGCTATTTGTCTGTGGATATTGTGGATGCTGACGGTATCAAAGTCTATAAGATGTATATCGCCTATGCCGCTAGAGCCCAGCGTAATAGCCAGAGTAGAGCCGAGGCCACCGCATCCGACGATAGCTATCCGTTTTGTCTTCAGTCTCTCTTGCACCTCTTCGCCCCAAAGCGCATATTGTCTAGTAAAATACTCTTCTATCATCTCGTACCTATATAAATTTAAATGCCAATAACGCAGCCGCAGCGGAACCAAAAAACCAAAACAGGGCAATTATCTTTTGCCAAACTGTTAGCTTGCCTATACTTTCATGTTCCAGAGCCGGCCTCTTGCCGTCTATCATGCCGCCCACTATGCCGTCTCTGTGTAAAAATATATGCAATATAACGCCTTGAATATGTATGAATGCTATAGCCAAAAGAGTGTTTGCAAATATTTCGTGCCAATAAAGAATTCCGTCTTTGCTTAGCTCATCGGCAAATTGCCACAGCCAAATACCGCTAACGCCGACACCAAAAGCGCAAAGCATCAACAATAACATCACCCATCCCGCAACCGCCGGATGCCCTACGCTATGTGGATGTGTACTCCCCTGAATAACGGCAAACTCTTTTTTCGCTTCATCGATACCTTTGATAAAGGCAGAAAAACGTACATACCTAGTGCCTACAAATCCCCATACGATACGGCCGACAATAAGCGCAAACGCTATGCTACCGGCTATAACGTGAAGCGTCAAATAAGCTCGACCGTACACTATAAACATAGATAAAAATACACTAACCGCAAGCCCCCAGTGAAAAATACGCGTAGGCAAATCCCAAACCGGAAGCTTCTTAAGCATTTATTTTAGAAAACCTTTGGCTTTCATATTGTCACAACCGAATTTACCTTTTTGAAATGCCGGAAGCGTAACGTTTTTCTCTTTCGCTCTATCTTCCATCATCTTGTGATGTTCGGTCGTATAAGCTACGCACTCGTCATACGTCTTAAAACTTCTCATCTTTGTTTGATGTTCGGCTCTCTCTGCCGGAGTCATAAGGGCGTATCCCATCGTATTATTTTTGCTTGCCCTCCAGCCACCGCCGGGACCCGCCGCTACAAGAGGCGAAGCAAGAGACAACACTAGCGCCGCAGCGCAAACAGATTTAACAAACTGACTCATCGTAAATCCTTTCGAGTTGTTTTTGATTGCGATTTGATACTACACCTAACCATGTTAATTGTCAATAATCCCTTGCCACTTTATAAGTCGGATCGTCAAGCTCGTGCATGCAGTATGGCCCCGCATCCTTGAGTGCTTGTATGCAGTCGTCGCTCAAGTGTCTAAGCTTCACACTTTTGCCGGCTTCTATATATTTTTTTGTTACTTTATCTATCGCTTCTGTACCGCTTGAGTCCATCACTCTTGAACTCGTAAAGTCTATGACGACATTCTCCGGGTCGCTCTCCACTTTGAAAATCTCATTGGCAAACCTCGTAGATGAACCGAAAAAAAGCGGTCCGTCAAGCTCATACACCTTTGTACCGTCCTCTTCTATTCTTGTTGACGCAAATATCTTCGCATGCTCCCACGCA
Source organism: Campylobacterales bacterium (assembly GCA_050252455.1). GTDB lineage: Bacteria > Campylobacterota > Campylobacteria > Campylobacterales > UBA6016 > UBA6016. The sequence goes on along the minus strand of JBFWKW010000013.1, from coordinate 24,557 downwards.
AACACCAAAGCGGAGATGATGACGCCCGATATAACGGCGATAGCGAGGTCGGCAAATATCGTAATTACTGTCACGCTCACCAAAATAACGGCGTCGGCTCTTTTCATCCGCTTTAGGCGGCTAACACTCGCCCACTCAAAAGTCTCGATTGACACCATAAACATGATGCCCACAAGTGCTGCGATGGCGATTTGAGAGATAATGTCAGAGATACTGACAACAAAGATAATGACCAGTATCGCCGCCGTTGCCGACGAGAGTCTTGTGAGTCCGCCGGAGGTGAAGTTGATGATGGATTGACCTATCATAGCACATCCCGGCATCGCCCCAAAAAAGCCGCAAAGGGTATTTCCGGCACCTTGCGCTATACATTCTTTGTTTCCGCTTCCTCTTTTTCCACCCATCTCATCAAGCACCGATAATGTCAAAAGTGACTCGATAAGACCGACCATTGCGATAATAAACGCATACGGAGCTATGATAAAGAGTGTATTAAGGTCAAGGGAAACACTAGGGAGGTGGAAAGATGGGAAAGAGCCGCCTATGTTTGCGAGGTCCCCGACTTGCTTGGTCGGCAAATCGCCGAATATTACGATAAGCGTCACGGCTACGATAGCAACAAGTCCGGCGGGTACTGCTTTTGTGAACTTCGGCAAGAAAAACATAATAGCCATCGTAAACGCCACAAGGGCGTACATAGTAGCCCCTTCACCCTCAAACATCTTTAGCTGACTCATGGCAATCACTATCGCTAGACCGTTTACAAAGCCGAATATCGCAGGCTGCGGCACGAGACGGATAAATTTGCCGAGCTTCAAAACCCCAAAAGCTATCTGGATAAGCCCTGCCATCACGGCAGTTGCAAGTACATATTCAAGCCCGTAGTTCATAGCAAGAGAGGCAAGCACGACAACCACCGCCCCCGTAGCCCCGCTAATCATCCCGGGCTTTCCGCCGATAAGGGCGGTCACAAGCCCCAGTATAAACACGGTATAAAGCCCGACAACAGGACTAAGTCCGGCGACAAACGAAAACGCTATCGCCTCCGGTATGAGAGCTACGGCTACGACCGTGCCGGATAGTAAATCATTTTTGACATTACTAGTGTCATAATTTTTTAGAGTGAACATAATTAGGCCTTTAGTTTTTTGTTTGGTTGATTGATTTGTCTTGGTGCTGATGGTTTGTAGGAGTAATTTTCACATGCGCTGATTGTATGGTAAAATTTATTAATACGAAATAAACTCTCTCGCCTCATCACCACGCAGATACGCCGCCATTCCAAGCAACCCATCATTTAGATATCGACTCTTATATCCCTTTAGCGTCAGATATATTCTCGCTATCTCAGCCCTGTCGTAGTGCGGGCAGACGGTGATGATGAGCTTGTTTTTGTCTATCTCTCCTAGCTTTTTCGGTAGTTCGTTCAGCGGGATATTTTTCATAAAAGGAAAATTCCACGCCGCATATTCCTCACGAAACCGTATATCTACAAACACTGCTTTTCCGGCTTTGTACAGCTCCAACGCCTCATAGCTTTTTATCTTCATCGCATTTCGTTCGGCATAATCAAACTTTGAGAGGTAATCGTCAAACGAATCCGCAAAAGCGAAAATTGGCAAAAGCAAAAAAAATAAAAATTTCACGGCAACATCTCAATTATCTCATCAGAACTAGGAAGCCTGCCGCTTGATACAACTTTGCCGTCAATAGCAAGAGCGGGCGTGCTCATTACGCCGTAGTTCATTATAGCAATAGGGTCTTCCACTTTTATTATCTCAGCCTCCATCCCTGCTTTTTCCACGGCGTTTTGGGTGATTTCGTATAGCATTTTGCATTTTGCGCACCCTGTTCCTAGTATTTCTATTTTCATTTTATTTCTCCCTCATTAAACAGCTCTGCATCATCGGCGCGATAGTAGCCGCATCAACTGCGCCCGTAACATTGATTTGCGTCTTATTACCAAGCTGCGACACCTCTATATTTTCTATTTTTGCCATTACGGACGGGTCGCAATCGCAGCTGCAACTACCGCTTTTGCAAGCTTCTATCTTGCTGTTTATATCCAAGGTATTGAAGCCCGTAAGTACGGCCGTTATGCCGTTGCCGTTGTCTTTTATGTCTATCTTCATTTTATCTCCTTACAAAATAGCATTAAACAAATACCCGACGCCGATAATACCTAGCGTCACCGTACCAAAAAATATACCGATAAGCTTCACGCTCATTACCCGCTTTAGTATCATCGCCTCGGGTAGGCTCAGAGCCGTGACCGCCATCATAAAGCTAAGCGCCGTACCCATAAGCATCCCTTTTGCGGTGAGCACTTCAATGAGCGGCATTACCCCTGCGGCGTTTGAGTACATAGGCACACCTAGCAGCGTGGCAAGCGGTACGGCAAATATATTGTCGGCTCCGGCAACACTCGCTATAAACTCGGTCGGCACATACCCGTGGATGAACGCTCCCGCCCCGACGCCAAGAAGTACATAAAGCCAGATTTTGTGCAAAATATCTTTTGTATACTCCGCCGCCTCTCTCACACGCATGCCAAAAGCTATTTTTTGGCTATCCGCTTTTATTTCACCTTCAATAGGCTTTACCTCTATCAAAATCTCTTTTTCTAGCCCCATCCGACCGATAACGATGCCGCCGACTATCGCCACAAGTAGCCCAAATCCGATATAAAGCGCCGTCACTTTCCACCCAAACATCGTAAATAGCATCGCTATCGCTATTTCATTATTCAGCGGAGCAGATATCAGATAGCTAAATGTCACGCCAAGCGGTATGCGAGCCTGCAAGAAGCCCAGAAATAGCGGTATAGCCGAGCAGGAGCAAAAAGGGGTGATGATGCCAAAGAGTGCAGCAAGCACATTGCCTGTGAACTCATGTTTTTTTGATAGATACTCACGCACTTTTTCGGTAGAAAAGTATGAACGAAGAAGCGTCACCGCAAAGATAATGGTCGTGAGGAGAAAAATAATTTTTACGGTGTCGTAGATAAAAAAGTTGAGAGCATCCGAGAGCTTCTCGCCCTTTGGCATTGCCAGCCAATCATATATCAGTATATCAACCGTCTCTTGCCACATATTACAAGCCCAACTCTTTTTTGATTTTTGGGAGCAATGTATCTTTTATCTCATGCAGCGTCTTCGTATATCCCTCTTCCGCTCCGCCGCTAGGGTCTGCGAAGCCCACATGGATTTTTTTGGCGTTGCCTGCAAACATAGGGCAGGTCTCGTTCGCATGGTCGCACACGGTAACCACGAGGTCAAAATCTTGTATAGGGAGCTTATCAAGAGTCTTTGAGCTTAGACCATCCGTTGAAATACCCTCTTTTTGCAGAGCTTTTATCGCATTTGGATTTACGACGCCGCTGGGCTGCACACCGCTAGAGTACGCCCTCACGCCAAGCTCCCCTAGATAGTGATTTGCAAGAGCTTCGCCCATGATGGAGCGGCATGAGTTTCCAGTACAGAGTATGAGTACATTTTTCATTTTATTTTCCTAGTATTTGACATCGTGTTACATTTTCGGCATCTATTTTTGCGGGGAGCTTAAGACCCAAAGCCCTTACCTCTTCAGCCAAAGCGGCTTGCATTTTTGAGGCAAAAAACAGTTCATAATAGCTTCTTGCCCCTACTTTTTGTATGCGCAAAAAGCCTGCTTCTTTTAGTATTTTAAGATGACGCGAAAGTGTCGACTGAGGCATAGAGAGCGACGCTTCAAGTTCGCAAACACAGCACGAAGGATAGGCAAGCAAAAATGCAAGGATACGAACCCTGCTATCGTCATTAAGAGCAGAAATAGCCCTCAAAAAATCTTCCATCGCCAAACCCCTTCTGCAATATATTTAAATATATAGATATATTGTAGAAAAAAAATTATTAATCTACCTGCCGATGGCGAGCGCATAAAGTATATTTTTGTCCGTTCCCAAAAACTCCTTTACTTCGCCATCATAATAAGCGCCTATCCCGCTAACGCCGATGCCTTGCATTGCTGCCGCCATATAAACTCTATGTCCGAATATACCGGCGCTAGCGACATCTGATTGATAAGAATCTGCGGCAGATGCTACAAATATGGTTGCCGCACTTTTGCTTCCAAGGGCTTGCTCCAGACACAAATACCCAGCTTTTTGAGAGTAATCTCCCGCCTTTATCAATGCCCCATCCCTATAAAGACCTTTTTGCATACCGTCAACATTGTTGATGACTATGTATATTTCAAGATTGGGATTTTTGTCGGAACAAATCGGCAAATTGGCAACGTCGACAACATACTCAAACTCAATTTTACTAATCGAGTGTCCATAAAAGGCACGTATCGATCTGCGGTTTTGTATGGCTGCCGACAATGCAGTCTTGTCAAAGTCAAAATTTGGTTTAGATGCCGCTTCGCTCAGCCCGTTAATAATGCAGCTCTCTTTGTATGCGTTTTCAATAACAACATTTTGCTCAAAATAGTCGGTAGCGGACACAAACGGTAATTTTTCGGTGATTTTTTTGGATTTTTCTACTTTTTTTTCTCCAATTACGGCCGACAAAATGACAAGCTCTTTATTCTCAAAACCCATTAAATCACCGATTGACTCTCTGTCAAAACCAAAAACGGCTTCACAATCCAAACCGTTTGCATAGGCGGCAATCTCCAAAGCACCGTAGAAATGGCCTGAGTCAAGCAAGCAATACCTAAAAGCTCTATTTTTATATTTCCAAGATGAGCGAAAATAAGGTGAAGAAAAAATAAAAAATGCCCCGCTAACATCGTAAGGAGTTGAGGCTGAGCGCTCCAACCCGTCTTTGTTCAGTGTATACAGCAAAACGAGAGATTCGCTTTGCGGCTCAAAATGATATATTCCATCCATCCAACCGTCGACGGAGCGCATTTGCACATACATCTCCACTGGATACAAAGCCCCCGCACTCGGCCAACTTCTTAGAAAATATTCATCTGCGCCATACCTTTTTTCAAATGTTATTTTCCCGGCAAGAAGTATCGTATTGTCAATGGCACGTGCAGCGTCAAGTTTAAATCTCGGATAAAACTTGGGGTATATTTTGAATGCGCTAGGCTGCGTAGACCAGTCCAAAAAACCGCTATTCATCCGAACGGATTGGTATGTGTGCTCGGTCTTTTGGTGGTAGTTCATCGAAGCAGTTTTAATATTTTTGGCGTGGAGGCGAGATCGAGCGCTGTGTAATCGTCGAAGTTTTGTATGTTTTTGTTACATCCAAGAGAGAGTAGCAATTCCACCATCTCGTCAAGAGCATTTGAGGCAGCATACATCAAGGCCGTCGCCCCATTATCATTTCTGTTGTCTTTATTAATTCCGGCGCTCACAAGCGCCCTGATTATGGTTTCATTTTGCGCATACACGCCGTTCCATAGCGCATTGTTGCCGTCATTGTTCTTCTTGTTCACATCGGCACCGAGGGCTATCAATTCAGACGCCACATCAGCTTCACCCTTTCTGGCGGCCATGAGAAGTGCAGTTGAGCCGTTCTCGCCTACGGCTTCCATATTTGTTGCGTCAAAGCCGTTGCTATCTAGCCAATTTTTTAGCATATCGGTCATATATCACCCTTTAGTTTGAGGTAGCCGTACAAATCGGAAAGCAACAGATAGCGCCTCTCCACATCTGCAAAATACTCCACCATCTCGGTTTTGCCCGAGAGATAAAGACCTAAATCTCTCACAAAACCGCCCGGCAAAAGCAACTTATCGGCGCCCATTTTGTCGATATGCTCGGCAACCGCGTCAAACAACAGAGCAATCTGTCTCTCATCGTCCGAACATCTTTTTATGAGGAAATTTTCATATTTTTTGAAATCTTTTAAATTCTGCATATGACTCAAGCGTGCATAAAAGATTCCGCTTTTAGATATTTTCGGCAACCTTTTTTAGCATGATACTATTCATCTCGCTTACATCAACGGCCTTATGTCCGCCTCTGTACTCCATAGAAATATTCTCCCTATACGGTCTTGGGCTTACATCGGGCAGCATCAATCCTTTTGTCTTGTGTTCCCTGATTTCGTACACACCGCCCTCGTTTGCATCCCTAAAATACGTCAAAAACTCAGCCGTATACGGCATATCCCATACTATAGCTCCATCAGTCGGACACGCATCTGCACATTTTGGCGAAGTAGCGTCTACGCACTCTATGCACTTCTCCGGTTTCACGTATGTATAGTCTCTGCCGCAGTCACTTGCCGATACTATCGCAGTCGCGGGACACTCATCAATACAGGCATCACAGTTGATGCACACGTCGGTTATCATAACAGCCATATTAAACCCTTTTTTTGGGTGTATTTTATGGTGTTTTTAGACGGTAGTTTGCCTAATTATTAAGCCTCATCCGGCAAAAATGGACTCAAAATAATTTTGGATTTTAAGAAAGAGGGATTAGAAAAAGTGGCGGGCAGGGGGAGAGGCCCCTAGGCAAAATATCAAGAACTACAAAAACCCATAAATATCGGCGTTTGCGACCCTATCACTTTTCTTCAATTTAGCTTATTTAAGCTCTGATATGGCACAAATGTGGCACAGCAAATTTGTAGTATGCCAAATATGGTAAATATTTGAAGCATGGAAAATAGCCATAAGCCGATGTACTGCGTTATTTTCTGTATGGACGGCGAACCGATGCTTATCTTATATCTGGCAGAAAAGATATTCACAGCCTCTTAATATTTTTATAATTCAGCATTATAAAGGAAAGAGTAAGCGTAACATGAACTATACCAATACCATAAAACCTAATTTATTTCAAAACAATCAATTGCCTTTAGGTGAACTTTCTTCTGACGCTTTTGAAGATTTTGTTTATCAATCATTGACCTTACTTGGAGATCAAAAAGAATTTCGAATGCAATCGGGTCGTCAGCCATCAGGCGATGAAGGTTTTGACTGCACGGCAAAAAAGACAACGGATAATGAATTAGTCTGTATACAATGTAAACGATACAATGACACTTTATATACAGGAACCGTTGCTGAAGAAATAGTAAAAGTCGCTTTAAATGGAGTTTTGAATAAGTCAATACCTAAATATCACTATATCATTACATCGGGAACCGTATCTAAAAAGCTTAGAGAAGAACTTAGGCAAGACAAATACACTGATTTAAAAGCAGCGTGTAAAAAACTTTTAGATGATAAAAAGTTACAGCTGACTTTGATTGAAAAAGTAGAAAATAAAACCATAGATCCTTATGACACAATATGTCATTACCTTGATTCTTTGGATGATTTGATTGTCTGGTCGGGTATAGACTTTCAAAATGAACTTGTAGTAATATGGAGTAAGTTACATGATGTTTTAGAAAAGCATTTTTCTTTAACTGTAGTATTTAAAGAGCATCCACGGCCAGATTTCAATCTTTCCGATTATATAAATAAAAAGCATAGTAAAAATCAAAAGTTAATACCTCTACAGTTTAAAGAAGCGCCCTTACCCAACAATGTAAGTGTAGAAGGAGACGGAGATAGTATTGAGGGTCTAATATGGTCAATCAATGATGTTATTTCATCTTTAAAAGGAGAGAAGAGCATCCTCATTTCATCATTAGGCGGTAGTGGAAAGTCTAGCACACTCACTATAATTGAAAATGAACTAATAAATTCTTTTAATGATATTGAATTTTTACCAATTAGAATAAATTTGAGAAGCTACTCTCGAAATACTTTGAAGCAAAAAATAGATCAAGAGTTAAATATAAACTATGGATCATGGAAAAGTCTTCCTTTTAAATTTATATTTTTATTTGATGGGCTTGATGAAATGCTTCAGCATGATACACAGGCATTTATTGACGAAATAAGTACAGTCATTGATGATTATAGTTTTATTCTGACCACAAGAAGTACTGGATTAAATATTGAAACTATATTGCCTTCATTAAACTACTCGATTTCAATTCAGCCTTTATCATATCGTAGCGCATTCCAGATAGCAGAAAAAACTTTTCAAGGTGAAGAGTTGCAAATATTTTATTATGAATATAGACGAAGACTAAGTTCCATAGGGTTCAATTTTCTATCTCTGCCTTTTTTCCTTTCAATGACCATAGAATTTTATAAAAAAAATAAAAACATACCTAATAAAATTGAAGATATTTTAGAAAATTGGATTCAATCAAAAATCAAGAATGATGCGTCAAAAGTAAAAGATGCTAATAATAAAGTAAACCAAATACCCTCCAAATATATAGAGCAAGCTTTTTCGCTGATCCTATATAAATCTAAGGTTGAGAAAAATTTATTTTCAATTCCAAAAGACAGTTTCCATGAAATTATAGTAGAGTGCTACGATGAACTAGCGTCATCCAATGCATATATAAATAGATATTTAAATTTGGATGATTTTGTATCTATGATTTCTCACTATGAGATATTCATTTTAGAAAATGATAGCCATTATGCCACTCCGCATCCGATTATCTCAGACTATCTAATTGCAAAAATATTTGCTAAGAGGTGGCATGGTCATGTTGATACTTCTTTGGTTAACTCCTTTTATGACATATGGCTGTACTCTAGTAATTTTATAGCCGAAGAAGAACGAGATGAATTTCTAACTTCAATATTGTCTTTCAACTTAGTTTTGGGCGCAAAAGTTAGTAAAAATTTCGATAAAGAGTCTATAAAAAAAGCCGAAAAGGTTATTTTAGAAAATGAACAAAGTGAAAAAGTTCTTAAAAGAAGTGAAGCTATTTATGCCCTAGGAGTATTAGGGACAGATACTTGCCTAGAAAGACTTCGTTCCAATGCAAATCTTCTTGATATTCATCATTCTGGACAAAGATTACGATCCTTGGCTATGAATGGCGATGAAAAAACATTGCATAAAATTCTTTCTGAAAATGAACAACTAGCTCAAGCTCCTTTGAAAACTTCAGGAGGTACTTATGGGACATGGTTTAAATCCCCGCCGGCAATAATTACTGATATTGCAAGAACTCGTCTAACAAGTTGGCTTCAAGATAAAAAAATACCTTTATGTTTTAGCCTAGAAACAATTGCATTATTTGGAGATAGCTATGATATAGAAATTTTAGTTTCAGTTATTGAAAATACAAAAATAAGAAAAGAATTTAATCAAGCATGTATGGCTTTAAATACAATCAACCAAGATTTATTAGCGGGCAAATTAAATGCACTTATTCATGAAGGACATCATAATTCATATCCCGCAAAAAAAGTACTTTTACTTCTGGGAATTAAGGCTGATATTAGCGAAGAATTTAATTTCTTTATTGAACAATGCCATAAAACAGAAGCTGAACTAGTTGAGCTACAATATGTGTTAATGGAGCTGGTAAAATTTATTAAAAATTTTGAATTAACTAAATTGCAAACCAACATATTGGTAGAAACTTATAAAAATTTAAATTTTCCACATGATTTTTATATTTACTGGTTTATATGGGAAATAGCATCCGAAAGTAAAATTAATTATTTCCTTCCCGTTGTTGAATTGGCTTTTTCTCGAAATAATTTAGAAGAAATAAATCAATCAATGTTTTATTTAACGACTCGAGATGACTTAAATATTGGCCATGAGCTTTCTAAAAAAATTGATGATTATTTTTCTCATGTTAAAGAAGAAAGTTATGGAATTAAACTCAACTATGCTAAGTATTATTTAAAACAAGGTAATGATATAAGGGCTCATAAAATAGTATCTGAAAACATAGAAATATTATTAGGGAATCTTTCCCCTGAGACAATAGCGCATGATCAATATAGTTATTCTAACTTTTTATCTAGTGGGGTTTTTGATTTCTTTGACATAGACAAAAACATAACTTTTGATGATTCAACAGCCTTAAAGCTCCTTTTAATAGATACAAAACATACTCCTGCAAATGATAAAATAAAAACAAAAGTACTCAGTAAAATTAACCCAGTTAAAATAGAAGATTATGCAAATTCAATACAAGATGATTCTGTCAAAGTTTATGTATTTGATTATTTATTCAAAAATCGTTTATTACTTAATGAAATAGAGGTAATTGCACAATATTTGCCTATTTTTTTAGGTCATCATATGTTTTATGATACTATCCAAATTGTATGTGCAGAAAAATGGAGCGATGAACTATCCAGTATATTCTTATCAAGTTTTCTTAACCATCAATGGGAACCAATATCTGCTCAAATGTTTGAAAAATATACAGATTTTTATGCTCAAATATTAACTGGGGAACAATTACTAAAGTTTGAACAACAACGAGATAAACCTATTGACCCATTAGTAGATAGAATTTATAAAATTTGGTTGGAGCATAATATATCTGATTAAGTGCTTAATTGATGTTTTAAAAAAGATGGAAATCTACGACTTAGGAAGATAGGACCATTCCATCTTGTCATTTATGGTCTTTAAAATTTTGATTTGGTATTTTTGCTTGTCTTTTTCATTATCTACAATAAATATTTAAGCCAACCTTAAACAAACCAGCCCTATCATTACTCCGTCTTAGTCATTCAATTGGCTGATTAAGATAATAATCCGAGCTGGAGATATAAACACACGAAGAAATAGAGGCGAATAAAAAGTAAAATAGACAACATGGGCGAAGATAAAAGTAGAAATAAGATGAAAGCCGTAAATAGCATTTAGCACAGAATAGGCGCAAAGAACAACAAAGAACCACAAAAAGCCCCACATAACAAAAATAAAAAAATCAAGCCAAACAAACATAATTAAAATATTGTCAAAAACTTTCGAGTATTAACGCTTGCATATATTCCTATGCACTTTAATATACGAAGTCGAGACGCTCCGCATTTAAACTAAAAGCGGTCGCTTTTTGCCGACTAGGGCCTGTGGCCCTGATTGGCAAACAAAGACCGCAATGTTTAGAACCTTTGATTATTCCTTTGGAGTTATGGGGTATTAGTAACACCCCATCCCAAACGCCAATTAATTTAATTATTAATTGAGGAAATCAAAAATGGCAACTGTTGTCAATGATATAAAAATGGTATCTGGGATTGATGCGCTCTATTTTTTTATGGAGTCAAACGAGAACTACGAGGAGCTGTTTCTTGAACTGTTGGACCAGCGTCAAGATTGTATAGATAGATTTACCCGTAATGAGGCGGATTATCAGAGCGAAGATATAACCGTAGATATAAACGGATGTACCCTCTTTGCCCTTGGTATGAATACTAGTGGGGGCTTTTATTGGTTTAGAGACGCTAACCGCTTCTTTAAGATAGGTTTCAAAGATAGAAACAAAAACAAAGGTCTGCATAATATTCAAGTGCAACTATATGCACAGGGTATATATACGGTAGGGATAAAAAGCGTAGTCGCTTTTATAGATACTATGCTGGATGGATATGTAACAGATGTCAAGCCAGTAACGAGAGCCGATTTAAACGCATTTGTTAGCGTTGATTTTTCATTTCTCTCAAAAGATATGTTTGTCACCAGAAAAAAGCAGTTTAGAGAGTTTAACGCTATAGGTGACAAAAACTCCATAAATACCATATACATAGGCAAAAAGCCCGCACTACTTCGTCTATATAATAAAAAGCTGGAGCTATTCTCTAAAAAAGAGAAGATAGAGTTAATGGATGAATATCTCTCTACTTATGGCGTAGATATACACGGGATAGAGCCTCTATGGAATATTGAGTTTGAACTGCACAGGCCGTACATAAAAAGCTTTGGAATATCAACGGTAGAGGAGCTGCTATCAAACGCCGATAATCTCTTTAAAAAGTGCATGGAAGATGTAAGGCTTATTGACCCAGATACGCTTACAAGGGATATGATAGATAGCGGACACTCAAACAGAGCCGAAACCCTGCCTTTGTGGGATAGCATAAAAGATGGGTATAACTTTGAATCTTTCGCCCAGTCTCCAATAACACTTGAACGACTCAAACGAAAAGAGTACAAATACACCGAACAAAAAGCAATTGAAGAGCATATTGCCCTAGGCAGAAAAGCCAAACTTAACGGCATTGTTATAGGAATACCTTTTTATGAAGAGGTGATTAGAAAAATAGATGAGAGATTTAGTGCCAAATACAGGCTCAAAGAGGAGCTAGAAAAGCTCAAAGAGCGGTTTAATGACATTAAAGTCTACGATATGGAAAGTGGCGAAACCTACACCGCTAGAATAGACAAAGAGACAAACTCTATCCACAAACTAAATCCAGTAGTAAGCTTTGCCAAGATGGGAGATTATGAGCTATTCAAAGAGTATGAAACGCTAGTTTCAAAGCTACTAAAACACCCTATCAACTCCATAGAAGAAAAAACGGCGTTATATAAAGTCCAAATATCCAGAGCGGAACTAATCAAACGGGGGCTTATCGAAGATGAGCCTATGCCGTTTTAGGGGGCCACTTATGAATATAGGACTGGAAAATCTGGAACTAATCCCAAAACTCCTTGAAGAGCTATTAAGTATCAAAGGACAGATGGAAAACCTAAACACAAAGAGATGGTACACGGTCGAAGAGGTCGCAAATTATCTGGGCTACTCTAAAGACCATATCTACAAACTAAAAAATGATTCGTTTATTGAAAACATCCACTTTTACAAAAAGGGCGGTAAAATTCTTTTCGATAGGGTTGCCGTCGATGAGTGGGTTGTAAAAGGAGAAACAACCGATGAAGCTCTACGAACGGGGCGGGAAGTTGTGGATAGACTTCTTCTATCTGTCAAAAAGATATAGAAGAAGTTTGGAACTTGAAGCAACCAAAGCAAATACTAAACTAGCCCAGATGAAAATAATCCCAGAGATAGTCTACAAACTAAATCAGGGGACGTTCTTTGAAACTGAAGAAAAGAAAACGAACAAAGATATTACGGTCGACGAGATGGCTAGGATGTCGTTTGAAATGCATAAGCATGAAAGGCGGGAATTTACCCGCAAAGCTATTGCCTCAAACTACGAGAGGCATATTAAAAAGCCTTTCGGAAAACGCGCCGTCAAAGATATTAAGCCGTCCGAACTTGCCATTTGGCAAAACAGACTATCGGATAAGCTCGCACCAAAAACGGTTAAGACAATTAGAACTATCTTTAATACCATCCTAGAGGATGCGCTAAGAGATGACGTAATAGTCAAAAATCCGTTTACGCATATCAAATCCCCAGTTTTGGTGGATATAAGAGAAAAGAAGCCGTTTAGCATAGAAGAAATATTTAAAATTTTGGGAAGTGCAGACGAAAAAATGAGGGCGTTTTTCGCTCTCGGCTTTTTTGCTGGTATGCGAACAGGTGAGATAATTGGGCTTAAGTGGGAAGATGTAGACTTTGAAGAGAATATCATCAAAGTAAGACGAAGCAGACGGCAAGGAGTGGAGACGCTTCCAAAGACCGTGAACAGCATTAGGGATGTTGAGATAATCGACCCCCTACTTCCTTATCTAAAAGCCCATAAAGAGCAAAGCAAGCCCAAACAGACCTATATATTTGAAACATACAAAGGCGAACCGTTTAACACTACGGATAAAATATCCGTTTGGTACTGGAAACCGCTTTTGGAGTCATTGGATATTCCATATCGCAATCTCTATCAAATGAGGCATACATTTGCTTCTATGATGATTTCAAACGGTGAGGATATTTTGTGGGTTTCTAATATGCTGGGGCATAAAGATAGTTCTATGACTCTTGAAAAATATGCAAGATATGTCAAGAAAAATGACAGAAAAAGAGGCGTATTTTTAGTGGCGTGATTGCACAAAAGTGGCACAGTATGTGGCACAGTGAAAAAATCTGATTTTTAAATCCCGTGTTTATAGGGGTTGAAGAACTAGTGGCGGGCAGGGGGAGATTCGAACTCCCGAATGGCTCATCACCATCGCCGGTTTTCAAGACCGGTGCATTCAACCACTCTGCCACCTACCCAAAAATAGTGGAGGCGACACCCGGATTCGAACCGGGGATGGGAGCTTTGCAGGCTCCTGCCTTACCACTTGGCTATATCGCCGACATATAAAAAAATATAAAAGAAATTATCAAACGCTGTGGTGCGAATGGCCGGAATCGAACCGGCACGGACAAAAAGTCCGAGAGATTTTAAGTCTCTTGTGTCTACCTATTCCACCACACTCGCATACTACATCCGAAACGAGTGGAGCGGGAGACGGGGATCGAACCCGCGGCCCCAACCTTGGCAAGGTTGTGCTCTACCACTGAGCTACTCCCGCATATTGCTCCAACTAAGGTGGCTCCGGATGCAGGATTCGAACCTGCGGCCAAGTGATTAACAGTCACCTACTCTACCACTGAGCTAATCCGGAATCTAACCTTCTTGGCTCACAGCCAAAATGGAAGCGTGATTATATACAAATTTTCTTAGTTTGTCAAGACAAAATTTGTGTTTTACCAAACCGCGATTACGCCCCTTAGTTCACCGATACTGTATCCAATAGCTTTGTCAGCTGGGTAAAGCTGCTTGATTTTGTCTGCAACAGGCTTTGAGATAGCATCTTCTTTACCGTGGCAGACCATACACATATCATTCGTTACCATCGGTTCATAATACTTTCCGTCAACTACCAAAAACTCGCCAGGCTTGCCATTTTTTTTCATAGCGTCGGCAAACTGCATAAGCGCTTTTTTATCTGAAGCATCTGGCGCATTGCTGCCGTTTCTGTTTTTCTCGGACACTCTTTTTATGTTTAGGTTATGTTTTTTGGCTACGCTATCCGTAATCGAAAGTGCATTTTTAGAGCAAAACTCAATCGCAGACACAGGATTTTCACTTAACTTTGATTTTAACTCGCCCATCATTGTTTTTTTGAGCTCCCCTGCCGCAGCTTTTTGTTTTTGAATATCCATGTCTGCCCCTAGAGCCAAGGTAAACGACATTGAAATTGTAAGTAGTAAAGATTTATTCACTAGAAACTCCTTTTATTTGTTAAAGTAATTATATTTAATTGCTGTAATTATAATACTATTTAGCTTGAAGGGGAGTGCAATAGAAGATTAAGCCCAATAAAATTCGGTACCTGCGACCTTTTTCATTTGCACTTTATTAGAGTTTACAAGCTTTTTTAAAGTGGCTTTTGAATTTTCATCATATAGTGTTTCAATGTCAAAAAAGCTAAACGGTCTATTTTTGAGCATATACACTATTTCCTCCTCACTAAAACCTCTTGTTTTTGCGTCGCTACTCTTCCTGCTAGCTACACTTACCATCAAACTTTTATCAATCATTGAGGCTATCTCGTGCAAGCCGTCTTCGCTTATTTTTTCCACATTATAGGCAGGTGGGCGATCTATCGTGCTCAAATCTATTCTATCCGGTTTTATCCGCAAATACGCCTCATTGAGAGCCGCCACATCCTCTCTCGAGTCATTGACCCCTTTGACAAATAGACTCTCAAGCACCAAGGTACCGTCATATTCACCTCTAAAAGACTCCATGCACCCTATAAGCTTTTGGGGATTTGTTTCTAGCGGCCTGTCTATTTTTTTGAAGCTTGCATCAAGGGCGCTATCAAGCGACAGCTTTACAACGTCAAACAGCTTGAGTGCCTCTCTCGTATTTTGATTGCATATAGTAGAGCCGTTGGACAAAATAAGCAGTTTTTTGTCGCCCTTTATTTTTCTAAGCAAAGAAGCAAGCTTGTCCAACTCGTCATACAAAGTAGGCTCACCGTTGGCGGTAAGAGTAATAAAATCAATATCCGGGTGCTTTAAAAGCGCGGCCTCGACCTCTTTGGCAATCAACTCGGGAGCCTTGGCGCTAGCTATAGACGATACTTTTTTGGCTTTTGGCAATTCACAATAAAGGCAATCGTAGTTGCACATTTTAATTCCCTCGCCCACAAGGTCAACACCGAGAGAGAGGCCAAATCTTCTTGACAAAACGGGGCCGAATATAGAAGAGCTCACTTTAATATCCAATCAATATAAAAAACGAAGCTAGAAAGTAGTCCGCTACAAGTATAGTCACAGAGGATGCAACAACGGCCACGGTAGTAGCCTGACCTACGCCTCTCGCGCCACCAGACGCATGATATCCGCAGTATGTTCCGATGGAGCTAATAAGAAATCCAAAGACCCCGGCTTTGACAAGACCTGTCATAAAATCGCTAAATTCTGCGTACTGGCGTATGGTATTTAGGTATGAGGTCGGATTGATATCGAGAGCGGCAACGGCTATGGCAAATGACGACACGTTTGCCACCACATTGAACGCAGCAGTAAGTATCGGCAACGCTATAGTGGCGGCTATAATTTTTGGGATAACGAGAAATTTTTTTGAGTCTACGGCAAGGGTATCTATCGCATCAATCTGCTCGGTAACTCTCATTGTCCCAAGCTCCGCAGCCATAGAACTAATAGCTCTACTAGTTACCATGAGGGCGGCAACGACCGGGGCTAGCTCTTTGCCGAGGGCATAAAAAATGGTATACCCCATCATATTTTCCATCCCAAACTTATGAAAGCCCTGGTATATCTGTATAGCCTGCACGAGACCCATAAAAACAGCCGTTAAAACGATTATGGAGGTTGATTGTATCCCTATTCGCTCTATCTCATAAAAAATCTCTTTAAATCTAAGCGGGCGTTGAAATGCGAGCGAGGATAGTTTTGAGTTAAAAATAAAAAATTGCCCAAACTTCTCTATGCTTTTATAAGCCGCCATAAAAGGGGTGCCTACAAACGCAAGAAAGGACTCTAGCCCCTTACCTATAGACAAAATCTCACCTCTCCGCCTATAATAGTGCAGGCCACACCGCCCCTCATCGTCAAGCCAAGATAGGGAGAGCGCTCATGCGGGGTATTGGGCTTGCCATTTGGGTCAAACAAGAAAACATCCGCATCAAAACCCTCTTTTATTAACCCTTTGTTTTCAAGACCCAGTATTAATGCAGGGTTACAGCTTGTCAGCTCACTAATCTTTGAAAGAGATACGTCATTTGCCAATGCTACCGAATAAACGGCAGAAAAGAAAAACTCCAAAGACTCTATACCAAACGCCGCCTCTTCAAAAGAGAGGTCCTTCATTAGTCTAGTAGCAGGTCTATGTCCGGAACTTATGGTATCTACCGTACCGTCTTTTATGGCTGCAAGCAAGGAATCCCTGTCTCTTTCCTCTCTAAGCGGCGGGAAGTTTTTGGCGTAGCTATTGTAGCCCCTGCAACTCTCGTCAATCAACGCCAAATGATGCAATGAAGCGTCAAAAAAGATATTTTTATAGTGTTTCTTGGCATCTCTCGCAATTGCCGTAGATTTTTCGCTAGATATCGAGCGAACCACAAGCTTCGAGCCTATATATGAAGCTATGTCGACTACTTTTGCCATTTCGCTGCTCTCGGATACGACGCTGAAGCCGCCAAGCCCCATGGAAAAAGATACGGCACCGTCATGCATTACGGCGCCTTTATCTAAGTGCGGGTTTGAACAAGTGACAAACAGCGGTGTACCCTGCATTTTTGCATACTCCATGGAGCGCTTGAGTATATTGGAGTTTGCATATGAGGGGACGAAAGCTCCTACGGCGCCGTTTTTATACATTATCGCCATATTGTTTAGCTTTTCGCAACCGTTATTTTCAGTGGCGGAAGCTATTGGAGTCAAAGAACAAAGCGATATCTCTTTGGATTTTGAAAAGAAATAATCAAGCCCTATTTCAGTATTTATAGCGGTATCCGGCTGCACGGCAACAGTTGTAACTCCGCTTTTTACGGCAAAATTTGAAAGTTTTTCAAGCGCCCTAAAAATATCCTGAACACCCTCGCCTATTCCGGCACCCATATCTATCATACCCGGCATCAGATAGAGACCGTCAGCCTCTAGTACCTGTTCGTTTTTTTTTGGCTCAAGTTTTGCGGAAATTTTTTTTATTTTTCCATCTTCCAGCCGTACGTCTGCCTTTTTTTCGCCTCTTTTATCACAAACGGTTGCATTTTTGATAAGCATTTATGTTACCTTTTTTGTTGTGCGTCTTTTAGGATTTTGAAGAAAACTGAGCCGCTAGTCCCGCCGGATAAAAATTTAGTCGTCTTATTTTCATTGGAATCCAAAAAGTAAAAAGTCGGTGTTGCTATGGCTCTAAACTTTTGATTCCATTGACCTTCGTATACATTGACCTCTACCGGGACAAATTTTGTATTTATTTCATTCACAATCAAATCATCACCGGACATAATCTTTTTCATATCCGAACATGCCGGACAGCCCGGCTGAGTCAGCATAAGCAAAATAAGCTTGTTCTCTTTTTTGGCTTTCTCAACGGCTACTTTATAGCTTGGAGCCCACTCTATCTGCGCAGCAAAAACAGACGCACAAAGCGAAACTATCAATAAAATCTTTTTTATCATTGGCTCACCCTCCTATAAAAAACGCGCTAATTTTTCCCATGCCGCCGGTAGCTATCGCAAGACCCAGGACTATCAATAGTAGACCGCCGACTATCTCTACGGTTCTAAAATATTTTTTTATTTTTGTCAAAAACTTGAGCATAAAGCTTGTAAGTACCGCCGTCAGCAAAAACGGAACGGCAAGCCCTGCCGCATATACGACAAGAAGCCATACCGAGGTCGTCGGCTCTTGCGCCGCAAGCGCTATTATCATCGAAAATATAGGGCCTACGCACGGTGTCCACCCAAGAGCAAAGGATAATCCAAGAACAAAAGGGGCAAAAAACGATTTGCTTTTGGTGCTGCCAAAGTTTGCCCTCTGCTCAAAATTGAGAAATCTGATGCTGATAAAACCGGCCATATGCATACCAAAAAGCACTATAACGCCTCCGGCTACCCAAGTTATCCATTGATAGCTAAAAATATCGCCTATGAGGCTCGCCATAATGGCGCCAAGAAGTATAAACACAAGACTAAAGCCAAGGACAAACATAAGCGCCGAGTTAAAGATATGCATCCTCTGCGCGCGGCTTATTTCGCCGTGAGATGAGAGCTGCTTGACCGACATGCCGGAAATATAAGATATGTATGCCGGAATAAGCGGCAATACGCACGGGCTTATAAAGGTGAGGACACCAGCCGCAAAACTAACCAAAAAAGGGGCGGTAGTAAAAAATCCCCTTAACGCTTCTTCCATACAATCACCTTATTTATTTTTTAAAAAGATAACCCAAAAGGGCTTTATTTGGCTTTAGCTTCAGCCAAAAATACGATAAAAATAGCCAAAAATACAAGCAACGAACCGATTATTTGCATAAAACTGAGGCTTTCACCTAGAATAAACACCGATAACACAAGTGCCGCCGGAAGTTCGGCAGAGCCTATTATCGACGTAGCACCCGCTCCGATACGCGGGGAAAAAACGGCATATATATAAAAAGGTATAAACACCCCAAGCGCACCGCATAAAGCGCCCCATTTTAGTATTGCGTACAAACCGCTAAAATCCACCCAAGCTATCGACAATAAAACGGATAGTAAAAATGCCGAGAATATAATCCAAAAAGCTCTGGCATCCGAGTCCTCATCAAGACAATAGGTAGAGCTAAAAAATATATAAACAGCGAAAAAAGCCCCTGATAAGAATCCCAAGATTAAGCCAAGTGCGGCATCCATACCTAAATTCGAGCCGCCGCCAACGCTAAAATAAGTACCGAGATAACAAAGCAATATGGATACGATTTCGGCTTTTGACGGAAATCTTTTTTTGTGCCAAAGCTCAAGTGCAAGCCCTATCCACACAAACTGAAACAACATAATAATAGCTATCGATGCCGAGAGAGTTCCAAGAGAACGGTAGTAGCAAAAAGCGGTCAAGGCAGACATTGCTCCGCCGACACCGAGCAGCATTATATTTTTTCTGGATACCTTTAAAAAAGAGCCTATTTTTTTGATTTTATAAACACAAAAAATCAGCAATCCAAAAAACATTTGCGATAAGGCAAGCATATTTGGCGTAACACCCTCTACATACGCAAATTTGGCGACAACGCCGAGAGAGCCATAACTTATTGAAGCTATCAAAATAAAAAAGGCGGCTGTTAACTTATTCAAAAAAGTCTCTAATGCTTTTGGTAATAAACGATACCGTTTTGGACGACTTTTTTAAATCCGACGTCATTTGGAATCAAATCCGCATGTCCCAAAAATAAAATTCCATTTGGTTTCATAAGCGAATGGAGTGTCCTCTCCGCTTGCATCCTACTTTCTTTGTCAAAATATATAATCATATTTCTGGAAAAAACAAAATCAAATTCACCGAGAGTTTTAATGTGCGGATCAAATATATTAAACACCCTAAAATCGGCATGTCTTTTAATATCGGAAATTATCTCATAGTAGCGTTCGTCGTTTTCTCTAAAATATCTAGATGCCGCCTCGATAGGGGTTCTGTGCAGACTTCTTTTTGAATACACCCCTTTTTTTGCGGATTCTATGACAAAACTATTTATATCTATACCGACAAGTTTGCCAAGTTTTGGCAGCAGTCCGGCCTCGGCCAAACTCATCAAAATAGTATAAGGCTCTTCGCCGCTAGAACTTGGCGCGCACAGTATATTAAAACTGCTCATCTGCTTCGCCATCTCAATCATTATGTCTATTTGCTTCGTTTCTCTAAAAAAATAAGTCTCATTGACGGTTAGTAAATTTACAAACTCTTGCCACAACACCCCTTCTTTTTTGAGTTCCGCCAAAAAAGTTGGAATATCGTGAAAATCTTTTGATTTATAGAAGGTATCTATCTTATGGGCAACTACATCTTTTTTTTCATCAAAATGAATTCCTGTTTTGCTGTAAAAAAAGTTTAGGATTTCGCCGTGAGCCAAGCTATACATTATCTACCAAACTCCAAAATTTTATTAACTATCCTATCAAGATTCAAGACCTCATCGGCGGCACCCATTTCGTATGCCGCCCTCGGCATCCCATACACAACCGCACTTTCTTCACTCTCGGCAACAGTATGCACTCCGATTTTCCTAAGCTCCAAAAGACCCCTAGCTCCGTCATCGCCTATTCCGGTCATCAAAACAGCTAGCGCATTGGGCTGTTTTTGCAACTGTGCGATTGACAAGAAAAGCCTGTTAACCGAGGGGGAATAATCGTCACTCACTATATCCAAAATTTTAAGCTTGTATGTGCCGCAGTCATACACAAGCTGATTAATACCGGGACCCTTGGCAAAAACGACCGACGGAACCTCCAAAGGCATTCCGTCTCTGCCGACGAACACAGGAATACGACAAAAAGAGTTAAGGCTTTCGACTATGCTGTCTAAAAATATTGAATTAATATGTTGCGCTATTACAATGGTGGCATTGAAATTACTGGGAATCGCCGAAAGTATTTTTTGTATGTGTCCCGGCCCCCCGGTGGACGAACCTATCGCTATTATTTTATGTTGCAAACTCCTATCTTCCTTCAAAACCGAGTGCTTTTAGCCTATCTTGCAAACTCGGATGTGTCGAGAATAAAGACGCAAATGCTTTTGGCTCAAATATATACGCAGCCCTTCTAAATTCGGCGCCCTCATCTTCGGCATGGGGCTCTGCGGCATAATTGTTATGTATTTTGATTAGCGCATTTGCCATAGCCTGCTTATCTCCGGTAATCTCCACGGAACCCGCATCCGCCATGTATTCTCTGGTTCTGCTAAGAAACATAGAAAGTACCCCCGTGATAAGCGGCAATATAAATTGAAGGGCAAAAAGTATCATCTTCGCCGCCCTAGCACCGCCCGAATCCCTGGAGCCTCCAAAAAACATAACACCGATATTCACGACAAAAAGCATCACATTGGCAAGTACCGAAATCAAAAGGGTCAACTTAATATCGCCGTGTTTTATGTGGCTAATTTCGTGAGCCATGACCGCCTCTATCTCTTTTTCGTCAAGTCTATTGATAAGTGCCGTAGTGATGGCGACCATGGCTGATTTCTGGCTAAAGCCGCTCGCAAAAGCGTTCATATAATCGGCCTCTATGACATAAACTCGCGGCATATATCCAAGACCGCCCTTCGCGGCCAGCGAATCTATCATGTTATAAAGCCGTCCCTCAAAACCGCTCGCATTTTCAGGCGTTACCTCTTTATATTCGTGACCGTAAAGCATGATTTTGTCATACATGGAGTATGTGACAAAGATAGAAACAACCCCGAATGCCGCCATACCGACGGTTGCCATCGGAAATACTTGAAAAGTCAGAAGCATATAAAAACCATACGTCAGAGATGGCATATTGTAGATAATGATATCAAGCAAAAGGCCGATTACGCAGTAAATTACGAAGAATGCCGCAAGTGCAGCCTTGCTTTTTAGCTCGTTAAGTGCAAGAATAGCTTTTGAATCTCCCATTGCAAAGAACTCCTACGCTAAAATTTTTGCAAAATTATACCAAAAGAGCACTCTTACAAGGAAGTCCATTGCAAGACGATATTTTCACCAAGCCGATAGAAAAACAGTTTGAATTTGACGAAGAGGTGGCTGGCGTATTTGACGATATGATTTCCCGCTCCATCCCAGGCTATGAAAACATCTTGGAGCTGACCGAGGCTGCGCTCTTGGAGTATGTGGAGAGCGGAACGATAACAGACATAGGGTGCTCAACCGCAAATCTTCTAATCAGGCTCTCCCAGCGCTTTAAAGGCAAAAATGTAGAACTAATCGGGATAGACGACTCGGAGCATATGCTGGAGGTGGCGGCCAAAAAAGCCGCAGTTTATGAGGCAGACATAAAACTGCTAAAACTCGACGCGGTCAATTCAGAACTTCCCACGTCAAACGCTTTTGTAGCCAACTTTACATTGCAATTTATCCGCCCTATCATAAGAGAGCAGCTTGTCCAAAAAATCTTTGACTCTTTGGCGGACGGCGGCGTGTTTTTGTTTGCGGAAAAGCTTATTAGCGAGGACAAAAAACTCAATAAATTCCTCATAGACTCATACCACGGCTACAAGAAAAAGCAAGGCTATTCAGAGCTTGAGATAATGCGCAAAAGAGAGGCGCTAGAAAATGTCCTCGTTCCATACACCGAAACAGAGAACGAAACTCTTTGCAAAAAGGCCGGGTTTGCCCATGTGGAAACCCTCTACAAGTGGTGCAACTTTGCCCTTTTTATCGCTATAAAAAAATAATCAAAACGGTTGCTCAGGATTACAGCCGGTAATCGAATTTCCGCTGTCCGAAGCATACTCTCTCAAAAATTCAAAAGTATTTTTCGAGCTGTTTTTAAACTCATCAGACTCAAAAAAACTCTTTGCATCCGTTTGCTTGTGTTTATCTTTCAATTTTAAGGCGTTATTTTCAAAAAACTTTGCCCATCCGTCTTGTGTTGACATAAAAGCCCCTTTTGCTCCAATGCCGTGACACTTCATACAATTTTTTCTATACGAAGCTCTTCCGTCCTCATTTCCAAAAGCGTTTATGCTAAATAGTGCTATCACTATATACAAAATAAAATTTTTCATTCAAATCTCTTTATTATTTTTGAGAAATTTTATACTGTAAAATTTTATTTGTCAAGTATTCTTATCTGTTTTATCAACTTTATTTTTATTTTTACAACATTCAAGCATCGCATCATTTGCAATTTTTTTATGTTCCATCATCCCGAGCCTGTTAATAATATAAGGCTGCACGTTAAGTGGAATCTCAAACATCAAGTGGTGGGTTTCGTTGTTAACGTCACCATCCTCTTTTAATTTTTTTTTCATCTCAATGACTTTTTTTATACTATAACCGGCGAGCTCTCTTGACATTTCGGCATATTTTTCAAAAAATTCCACACTCCACCCTGCTGCACAAAGCCTATCGTATATTACTGCCATCTCAGCATCTTTTTCGTCAAACAATCCTTCCACAAGCGGAATAATAATGTTTTTTTCTACCAGCGTATTGATAAACGTCTCTTTTACGCCGGTCTTTTTTGACAGCTCCTTGATCCCCATTTTCTGCGAGTTTGCCGGTGTTCCTGAGAGCTTTTCCAAAAACTCTATCAATATATCCGAACCTTGCGAAAAATCATACCCATGCGAACATACGGTGGCTTTTAGCTCTGTAATTGTTTTGCTGTATGTATTTTGGAGATATTTGATAAATTTTATCCGCTCTATAAAATCGCTCTCGTAAAGGCAGACGTTTTGCTTTATCCGTTCAGGCTGAGGAAGCAATCCCTCTTTAATGTAGTATAAAATAGTAGACTTTGGGACACCGGTACGTTCAACTAGTTCAGCCATCTTTATTTTCATATTCGCACACCGTTAAGCAAAATTAACCACCACATTTCCTATTACCTCAAATTTGGCACTTGGCTCGATTTCGGCATGACTTAGCACCACAATATCAAGACCAAATCTCTCAAAAATTTCAGACAGAGACTTTCTAATGAGAGGCTCTACCACTATGATTACAGGGGCCACGCCACGCTCCAGCACGGCTTTGGCGGCATCGCTCACATCTTGAACCAACGCGTTTATCTCGCCGACGTTTAGAAGGAAGCTTCTAGCCCCACCCTGATCTCTGGTCTTGTCAAGCAATCTCTGTTCGGTTTCGTTATTGAAAGTAAGAAGCTTGATGGTGCCGTCATCGGATTTGTATAGACTAGTTATAACTCTTGCCAGTCTAGCTCTGAC
>JBFWKW010000012.1:0-54249 GCA_050252455.1 Campylobacterales bacterium | reverse complement strand
CGATGGTTGTTGCGACAGGCTATGACGTGTTAAAAAACTTCTCCTCATTTGACGGAGGTGATTTGTCAAATCTTGTAGCCGGCTTTGTTACCGCATTTTTGGTTGCAATGCTAGCTATTAAGTGGTTTTTGAAGTTTGTCGCTAAATTTAGTTTTGTACCGTTTGGTATTTATAGAATCATTCTTGGGGTTGCGTTTTTGTATATCCTGTTTTAAAGGTGTGCTAAAAACGCCCCTTTGACTCTCTCGTAAATCTCGTCAAAATCCACGGAATACACCCTTGCATCACCTATGGCGGTGATAAAATTGCTATCTTTGTGCCACCTAGGGAGTAGGTGTAGATGTATGTGCTCGGCTATTCCTGCCCCTGCAGCTTCTCCTAGATTCATCCCGATATTTACGCTATTTGTGTGAAACTCGGACTTTAGCGCCGCAACCCCTTTTTGAGCCAAGCCTGCTATATGAAGCCAGTGCTCGGCCGGTAGAGCCTCTAGCGAGTCTGTGTGTTGATGGGGAATTATCATAAAATGCCCCGGTGTGTAGGGATATTTGTTCATAACCGCAAAGCATATCTCATCACGGTAAAGGACGGTATGTTCTTTGTCTTTATCTGGGTTTGCCGATATGTTGCAAAATACGCATCCCCCTTTTTCCTTACCCCTTACGTAGTCGTTTCTCCAGGGTGCGTACAGATGTTCCATTATATATATCCAGGAGCGTCGTTTGCGAAATACACGACCGAGTTCGGCGCAGTTTTTTCTTTTAGCATATTTTCAAGCTCGTTTTTGTCGGATAGAAATAGTTTTTCACATTTTGACAAGTTCTCGTCAAATAGCTTTTTATTGAGCTCACCCGTGATTATCGCCACGTCAAAAACGTCATCTATTAGCTTTGCAAGTTCTATGTTTAGCTCATCTCTGCTCTCGACAAGTCCGCAAGTTACGATGACCTTTTGGTGTGGATGGGTGCGGCATAGTTCTATCCCCTCTTTGATGCCGTCCACATTTCCATTGAAGCTATCATCCAGGATGATTTTCTCTCCCGCTACTATCTTTTGAAGCCTGTGGGCGACGCTAGGCAGACTCTCGACGGCTCTTTTTATGCTATCCATATCCATCCCTAGCTCTTTTGCCAGTAGTACGGCTGCGGTGATGTTTGCGGCGTTGAAATTGCCTAGCAGATTGGGAGCGTTAAAAGCGTGTGTATCGCCGTCAACTTCAAGTTCAAATGTAAGCCCGTTTTGCAAGGAGGAACTGACATTTTTTATTTTTACACCATCTTCGTAGCCAAACACGGTTATATTTTCGCCTCTAGCCGTTACGTTTTCAAATACGAACGCTTTTTGTAGATTTTTTGAGCCTAGTATCTCACTTTTTGTTGCTTGGATTTTCTCTATCGTCTTAAAGTATTCGATGTGTGCTTCGCCTATTTTGCCTATCACGGCGTAACGAGGCTCCACGAGAGATGTTATCTGTGCTATGTCGCCCTCTGCTCTGGCACCCGCTTCTACGATATAGACTTCGGTATCTTCCGGTAACGACTCGTTGATGTCTCGTATTATTCCCATTGTCGTATTGACGCTAGCCGGAGTGGCGTATGTGCGAAATTTTTTAGAGATGATATGAGCCGCAAAGTTTTTGATGCTTGTCTTTCCGTAGCTTGCGGTAATGGCTATGACGATAGGATGAACCAGATTTAGTTTTGCAAGCGCCTTTGTCTCAAATCCCTTTGCTATTATCTTGGTCTCTATGACATTTGATATGTAATACGCTCCAAATATGGCGATAATTGCCGAGGCGAGTTGATAATCGGCGTGTAAAAGCAAGAATGGAGGGGCGATGAGTGCCGCAAAAATTCCCCAAAATCTTTTCACCCTAGCCGTAAATACAAGTTTTTTATCAAGTTTTTTACTCCAAGAGGCAAAATAAAATATAAATATAAATAAATAAAGCCCAGCCCAAATCGGCTTCTCAAAAATTCCGGCTACCCCTATCATTGATAGCGGCAATGCAAAAAACCATATATGCCAAATCGGTTTTGAGAAATGAAAAATAACTCTTTTTAGTTTGTATGAATACCACTGCAGCGCCGTAGTAAAATAGTAAAAAACAAGGATGATTAAAAGCAGGTAAATGGATTTTTCAAGCATTGCGGATTTGCCTCTTTGTTGTTATATAAAATAGTGTAAAATCTTTCAAAACAGCGTTATTTTAACTTTTTAGCTTTTAATTGTACAAAGGTGCGCAATGAACGACTCTCTATTATCCAAAATCAAAACGCTTCCGCCTCTGCCTGAGACGGTAACGCAAATACAAAGAATATGTGCAGACCCTGAAAGCTCGGTCGGAGACCTAATAAAAGTGGTCGAAAAAGACCCTATGATAACGGCCAATCTTCTCAAGGCGGCAAACTCTCCGTTTTATGGATTTAGTAGAGAGATAAAGACTGTTTCGCAAGCAGTTTCGCTTTTTGGTATGTCTACCGTTAAAGGTCTTGCGTTATCGGGCGCGGTCAAAAAGCTTTTGAGCGTCGATTTGGATCCGTACGGTATCACTCCGGAGTCGTTTGCCGATATATCTAGCCTCCAAAATGCCCTTATGTATACTTGGTACTCAAAAGTTGATAGAAGCAAACTGGATGTTTTGTCGGTTGCGAGCTTTTTGCAGGAAACGGGAAAAATCATAATAGCCCAAGAGATAACAAAAGAGGGCAAGGCGGCCGAGTTTAAAGCCGCTATCCTTGAGGGCAAAGGTATTACCGAGGCTGAGACGGAATTTATCGGTGAGACGACAGCCACCGTTACGTCTGCCATATTTGAACACTGGAGATTTGAAGAGAGCCTTATAGAGGCTATCAAATATTCAGATTCGCCACTTGAGGCGCCAGAGGCTATTGCCCCATATTCAAAAGCTCTTTGTATAGTAAAAACAGCTTTGCAGCCTCTTAATACATTCGGCGAAGAGCACTTCAAAGATGCGCTCCAAAAAGCCGCTACATTCGGTTTTGATGAGGCTCTACTTTCTGAGTCACTTCAAACATTCAAAGAGAGAAGAGGGGTTTCAAACTCGTAGTTTCGAGATTTCATCCCTCAGTCTAGCCGCCTCTTCAAACTCCAGCTCTTTGGCGGCCTTGTGCATTCTGACCGTCAACTCCTTGATTATCGCATCTCTCTCCGCCTTGGGCAGCTTTGCATTTCGCTTTTTCATCTCCAACGTCGATACCGTCTCGTCCTCCATCTTGAGGCTCTCGTCAAGTTTTCGTATCGTGCTTCTCGGTGTTATCCCGTGCTCTTTGTTGTAAGCTGCTTGCTGTTCTCGTCTCGCATTTGTCGTCTCTATCGCTTTTCTCATCGACTCCGTCATCTTGTCGGCAAATAGCAGTACCCGTCCGTTGAGATTTCTAGCGGCGCGCCCGATGGTCTGTATGAGGCTTGTCTCTGAGCGCAAAAACCCCTCTTTGTCGGCGTCGAATATCCCTATCATGGATACCTCCGGGATGTCTAGCCCCTCTCTAAGAAGATTGATACCGACAAGTAGGTCAAACTCTCCTCGTCTAAGCCCCCTGATTATCTCGGTTCGCTCCACCGTATCAATATCTGAGTGCATATATTTGACCTTCATCCCAAGGTCGTTTAGGTATTTGGTCAGTTCCTCCGCCATTTTTTTGGTGAGTACCGTGGCGAGCACCTTTTCGCCCCTTGCAATAGTCTTTTTCGCCTCATCGTGAAATATCTCCACCTGTCTTGAAGCGGAGTGTATCTCAACTACCGGGTCAAGAAGTCCGGTCGGTCTTACTATTTGTGTGGCTATCTCTTCGCCGGAGAGCTCCAGCTCCAGTTGCGCCGGAGTTGCCGAGACAAACAAATAGTGTGGCGCCTTATTGATAAACTCGTCAAATTGAAGCGGCCTGTTATCTAGAGCACTAGGCAGACGAAAGCCGTACTCCACAAGGGTTTCTTTGCGGCTTCTGTCCCCTGCGTACATTCCCCGAAACTGCGGCAAGCTAACATGGCTTTCATCCACAATAACTAGATAGTCCTTGCCCATCGCCTCAAAATAATCCATCATCGAGTATGGGGTCTCACCCGCTTTTTTGCCGGTTAGGTATCTCGAGTAGTTCTCTATCCCTTTGCACATCCCTGTAGATTCCATCATCTCAAGGTCAAACTCAACTCTTTGCTTGAGCCTCTGATATTCCACGAGCCTATTTTCTTTCAAAAGAAAGTCTAGCCTCTCTCCAAGCTCCTCTTCTATCTGTTTCATAGCATCCGCAAGTCTGTGGTGCCCGACGATGTAGTTGCTGGCGGCGTATAGCGTGAATGCCGTCAAATCTTTTGTTTTTTTGTTTGTTAGCGGGTCAAACTCATATATTCTCTCGCACTCATCTCCAAAAAACTCTATTCGCACGGCGCTATCTTCAAAATACGCTGGATAGATGTCGACAGCCTCGCCCTTGACTCTGAAATCCCCACGGTCGAAAAAGTTGTCGTTTCGTTTGTACCCCATCTCTACGAGCTTAAGCAGGAACTCCCTTTGCGAGTAGTTCATCCCAAGCTCCACTGTCTGCACTTGAGCGCGATATTCTGCAGGGTCACCGAGACCGTAGTTTGCCGAGACCGAGGCTACCACGATACAATCGTCAAATTGCAACAGACTTGCCGTAGCGGAGAGCCTTAGCCGCTCCAGCTCATCGTTGATTGAACTATCTTTTTCGATGAATAGGTCTTGGCGTGGGATGTAGGCTTCGGGCTGGTAGTAGTCGTAGTAGCTGATGAAGTACTCGACGTGGTTTTTTGGGAAAAATGCTTTAAACTCGCTGTATAGCTGGGCGGCAAGCGTCTTGTTGTGTGTCATGATGAGAGTCGGCATTTGCAAGGTCTCTATGATGTTTGCCATCGTAAAGGTCTTGCCGCTTCCGGTAACGCCCAAAAGCGTCTGGTATCTGTTGCCGCTACCTATGCTTTTTGATAGTTTGGCTATGGCGGTAGGCTGGTCGCCCGATGGTTTCATATCCGCTACTATCTCAAATCTTGCCATTTTTTTGCTACTTTTGCCGTTATTTTGATGTCAAAATTATAACGAAGCTTTGATATAATGGCTTTCACACCAATAGGCATAACGAATGGAAGCTATAGAGAAATTAAAGTCGCAAATAGAGGATTTACTGCAAAAACTTGACCTCCAAAGGGAGGAGAGTAGCGAATTGCGAAATAAGCTAATAAAATCGGATGCCGAAAACAGGGTTAAAGATGAGTATATCAAAGCCCTTGAGCAAAAAATCAACATGCTCCAAAACGAGAGCGGTATCACAAAAAACCTCGATGCGAAAGGCTAACGGATGCAAAAACTCACTCTGCTAATCAACGGAAGCGCATTCGAGATTACTCTGGCAGACAACTATGCGGAGGCCTTCAAAGAGGAGATAAGCAAAGACCTTAATCTAAACGAAGACAATTCCGTAAAGACTCTGCTTTATGCCTTTATGCAAAAAAACTACGAAATCCTGGAGCTAAAAAGAGAGATAGAGAAAATCTCCGACAAGCTTGACGATAAGCTCGGTAGACTCTTTTAACTACTCCATTTTCTCCCATTTGATTTGATTGTGCATGATGCCGACTATTGAAGGCTCTATGTTTTTTATTTTTTTGCTTACCGCCGTTATGGAGTTCGGCGTGTAGAGAAAAATATACGGATTATCGTCCGTTATTAGTTTGTAAATCTCCTGATAATATGCCGTGACGACTTTTTTGTCCACCGATTTTTCCGCTTTTTCTATCAGCTCGTCCACTCTTTGGTTTTTATATCCGACAAAGTTAAATCCCGCTTTTTTCTCTATATTGTCACTATGCCAAATACTATACGCATCAGGGCTCAGCGGCATCGACCACCCCATTAGCACGGTATCGAAGTTTCTAGGGTCGACTACAGTGTTGAGAAATGCCTGCCACTCCATCGCCCTTATTTTTACGATGATTCCAGCCTCTTTTAGCTGTTTTTGGATGATTTCGGCGGCTAGCATTCTGATTTGATTGTTGGAGTTTGTCGAGATTTCAAAGGTTAGCGGTTTTTGCTCACCATACCCTGCCTCTTTTAGCAGTTTTTTTGCCCCCGCCACATCCCTCTTTGGCGGTTTTACACTAGAGTTGAATGCATAAGAGCCTTTTAGAAACGGTCCCGTGGCGATGTCTGCATGCCCGAAAAACAGAAGGTCTATCAGCTCTTGTCTGTCTATTGCCTTTGATATGGCGGCTCTCACTCTTGGGTCTTTGAATTTCTCTCTTTTGTGGTTAAAGCCCAGATATGTGTAGTTGGAACCTGGATTTTCGACTATTTGGAATTTGGAGTGAAACTCTTTGTCGGTTTGGAGTTTGAGCTGCATCGGCGTTAGTCCACCGATATCAAGAGCCCCTGTCTTTAGCATCAAAAACGAGCTTGAAGTGTCAGGCAAAAA
The DNA here is from genome assembly GCA_050252455.1 of Campylobacterales bacterium. Classification (GTDB taxonomy): domain Bacteria; phylum Campylobacterota; class Campylobacteria; order Campylobacterales; family UBA6016; genus UBA6016. The sequence continues at coordinate 47,800 of JBFWKW010000012.1, read as the reverse complement.
CTTGTATTTGATGTTGGTGATTTTTGGCTCGCCGTCAAAGTATCGCTTGTTGGCTACAAACTCTATATCCGAGCCTTGCTCTAGCTTTTTTAGGATGTACGGTCCGCTGCCAAGAGGGGCAAAGTTAAATTTTGAAGTCATCGGCTCTTTTTCGTCAGCCAAAATATGCTTTGGAATTAGCGGCATTAGCCACGTCTCAAGCGCCTTAAAATACGGCTCTTTGTATTTTACGATGACTGCATAATCGCTTTTTGCCTTTACGCTCTCTACTTTTCGGAAGTTTTCGACATATGGGGTAAATACCTTCGGATTTTTGGCAAACTCATATGTAAAGACGACATCTTTTGCCGTTATTTTTTTGCCGTCAGACCAAAATGCATCCTCTCTTAGCGTTATCTCCAGCGTTACGCCGTCTAAAAATTTATAACTCTTTGCGATTTGAGGAGCAATTTGTCCGTTTTTGTCGTATTTAAAAAGCGAGTCAAACACCCAGCCTGAAATCTCGGAAGATGTGCTGTCGGTCGCAAGCAGAGGATTTAGTCGTCCCACATTGGATGTGTAGCTCATTTAGAGCGTAGAGGCAAAAAGCGAACATGAAATTAGTAATAAAAAAAATGCTTTTTTCATTTGTAAGTGTCTTGGATTGGTTTTTGTAGATTGTAGTTAAAACTAAATAAAAATCGGGACCGAAGCCCCGATAGGAAAAGAGGGAAAATAGATAAAAGATTATCTTTTTGAGAACTGCGGGCTTCTTCTCGCTTTTCTTTTTCCGTATTTTTTTCTCTCAACAACTCTTGAGTCACGAGTAAGTAGACCAAGAGGTTTGATAGTTTCTCTGAAGCTTGGCTCGAATACGCAAAGAGCTTTTGATATACCGTGTCTAAGAGCTTCCGCTTGACCTGATATACCGCCGCCGATTGTCGTAGCTTTGATGTCAACGCTTGTAGTTTGTTTTGTAGCAACTATCGGTTGAGCAACTTTCATTTTAAGCACTTCAAGACCGCCTAGCCAGCCGTCAAGGTCTTTACCGTTTACTTCGATTTTGCCTGTTCCTGGAGTAAGCCATACTCTAGCAATAGCAGTTTTTCTTTTGCCTGTAGCGTAAATAATTTTTTTCGCCATTAGTTAGCCTTTAGTTGTGCTGTATGAGGATGCTCTGCACCTTCGTACACTTTTAGTTTTTTCAGCATTGCTCTACCTAGGGTAGTTTTTGGAAGCATGCCTCTTGTTGCAAGTTTAAATAGTTTTTCAGGGTTTTTTTCGATTAGTTCGCCAAGCTTTTCGCTTTTTACGCCACCGAAATATCCTGTATGTCTGTGATAAACTTTTTGTTCTTTTTTGTTTGTACCCGTGAAGATAACATCTTTAGCGTTTATAACGACTACATAGTCGCCGCAATCGACATTTGGAGTAAATGACGGCTTGTGTTTACCTCTAAGGATAGTAGCTATTTCAGTTACTATTCTACCGAAAGGTTTTGCAGAAGCGTCTATCAGTATCCAATCTCTTTTGACTTCGCTAGAATTTACCATGTGAGTGGTTTTCATAAAGCGTCCTTTTTCATAAATGAGCCGGAATTGTAATGTAGATAAGCTTAAAGATTAATTAAATTAAGTATTATTTAAGCGGTTTGAAGGTGCCAATAGTCCTGTCTTTGTATATTTCATTGTGCGGCAAAACCAGCGAATGCATCGAGATGTATATGCCGTTTGCAGGCTTGGAGCGCAAAAACCCTACGGCGCATGCAAAGTTAAATATAGCCTCGTCTTTTTCGATAGAGTAAGGCTTCATAGCGCCGACAAATACTACTTTTTTATCTTTGACGCTTTCACTCAAAACTGCGGCAGATTTGTCCATCGTGTCCGTACCGTGTAGGATTATGATGTTTTCTTCTTTTGCATTTTTCACCGTATCCGCAAGTAGTGTCCTATCATTGTCGGTCATATCAAGAGAGTCTTTGCCGATGATAGAAATCTCTTTTACAGTCAGATTTCCTCTAGCCAGAGAGTATATATTTTTGGCAACACTTTCACCTATCTCAAGCTCTCCGTTTAGTTCGTTGTAGAGCTTGTTTATCGTGCCGCCGGTTGAGATTATTAGTAGATTCAAGATAATGTGCCTATAACCATTTTGGCAAGCTCCAATGCTCTGCCTCTATGCGAAATCTTGTTTTTGACCTCATCGTCTAGCTCGCCAAGAGTTTTATTAAAGCCCTCGTTGATAAACATCGGATCGTAACCAAACCCCTTGTCCCCTCTAGGAGTTGTGATGGCGCTGCCGTACATATGTCCGTGAACTGTGAATATACCGTCCTTTGTCGCTATGGCTATTGCTGCCGTGTAGTGTGCCGGGGAGTTTTCATATCCTGCCGCTTTGATACTTTCTACTAGTTTTTGCAAATTCTCTCTGTCATTAGCCCCAATTCCGGCGTATCTGGCACTGTATATCCCAGGTGCACCGCCTAAGACATCTACGCAGATACCGCTGTCATCTGAAAGCACTATTGCATCGTCATCGCCAAGCGCTTCAAATACGGCTTTTGCTTTGATGATTGCGTTGTCTTTGAAAGTTGAGCCGTCTTCTTCTATATGAAAAGCCGTAATAATATCGGTGTAGTTTACGACTTCAAAGCCGTCCATCATATTTTTTATCTCTACGACTTTACCTTTATTTGAAGTCGCTAATACTATTTTTTTACTCACCGTTCTCCTTTTTTCTGCGAAGCTCTACGACCCTAACGAACAAATACAAGCAAACCCCTATAAAAACAAGGGTTCCAAGCTCTATCGCAACCGTATACATTAAGCGTTCTTTTTGTTAAAGTCTATAAAAAAGCGGTTTAAGCCTTGTGCTTCGTCATAGGAATAGTCAAGTTCGAGGCCGTGTTTTCTTAGTATTTTGGAGACTATTGAGAGCCCAAGACCGTATCCGCCGGATAGCCTCGCCTCATCTCCCTTGGTGAATGCGCCAAGGTAATAGGATATATCTTTTTGCAACTTATCACCCTTGTTTGATACGCTTATTACGCCATTTTTCGCCTCAAATATAGCGGTTTTGTCGGGGGAGTATTTGATTGCGTTTTCAAGTAAGTTTTTGAGCGCCATCGTGAAATATCTGACATCCACCGCTATCTCAAAGTCTTCGCTTCCGGCATCTATGCACTCGGCGTTGTCGGCCATCGATGAAATGGTTTTTTTGTAAAGTTCTAGGACGCTTTGATTTTCTGTTTTTAGCGTGGAAAAGCTCATCTCTTCATTTTGCAAAAGCATTGTCGTTAGGCTATCCATCGACTCTATTGCCCTTTGTATGCTCTCTTTGTATTTGCTTGCCTCTACAAAACCTAGTGCAAGTTTGATTTTCATAATAGGTGTACGAAGTTCGTGGCTGATGTTTGCGAGCAACTCCTCTTTGTCGGAAAGCAACTCCTCTTTGTCTTTGAGGAGTGTTTCCATTTTATCGGCAACGGAGTTGAACTGTGAAGCCAGCTCGCCTATCTCTCCCTCATCCGATACTCTAGCTCTTGCGGAGAGATCGCCGTGCCCAAACTCTTCCATTTTGGTCTTGAGACGTCTAATCGGCGAAAACAGGTTCATGACAACGAGATATAAAAGGACATTAGAGACTATAGCCCCCGTAAATAATAAGAGTACGCCGTGTCTTTCAAAAAACCCTTGACGAAGTAGATTGTCTTTGATGACAAGCTGACGACCGAGAACTCCTATGCGGATGAATGTATGGCTCTCATCGTCTTTGTATATCTCTACCGTATCGAAGTTTCTAGTAACCGCACCTACAAGCTGCATTGCTGTTAAGTTTACATCGCATTGTTCCGATAGGCACAAAAGCTCCAAAGAGTTGCTCTTTAGCTCACGCTCCAGCTCTTCCGTATCTTCTTCAAGTATATTTTTTTTGATTGCGGAGGCTAACTGTATGTATCGTTTTGTAGTGAGGGTTTCTAGCCGTACGGCGTTTTGCTTGATAACGTCGTAGGCTATGAATGAGAGAAAAAATATCGCCGTCAAAAATAGCAGCGTAACTTTGGCAAAAAGTGAGTTTTGGTTCATTGGCCTATAAATTTATAGCCGTGTCCCCATACCGACTTGATGTATTTTGGATTTTTCGGGTCATCGCCTAGTTTTGCTCTTAGCTTACTTACCAGTACATCCACGTTTCTGCTGGTAGAATCCCAGTTGAGAAACTCTATGGCATTGGCTATGTCGTCTCTGTTTAGCGCTTTGCCTTTTGAGTTTAGGAACAGCCTCATAAGCTCGTATTCCGAATTGGTAAGCGCCAGAGATTCACCTCTAAATTTGATAGTCATAGCCCGTTCGTCTACCGTAAATTCGGCAGTCCCCTCTTTGTCGGCTTTTTTGTATCTTCTGAGTACCGCTTCTATACGCTTGACAAGCTCGATAGGCTCATATCCTTTTGTCAGATAGTCGTCCGCACCAAGGTCAAGTCCTAGCACCTTATCGCTTGTATTGCCTCTTGCCGAGGAGATGATGATAGGCAAATCGTATTCAGATTTTATCTTTTTGCATACTTCAAAGCCGTTCATCTCAGGGAGCATAAGATCCAAAACCACAAGGTCAAAATCCCCGCTCTTTAGGGATTCAAAAGCATCTGAAGGCTTTTCGGCGCATACTACGGTCATCCCGTATCCGCTAAGATGTTCGCTAAGAAGCTCGCCTATCTCTTTGTCGTCTTCAATAAGTAGTATTTTGCTCAATCTATCATTCCTTGGAATTTTTTTATGAACTGCTCTCTTTGCTTGGGTGTCAACACTTTGTGAATGCCGCTAAGCAAGGAGGTTTTGGCATTTATATCGGCTCTGCTGGCTTCGGCCGCAAGCACCCTAATAGACTCTTGTTTTATATCGTCTGATTGGAATTTTTTTACATTTTGAGATATTTGTCTCTCTTTTTGCGATTGAAACTCTCTTAACGCTTGGTTTATAAACTCTTTTTGCTGCGGAGTAATACCTTCCGTTTTTTCTAAACCGTAATATAGTTTTTTCTCAAAGCCGCTTTTTCTACCGTCGTTTTTATCGAAAAAATCATTATCTGCATTGGCAAAACCGGCCGCAAATATAACATATAGGGCGAGCGCGGATTTTGTAAGTTTCTCCATTGCCGTTAACCTCTGTGGAAATTTAACATATCATAGAACTAAAGCGTTAAAAAAATATTCCCTATTTGTAAAAATTGAATTATCCATTTAGAAAATCAATCTTATTTTAGGAATTTTTACTATTTAAAATTTTTTTGTGCTATAATTTCCGACATGGAAACTTTTAAAACACTATTAAAACAAAAAGGGCTTAAGGCCACGGGTCAAAGAGCGACTATGCTCAAGGCGATTGAGGAGCACGGGCATATTGATTTGGATAATTTGAGAGACAAAATGAGGGAGGTTTCTCCAAATATATCTTTAAATACTATTTATCTCAATTTGGAGCAACTCTCAAGCGAGGGCGTGATATCCAAAGTTGCGCTCAATAATCAAAAAAGCGTGTACGAGATAACAAAGCACGCCCATGCGCATCTTGTGTGCAAAGTGTGCGGCTCAGTCGAAGACGAGCATATAGAGAGCGGGATACTTAGCGCCGTGAAAGAGGGCGCCAAAGGCTCTTCTTTCGAGCCGTCGTTCGTTGCGGTAAATATATACGGCTTATGCAAAAAATGCGTAGGCAACCAAACAACAAAGGAGAACAAATGAGTAAACTTAGAATTTTGACAATCTCAATGGTGGCGGCAGGTTCGCTGTTTGCAGGTGATGCGCTTATAGATGCGGCTAAAAATGCAGGTCTAAAGCCTATCCCTTCAGAGCATAAAGCGCAGATGAAACTTATAGGTTCATTCCAAAAAGGTGTAACCGCGGCAAAAGTTGACCTCGGTAAAAAGCTATATTTTGAGCCTAGACTCTCAAAAAGCGGACTCATATCTTGTAATACATGTCACAACCTTGCAACCGGTGGAGCGGACGGCGTAAGCGCAGCGATAGGTCACCAATGGACGGCAAACCCGCACCACCTCAACTCGCCGACCGTATATAACTCGGTATTTAATACGACACAGTTTTGGGATGGCAGAAGCCCGCACCTAGGCGACCAAGCTAAAGGACCTATGCAAGCAATGCCTGAGATGGCTATCACTCCAAAAATGGCAGAGGAGAGAATCTCGTCTATGCCTGAGTATGTAGCCGAGTTCAAAAAAGCGTTTCCAAAAGATAAAAACCCTGTAACGTTTGAAAATATTGCAGACGCTATCGCGACTTTCGAGGCCGTACTCGTAACTCCTTCAAAATTTGATAAATTTCTTGCAGGAAATGCAAAAGCTCTAAACAAAGATGAAAAAGAGGGGCTTAAACTATTTATAGACAAAGGTTGTACCGCTTGCCATACAGGGTATAATCTAGGTGGAGCCAGCAAACAAAAATTCCCTCTTATGGGTGAGTACAAGCACGCAAACCTAGGGGATTTCAAAGGTGACAAAGACGGTACGGTGAAAGTTCCGACGCTTAGAAATATCACCCAAACGGCCCCATATATGCATAACGGCGCTATTTGGAGTCTTGAGGAAGCGGTAAAAACTATGGGCGAGCTTCAGCTTGGCACAAAACTTACGGATGGGGAAATAACAAAAATAGTTACCTTCCTAAAAACGCTAGAGGGCAAAAAACCTTCCATCGAATACCCAATGCTTCCAAATTCGACGGCTACGACACCAAAACCTGATTCAAAATAAGGATAAAACAATGAGACAATACGAAACATACAAATGTAATAAATGCGGCAATGAAGTAGAGGTACAACACGTGGGCGGCGGCAAGCTAGTGTGTTGCGGTGAAGCGATGGAGTGTATCACAAAAGATTTGACTGCCGTTAACCTAATGAAAGCTTTTGCGGGCGAATCACAAGCTAGAAACAAATACGACTTGTTTGCGGACATAGCAGAGGAAGAGGGATGGCACGCCGTAGCTAGACACTTCAGAGAAGCGGCAGAGAATGAAAAATGGCATGCAAGAGCGGAGTTTAAAGCATACCACAAGCTAGTAGACGGCGCAGAGACTGAAATAACGCTAAAAAACCTTGATAGCGCAATGGCCGGCGAAAACTACGAGCACACTGTGATGTATCCGGAGTTTGCAAAAATAGCCGAAGCGGAAGGCCACAAAGAGCTTGCAAGACTTTTTAACGCTATCGGCAAGGTCGAGGTAGAACATGAAAGAGAATACAAAGCTCTTCAAGATGCGATGAAAGAAGACGGCTTCTTTACAAGCGAAAACGAAGACGTATGGGTATGTGAAGTGTGCGGCCATATACACAGAGGCAAAAAAGCTCCCGGCGCATGCCCTCTTTGTAAAGTACCAAAAGAGTATTTCAAAAGAGAAAGTCTAGGTATATAACCAAACAATGTTCACCAATGCGGAGCTTCTGTGGGCGTTTGCGCTCACTCTTATAGCCGGTCTCTCGACCGGTATAGGGGCTCTCATTATACTCACAGTCAAAAATCCGTCAAAAGTTTTTTTATCTATCGGACTCGGTTTTTCTGCCGGAGTTATGCTGTATGTATCTTTCATGGAGATACTTCCCTCCGCAATAGCAGAGCTTGCCAAAGGCGCAACCCCAAAAGGGGCGCAGATGATGGGGGTTTTTGCGTTTTTTGTCGGGATAGGTATAAGTGCACTTATCGATAAGCTGGTACCAAACGAGATAAATCCACATGAGCTGCATGATGACAGGGCGATAGATGTCAAAAATGCGGCATTTTTGAAAAAAACAGGGATTTTTACCGCTGTAGCCATAGCAATTCATAATTTTCCGGAAGGGTTTGCGACGTTTTTGTTTGCATTGTCTGAGCCAAATGCGGGTATCGTGGTGGCAGCCGCAATAGCGATACACAATATACCGGAAGGGATTGCCGTGGCGCTTCCGATTTATATGGCCACAAAGAGCCGCTCAAAAGCTTTTTGGTTCTCTTTTGCATCGGGCTTTGCTGAACCGCTTGGCGCTTTTCTTGGTTTTTTGGTCATCTCTATGATTTTGGTCGGCGGCGGTTTTATCGGGATAGCTATGGCGGCTGTTGCAGGTATAATGGTTTATGTCTGCCTTGATGAGCTATTGCCCGCAAGTCGCGTTTACGGAAATGAGCATTTGGCGATTCTTGGGGTTACTGCCGGGATGGCGGTGATGGCTGTCTCGCTTATTATGCTCGGTTAAATCTATTTTGATATTTTTGGTTTTACTACCGCTCGTCTCTCTGATAGCCAGTTGACAATTCCGTATTTGTAGTTGTAGACGTTTTTGTATCCTTCTCTTTCGAGAATTCCGGCTACGAGCTTACTTCTAAGGCCTGTTCTGCAAACGAGAAGTACAGGTTTTACTTTGTCGCCTTTTGTATATTCTTTTAGTTTTTTCATAAACTCGTCTCTCATCGGCCTAGCCTGACCGTCAAAATACGTAATAAGTAGCGAACCCGGGATAACACCGCTCTCCAGCCATTCCTCAGTCATCCTAACATCAACTATAAATACGTCTTGCGAGGATGCCATCATGGAAACCTCTTCACTCTCTACGTCTTTGAATCCGAAAGCCAAAGAGGCAAAAACGGCAAATAAAAAAATCTGTTTTTTCATATCACTAAACTCAATTATAATTTTTATAATGAGATATTATAGAGTGTAAGTATAAAAAATGTGTGAACAAAAAATAATCGTATTGTAAAAGAGAGACCGCCGCAAAAGCGGTCTGGGGGGGGTGGATTAGGCTGTTAGGGAGTTGTCCATCGCGGCAAACATCTTGTCGCAATATATTTCCATATCGACATAATATTCGTAGATGCTTTCCGATTTGTTGTAATAGCCTTCGTCTTTTATGCACTCAAGCGCATTTGCGATGCTTGTGTGTAGAAGTTTGTGGTTTTCTTTTAGTTCTCCGGATATGTTGTGGCTGCTTCCTATCCAAACCCCTAGCCTGCACTCCGTATCGGACGGTATCTCTTTGTTGATGTTTCCTTGGATGATAAAGCCGTAAGTGTCGTATTTGAAGATTATGTGCTCTATTTTTGCTAGAGCCATAAATATCTGTTTTTCCATTGTTTTGGAGGAGTACGACAGTCGCCCCGATTCTTCTTTGATTTTTGAGAAAATCTCTACAAACGACATTACTTTTTCATTCGATGCGCTAGATAGCTCGGCGATTGTATTGGAGTCATCGATAATATCCGCCATTTCTTGCTCTATAACGGCGATGCTTGAGGTTATCTCGGATGTTGCTTTTTGCGTTTTCTCCGCTAGTTTTCGTACTTCATCGGCTACTACGGCAAATCCTCTTCCGTGTTCGCCTGCCCTTGCCGCTTCTATTGCCGCATTTAGGGCTAGTAGATTCGTTTGTTCCGCTATGTCTTTGATTATTCCGACTACGTTTGATACTTCGCTGATTCTATGCGAGAAGTGGTTTATGGCTTCGTCCGTTTTTGACACGGATTGCATTAGCTGTCCCATGTCGTCCGTTATGGTTTTGATATTTTCCATTCCGGTACTTGACTCTCTGCTTATCCCGTCCGCCTCTTTGGATATGCTCTGAATCATGCTGGTATTTTTGCTGAGATCGTCTTGCATGCCTGATAGATTTTTATTGAGGCTATTTGAGCTTAACCTTGAAAGGGAGCTTATGAGGGCATTTTTTTTGTGGAATTCATGGTTTTCTTTCATTGAGCCTATGACTTTATTGATGTCGTTCATATTTGTCGCAAAATGCCCTTTTAGCCCTTTTGAGAGAGCGGGTCTGAAGAATTTTGAGTTATTGGCGTATTCGACTGCCGTATCTACCTCTCTCATGAAAGCTTCGAGTTGGTCTAGCATATTATTGATGCTCCAGCATAGCTGACCCATCTGGCCGTTGTCTTTGATATTTGTAATTCTATCTTCCAAAAAACCGCTAGATACGGCCTTGCAAACCCTCAGTGCATCGGTTGTTAATTGTGTGCTGGAAGATAATTTTATGATTTGTATTGATGAGAGCGCGATAAAAAGTATAGCAACCGCTATCGCCGGAACAATAAGGCTATGCGCCTGTGTTGCCGCGTAGATGGCAAAAAGCACCCCGGCCAAAGCGGTTACGCCGGATTGTATTTTGAGTGTTTGCACGTTCATGTGAGGCTCCTTAGTAGGATTTTGCGTTTAGTATCTCTGCTAGCGATAGACCGGCGAGTGAATCTATGAGTTCCGCCCTTTTGGCTATGAGCTCTATCTCTATTTTTTCTATCTCTTTGTATTTTAGCAGTGTCCCGACTATCGCGGAGGGTAGGGCATAGGCGTCTTTGACGAGTACCGATATCTTGGACGGCGCATTTTTGGAGACAAACGTCGCAAGTTGCTTTTTGAAATCCATTGCGTTTTGCATGGAGATACTCTCTCCGCCTATTGTTAGTTTCAGGGTGTCTTTCGTTTGTTCTATTGCAAGCTCCACCGTTATTCCCTCATATAAATTTTATCATATAGGCTTCATTGCCCTTGTCGTTATAAAAAAGAGCGTCCAATATATTGTCGCTCATCAATATTCCTCTGCCGTTAAAACGGATATTCTTGTCAAAGGACAATGTCTTAAGCGTAGTAGCCACATCAAAACCGTCGCCGTTATCAGATATTCTTATTATAACCGCTTTGGCTTCGTTTATCAAAATCTCCTCATATGAAACGGCTATTTTTTTGTCTTCTACGTTCTCAAGGTTACCAATCGCCTCTTCCAGATATTCCTCATACATGTATGACTCCAAAAGAGCGTTCTTTTGTGGGTATGTTATGCCGAGAACGCCGTGTTCTATGGCATTCATAAGCATTTCGTTTATGGCGCATTCAAGCTGCATGAGCCTTTTGCCGTCGAAGTATTTTTGTAGATTTTCCCTTAGCTTGACGTCGACGCACTCGGTCATCTCTTCTATTGTGGGGTTGATTAAAAATAGCTGTTTTGATAGCGTCTTTGGCTCGTATCTTGATATAAAAGCGAAGGTGAGGTCGTCCTCTGGATTTAAGGCTTTGGAAAATAGCTTTTTTAGAAAAATATTTTTTGTCGGGCTACTCACAAAGTCTTCGTTTATTATGTTTTTGTATATGCCGCCGCCCTCTAGCCTTATGTCTTTGAGTCCATCCGACGAGATAAGGATTCTCTCTATGTTTAAAAGCGGTATCCTGTCCACCTTTACGCCCGTAAAATAAGCGGTAATCGGGTGATTGTTGGCTTTTGCGGTTTTTAGGTTGCCGTTTTCAAGATATAAAATCTCGGGCATTGAGAAGTTTGATATTTCGAGCGTGCCTGACTCTTCGTCGATGAAGGCAAATGCCGCGCAGACTATTTCGTCTTCATTGATTTGTTTTTGTATGAACGATTGGTATTTGGTGACCGTCTTGGTAAAATCAAAATCCCCGTCCGCCTTGCTTTTGCCGACCGAGTCATTTAAAAAAGCGGCAGATATAACCGCCGTCACCGAAGCGCTTAGCCCTTTTCCCATTGCGTCTATGATATAAACCAGAGCTTTTTTGTCGGAGACTTTTATTAGGCCGTATATATCGCCGCTCAAGATATCTATAGGTTTGTACAGAGTTTCAAACAAAAATCCGGCTTCGACCTTGTGCGACAAATCATCTTTGAGGATTTTTATTTGTTTGCGATACGCATCGTCTTGCTGCAAAAGATGATATTTTTCTTTGACCTCAAAAAGCTCCCTCTCTCTTTGTAGCTTCTCTTGCTCTATTTTTAGCTTATCCTCTATCGCTTTTGCCGCCGCCGCTTCCAAGTTTTGGTTGATGCAGAGAAGTTCTAGTTTGATATCGTCTAGTTGTTTTGTGACAAAAAATTTCTCGACGGTGGATGAGATATTTTTGGATAGAGTCTCAAGTGCCCGCTTTCTTGATTCGTCGGCATGCTCTTTATTTTTTGCATACCCTAGCGTGAGTATCCCCCACAAAGTTTCTTTGACAAACAGCGGATAGACGAGTATGTAGCCTATTCCCTGTTCTTGCAAGGCGGCCATTCGCCCGGTAAAGGTATCCTCGGATTCAAAAAACCCAAAATCTATCAAATCCCTCATTATGGGCTCAAAGCACTCTTTGCAGTTGATGAACTCGTAACAGTCGTAGTCTTGGGCCGTTATCGAAGCATCTTTGCTGTTGAAGCCGGCGAGTTGGAGCATTCTATCTTCTATGTAGCCTTGTGTAAGACCTTTGCCGTATATGAGGCATTTATCCGCTCCAAATCTAGCGCCTATCGTCGATACTACCCCGTCAAGCGCGCTTAATATGTCTTGCCTGTTAAATAAATGTCCGCTGGCCTCTATGATGGCGCGGAGTATCTCTTTTTGTCGTTTGATTGCGGATGTTCCAGTTTTTGGCATGGTTGTTAGAACATATTTTTAAATGCGGCTGCATTTTTCTTTACGTCGCCGCTCCATAGAGCGTTGATGACAGAGAGCATATCCGCCCCTGCTTTTATGAGCTCTTTACCGTTTTGCGTATCTATTCCCCCTATGGCGCATACCGGAACGCCAAGTTTTTTCGCCTCTTTTAGTACCGACTTATCGACTACTTTTGCGTGAGGCTTTGTTTTTGAGGGAAAGAATGAGCCAAACGCTACGTAATCTGCGCTTTTTTTGACCATTTGCGCCGCTCTGTGTATGTCTCCGTAGCAAGATACTCCTATGATTTTCTTGCCCCCCAGTATCTCTCTGGCTAGCTCGATGGGTGTGTCTTCGCCGCCTATGTGCACGCCGTCCGCGTTTATCGCTTTTGCCAGCACGACTCTGTCGTCTAGGACGAATAGCGCTCCGTTTTTTTTGCATATCTTTTTTATTTTTTTTGCGACCCCGTATAGCTCCTCGTCGCTTTTTGTTTTGTCCCTTAGCTGAACTATCGTCGCTCCGACTTTTATGGCCGTCAGGAAATATTTTTCAATCTCTTCGTAAGGTGTCAGCGCTTCGTATGTTATGGCGTATAGCCCTTCTAATTTCATGTGTATCACCGTATTTTTTTCAAATTTTCGCCAAAAAACGATTAATCTGCGTAAAAAGAAAAAATTAAGTATAAAAAATATACTATATGCGAACTCAATTAGGAGGCTCTATGGAAACAAAAACTGAGTTATCGATGGATTATCAAAGTTTCAAAGAACGCTTGTATCTCATAGATTATAACCTTGAGTCGTTCTGCCGGACTATAGGTATAGCGGCTATCACCGCCAAAAAATGGAAAAGTAGCGGAGTCCCTTATAGATACGTGCTTTTGCTCGAATATATGGAGATGATAGACGATATGAACAAAAAGTATAAATATTATACTAATAAAATGATCACAAAAGAGATTAAGAAGAGCAGAAGAATTAGCGCATAGCAAACGGTTGTTTGTTTTGTGGATTTTTTGAATCGGCTGTTGTGGGTTGTTTGGCGGCGACCGGAGGCTATGAAGCCTTTTGGTCGTTGGCTAGGCGGCTTAGGTAGCGCTGTTTTCTGAGTTTTTTATCGTCTTTTGAAGCTTTGCAGAGATTTGTCCCCGCTTCGTACATCAAAAGTCCGCTAACGAGTGAATACACCCTTTTTTTTGAATCCCCGAATGTAACCTCTACGGTCTCTTCATCAAGAAATACTTTTTTGACGCCGTTGTATTCATTGAGCGGGATTTTTAGGATTTTTGTGTCGTTTTTGAAGATTTGAAGGAAGCTGTTCGTAGTTTTGTAGCTGATTTCGCATTCACTCATTGCCTAGGCTCCTCGTGTGTAAAACACCCAAATATTACTGTAACGATTTTTAAATAGCAATATCTATTCCGCCCGTTTATTGTCTAAAAATTGACATATTTTTAATCTAAAATCGCACCCATGAACTTCAAATCTGTTTTTATCTCCGACGTGCATCTGGGAACAAATGATTGTCAAGCCGAAAAGCTGCTTGATTTTATCCGTGACGTTGAGTGCGAAAATCTGTTTTTGGTCGGCGACATCATCGACGGCTGGGAGCTAAGACGCTCTTTTAGATGGAAGCAGAGCCACTCCGACGTCCTCCAAAAGCTCCTGCGAAAAGCCCGCAAAGGGACTAGCATATACTACATTTTGGGCAATCACGACGACTTTTTGGAGAATTTTTTGCCGATTACGATGGGGGAGCATATCAGCGTTCATAGGGATATGGTCTACACCGCGGCAAACGGCAAGGAGTATCTGGTAACGCACGGCGATATGTTTGACGCCGTTACGATGACCAAAAAATGGCTTGCCCTCGTCGGCGACAAAAGCTACCTATTTCTTCTCAAAGTCAATCGTCCACTGAATTTTGTGAGGCGCAAGATGGGTATGGGGCACTGGTCGCTCTCCAAATACATGAAAAAAAATGTCAAAAAAGCGGTCAGCTACATCTGCGACTACGAACAGGTGCTATCCACCTACGCTTCCCAAAAAGGGGTTGCCGGGGTGATATGCGGTCATATACATGAACCCGAGATGAAAGATATAGGCGGCATAGAGTATCTCAACTGCGGCGATTGGGTGGAGTCTTGTACGGCGGTTGTAGAGCATTTTGACGGAAGATTTGAGATATACGATGCGACTCGTTAGATTGTCTCTCATTTTTTACAAGGGAGAGGGGACAGCGGTAGACAAGATAATCCGTTTTTGGACGAAAAGCCCTATTTCGCACTCGGAGATAGAGACGCTAGGGGGCTACTACTGCTCCAACGACCCAAAAACAAGAGTGATGAGACTAGCCAAAATAACGCCCAAAAAAGAGGAGTGGGAGGAGTGCCAAATTGTTTTGCCGCTTGAAATAGCAAGGAGGCTTCACTCTTATCAGCTAAAAAAATGCGGCACAAAATACGATTGGGAGGGGATACTCTTCTCGCAGTTTCTAAAACTCGGATATAGCGCAAAAAAAAGATGGTTTTGTTCAAAAAGCAATCTTGACGACATCCAAGCCGCTATAAAAATCATGAAAAGCGAAAACAAAAACGGTAGGTATGATATGTTTTTGCAAGCGTACGAGCCGTTTTTGTCTCATCAGCCCCACACCGTTTCTCCCGCAACGCTTCACATGATAGCAAGGGAGTGCGAGAGAAGGTTAAGAGGCTACAATCTCCTCGATAAGTAGTTCGATGGAGCCGCCCATGTAGTCGTTTTTGTAAACCGAAAACCGAAAATCTATATGTTCATTCTCTTTTGGAAATACGTTTGCCCGAAAGCACACCGCTTTGAGTTTTTTGTCTTTGCATTCAAGTGTGGCTTTAAATCCGGTATCTTGGCTGATTGTTTTGAGAGCGGCTACTTTTTTGCTTTTGCCCATAAAAATAGGCTTTTCATTGGCTTCCCCATACGGCTCAAATTCATCCAGTATAAAAGTCAGTTCCTCGTCTATTTCGCAAAAATCTATCTCGCCAAGACACTCTTTTGGGCATTGTTTGCCATGAGTCCCGATATCGCAACAACAACTATTGATGGCCTCCCTGAAAGCATCTATATTTGCCGTATTTAGAGATACTCCGGCCGCCATTTTGTGACCCCCGAAATTTGTCAGAAACTGCGAATTTTTGGCAATCATCTCAAAGATGTTGATATCCATTGCGCTTCTAGCACTTCCTTTGGCATGGTCTCCGTCTATGCTAAAAACAAGAGCCGGTTTTTTGAGCGCTTGGGCCAGACGGGAGGCTACAATACCTACAACCCCTTCATGCCATCCCTCTTTTGCCACAACTATTATTTTTGCGTTTTTGTCCGCCATTTGCATTGCTTCATTTGTAACAAGAGTCTCTATTTTTTTTCGCTCTTCGTTTAGCGAGTCCAATTGGTCAAACAACGCCAAAGCTTCCGCGATATTATCGGCTCTCAAGAAGGCAAAAGCCTCTTTTGCAAGTACCAGTCTCCCTGCGCTATTGAGTCTCGGACTTATTTTGTAGGCTATGTCCGTAGAGGTGAACTCATCTTTTGCGAGCCTTTGCTTTAGGGCAAGCATTGCGGGGCGCTTGGAGTTCTTTATGGTTTCGATGCCCGCTTTTACAATGACTCGGTTGATATCTTTTAGGGGCATTACGTCGGCTATTGTGGCTATCGCTACGAGGTCGAGATAATCTCTCATGTTTTCGCTACTTTCAAGCTCTATTTTGAGAGCCGCCATAAAGTACCACACTACCGCCGCCGCACATATCTCTCCAAATGCAAAACCGTCGTCTATTCTTGGATGCACTATCGCATGGGCTGCCGGTAGCTCTTCGCCTATGGTATGATGGTCGATGATGATTAGCTCTATACCTTTATCGCGGCATATTTTTGAGGCTTCTAGTGCAGCTATTCCGTTATCTACGGTGATTACAAACTTTGTATCTATCCGTTCTACTATGGATGTTCCAAGTCCGTAGCCGTCGTTAAATCTACAAGGTATGATGGTCGTCACGTCCGCGCCGTGTTTTTGCAAAAACTCTTCAAGTATCGACGCACTCACCACGCCGTCCACATCGTAGTCGCCGACTATGGTTATTTTCTCTTTGTTTTTTATCGCCTCTTTGACCCTCTTTGCGGCCTTTTCGCTGTTTGGCATCGTGTGCGGATGTGGGAATTTGGAGAGGGAGGTTATATTGTCGTTTTCAAATCGTGATTTTAGTATCGCTAAGACATCTTTTTTTGTAAGAATCCTACTTTCCATCTTTGACACATCTAACAAAGCTTTTATTGTCTTTTGCGCTGCTTGCGACGCTTGCCCTCATAAAACCTACCACTATAGCCGTATTGGAAAAATCGTCATTAACGTCTGCGCTCCAGTAATATTTTGGATGCGTAGCCCCGTATTTTCCCACAAAGGCTTTCTCGTCCGATAGTTTTTCAATAGCCAAGGCAAAAAGCTCATTTGCGCTCGGCAGCCTCTCACCTTTTGCCTCACAAAAAGCTTTTGCCTCTTTGTGTTCCATTCTGTTGCGTTCACCCTTTGACCAGACGAGGGCTTTTGTCTTTATTTTGCCGCTGCCTTTGAAACATACGAGATACAAGCTCTCTTTTTGCGAGACTATATTTACGTCACGGTTTTCAAATGAGTGGTAGTATATCTCTTCGTTATTTTGTGGATTGTGCGTGGAGCTGGCGTATAGTGATTTTTCCGCTTTTTCTTTTAGCTCTTGCGGGGCATTAAATAGCTCTTCAACGGTTGGTACTCTGAAGCCGTCCCCAAAGCTTTTACAGACATCTTCTCTTTGTCTATCGGAAGAATATGTGGTTTGGGGTGATGGCAGTTTGTAAGTTCCAAGTTCATTAACAAACTCTGCGCCGTGCAAGGTTGCCGCCGCCAAGACGGCTAAAGCGGCTATTTTAGTTTTTACTTGCATCGCTCTGCTTTTTGGCCTCTTTTGTAAACGCCAAAATTATTTTGTTCGGGCTTTGAAGGCGGCTCGTAAACTCAGGGTGGAACTGTACCGCTACAAACCAAGGGTGGTCTTTTAGTTCTACCGCTTCGACAAGTCCTTTTGATTCGCCGCACACTATCATTCCGGCCTCTTCAAGGGCTTTTCTATATTTGCCGTTTGCTTCGTATCTGTGTCTATGTCGCTCTACTATTCTTTTCTCGCCGTCGTACGCTTTTTGTAGTTTTGAGCCATCTAGCGTATCGCACTCGTATTCGCCGAGCCTCATAGTGCCGCCCATCGGAGTTTGATGCGTTCTTATCTGCTTATTGCCCCCTTGGTCAAGGAAAGAGTCTATCAGATATATTAGCGGCTCTTTCGTTTCAGCGTCAAACTCTATCGAATTTGCCTCTTTAATACCTAGCACGTTTCTAGCAAACTCTATAACGCTTAGTTGCATCCCTAGACAGATTCCAAGAAATGGTATTTTGTTTTCTCTGGCGTATTTGATAGCCGCTATTTTCCCCTCTACGCCCCTTGTACCAAAACCTCCGGGAATTAATATCCCGTCGCATCCCTCAACTTCGCTAACATCGCCGTTTTCGAGAGCCTCCGCATCAACCCATTTGAGTTTGATTTTTGTATCTATCCATGCCCCACAGTGTATAAATGTCTCAGTTAGCGACTTATAAGACTCTTTTAGGTCTAGGTATTTGCCGACAAAAGCGATAGTCATTTCGTGTTTTGGCTCTACTATTCTCTTGGCAAGTCTCTTCCACTCTTTCATATCCGGCTCTAGTTCGCCAAGGTCTAGATGCTTAGAAATCGCTTTTAGCACACCCTCTTTAAGAAAGTTTAGCGGTACTTGATAGATGGATTCAGAGTCCATTACCTCGATGACCGATTCGGCTTCAACGTCACAGAAAAGCGCTATTTTTTTCTTTATATCTTTTGGGAGAGGCTGCTCCGTTCTACACATTAGCATTTGCGGGCTAATACCGATTCTTCTTAGCTCTTGCACGGAGTGTTGCGTAGGCTTGGTCTTAAGTTCACCTGCCGCTTTGATATAAAACACCGGAGTTACGTGGATGTTCATAACATCGTTTTTAAGTTCATGTTTTAGCTGTCTAACAGCCTCCATAAACGGTTGGCTCTCTATGTCGCCGATAGTTCCGCCTATCTCTACTATCAGAACATCTTTGCCTTTTGCCGCCGCTTTTATTCTCTTTTTGATTTCATCGGTTATGTGAGGGACTACTTGTATCGTCTTGCCTAGATACTCCCCTTTTCTCTCCCTTTCAATTACCGTTTTGTAGATTTGTCCGGCCGTGAAGTTGTTTTTTCTGGAGACGCTCTCATCCAAAAATCTCTCGTAGTGCCCAAGGTCGAGGTCGGTCTCTCCTCCGTCGAATGTGACGAATACTTCGCCGTGCTCAAGCGGACTCATAGTGCCTGGGTCTACATTTAGATACGGGTCCATTTTGAGGATTGTTACGTTTAGGCCGCAGTGTTTTAGTAGCGTGCCCACGCTTGCAGAGCTGATTCCTTTGCCAAGAGATGACAAAACGCCGCCGGTTACGAATATAAATTTAGTGCTTTTAGTCATTTTAGATAGGTCCCGTAGTTTTAGCTGGAATTTTACAAAATCTTGCTAAAATACCAGCTTTGTTGTCAGCAAGTTCATCCCGAAGCTTGTGAAATATGACCAGAGAGGACGGTGATTTTTAATGCCGGGAACAATACTAAGAGAAAATGAAAACTTTGATGAAGCGTACAGAAAATTCAAAAAACAGTGCGATAGAAACCTTATCGTAACTGAGTCAAAAGCTAGAAGATTTTTTGAGACTAACGTTGAAATAAAGAAAAAAGAAAAAATAGCTGCAAGAAAAAAGATTCTAAAAAAACTCTACATGATGAGAAGATACGAGTCAAGACTGTAATAGAGGCCCCCTTTCGGGGGTTTTCTTATTTTTTATCCCCGCCGCCAAACATCTCTGAAATCAGACCTTTATCCGTCGTAAGTTCAGCCTTAACAACCCCGGCAATATGACCGACTAAGAAAACTACAAAAAACCAAAATGCCCATTCATGAACCTCTTTTACAAGATGCAAACTCTCTTTATCTATTCCAATACTCTCTCTAAAATACATCAAAAGACCGCTAACAGACATATATACGGCTACAACATAAAAAGCGGCGTGAGCGTATTTTGCCATTTTAAATTCAGGCTCACTTGACTCTTTTGCCTTACAGGTAGGGAATTTTTCAGATTTTGAGACAAACGCATACAGTCTAAATAAGAGAAGTGCTACAAATAAAAAGCCTAGATAGTAGTGCCACTGCCACATATTGTCGCGGAATATTTTGGCTATCTCTTTTGCCTTATCGTCCGTGAGAGCTATCCCTATCTCTGAGAGTTTTATTTGAAGTATCTGCGCATTTTCTTTGTAGTTAAACCATGTCTTTCTAAATATATAAGTAAATATTAGCCCTATAGTGGCTAGTGCGCTAAGCCAGTGCCATACTCTGATATTTACGCTTCTTTTTTCGCTAAAAGCTCCCATTTTTGCTCCTTTTTGTCTATCTACTGTAAAATTGCATTTTAATACGACTAAATTAATTTAATGTTAACGGAAAATAAAATGACTCACAAATACGATTTGATAGTTGTCGGAGCAGGGCATGCGGGGATAGAGGCGGCTCTAGCTAGCGCAAAAATGGGGTTAAATACATTAATGCTGACAATTCTTGTTGACAGAATAGGGGCAACAAGCTGTAATCCGGCAATAGGCGGTCTTGCCAAAGGGCATCTTGTAAAAGAGGTCGACGCGCTAGGCGGTTTCATGGGTGAAGCTACAGATAAAAGCGGCATACAATATAGAATACTCAATGACACCAAAGGGCCGGCAGTACGTGGTTCTAGAGCGCAAATAGACATGGATGAGTACAACAACTTTGCAAAGACGGTTTGCCTTAATACTGAAAATTTGGAGACAAAGCAGGATTTGGTTGTAGACCTCATTATGGACGGCGATGCGGTTGCCGGTGTTGTGACTGAACTTGGAAATAGATATTTGGCAAAAGCTGTGATTCTTACAACGGGGACATTTCTAAACGGTCTTATACATATAGGTGAGTTTCAAAAAGAGGCGGGGAGATTTGGTGAATTTGCCGCCAAAGGACTCTCCGATAAGCTTTGTGAACTTGGACTGGAAGTAGGGCGACTCAAAACAGGAACATGCCCGAGAATAGACGCAAAAAGCATAGATTTTTCACGCCTTGAGATGCAGGGTGGAGACGAAAAGCCGATACCGTTTAGCTTCAAAACCGACAAGGCGACATTTGCCCCAAATCAACTCCCTTGCTACATAGCGCACACAAATCAAAATACGCATGAAATCATCAGAAGCAATTTTTACAGAGCCCCTTTGTTTTCAGGGCAGATTCAGGGCGTGGGACCAAGATATTGCCCGAGTGTTGAGGATAAAATCAATAGATTTGCCGACAAAGACAGGCATCATCTCTTTATCGAGCCGCAAACAAAAGAAGCGGATGAGTATTACATCAACGGTATGTCAACGAGCCTGCCGATAGATGTGCAGGTGGATATGATACGAAGCGTAGAGGGGCTTGAAAACGCGGTTATTACGAGATACGGATATGCTATCGAATATGACTTTGTGCAGCCGACAGAGCTTTATCATACCCTTGAAACCAAGAAAATAAAAGGGCTGTATCTTGCGGGGCAAATCAACGGTACGACCGGATATGAAGAGGCGGCAGCACAAGGGCTAATGGCCGGGATAAATGCCGTACTAAAAATAAAAGGGAAAGAGCCTTTTGTGATAGGAAGAGAAGAGGGGTATATCGGGGTTCTCATCGACGATCTCGTGACCAAGGGGACAAATGAGCCTTATCGTATGTTTACCTCGCGGGCTGAGTATAGACTGCTTCTGAGAGAAGATAACGCCGATATGAGACTTAGCGGCTATGGGCACGCTTTTGGGCTTGTGTCGGATGAGATGTATGCAAAGATGCTACACAAAAAAGAGAGCGTAGCAAAACTTCTTACTGAGCTTGAAGAGATGTATTTTACATCCTCCAAAGAAAATCTGGCGTTTTTGGAAGAGATAGGCGAGCAACCGATAAGCGACAAGGTAATGTATATTAATCTTGTCGGGAGAAGCAGTTTTGATACGGAGAAGCTGCAAAAGTTACTGCCGCAAACAAAAGATATGGATGAGGAGACTAGGGAGCTAATACTTACCGAGTGCAAATACTATCATTACATCAAAAAACAACAAAAACAAATAGAAAAAATGAATAGTTATATAAATGTAAAAATTCCTGACGACTTTGTATACGATGGGCTTCCGGGGCTTAGCTTTGAAATAGTCGAAAAACTCAAAAAAACAAAACCTGCTACTTTGTTTGCGGCAAGTCAGATTAGTGGTGTTACGCCAGCCGCTATAGATGTGATTTTGATGTATGTCAAACTGCTTAAAAAATAGGACAAAAAGAGCTCATATTCTTTTATAAATTTATAAATTTGAGATATAATTAACAGCTTTACAATTTGACTTAAATTTTGTCAAATAGGCTATTTTTTATTTTTTCAAGGAGCAACTTATGGCTGTTGACGAGTCAAAGAGGGATTTTATCCTCACCGCTCTAGGTAGCTTTGCCGGTATAGGCGGCGCTGCAGCGGTATACAGCATGGTAAAAACATGGGATCCACTTCCTAGCGTTGTTGCCGCAGGCGTAACGAAGGTTGACGTATCTTCTATGCAAGCCGGCGAAATAAGAACGGTAGAGTTTAGGGGTAAACCTGTTTATATACTCAAAAAAACACCTGATATGGCGGCCTGCAAAAACAATACAAACGTTAAAGTAGGAAGTGATCAATACACGGTTGTAGTGGCAATCTGTACGCACCTCGGATGTATTCCTGCATACGAATCAGATAAAAAACAATTTAAATGTGCTTGTCACGGCGGCGAATTTGACGTAAACGGCGTAAACACATTCGGACCACCTCCAAAACCTCTTTCTGTTCCTCCGTACAAAGTCGAAGGCACTACTATAGTTCTTGGTGACGAGGGCGAAGAGTTCAAAAAACTAGCTCCTGAGCTAAAAGCATAAGGGGAGGGGATAAATGGCAATAGATAATAATAAAAGCTGGTTAGACGCTAGACTTAATACTACCGCTCTAACAAAAGTGATGATGACGGAATATTGGATTCCAAAAAACATCAACTTCCTATGGAGCTTCGGTGTTGTTCTTGCAACACTATTTACGCTTCTTGTCGTATCCGGCATCTTTCTTTTGATGTACTACAAACCTGATACTGCTCTTGCATTTGACAGTGTTAACAAAGTTATTATGCAAGAAGTTGCATACGGCTGGCTGTTTAGACATATTCACGCTGTTGCGGCGTCTGTAGTATTCCTTGTAATCTACATCCATATGTTTGTAGCTATTTACTACGGTTCTTACAAGGGCGGTAGAGAGATGATATGGATAAGCGGTATGCTGCTTTTCGTTACATTCTCAGCTGAAGGCTTCTCTGGATATATGCTTCCATGGGGTCAAATGAGCTACTGGGCTGCACAAGTTATTACAAACCTATTCGGCGGTATCCCGTTCATAGGCGCTGATCTTGTTATTTGGATTAGAGGTAACTATGTTGTTGCGGACGCTACTCTTACAAGATTCTTTGCACTTCACGTTCTTGTGCTTCCTCTTGTAATTATGGGTATTATCGGTCTACATATGTACTCCCTTAGAATCCCTCACGTTAACAACCAAGAGGGTGAAGAGATAGATTTTGAAGCTGAAGCTGCAAAATTCCAAGCCGGCGACAAAAAAGGTTCAAAAGTTATGCCTTTCTGGCCTACATTCCTTGCTGAAGACTTCTTTGTTCTTTCTGGCTTTATGATTTTCTTCTTCTACCTAGTGTTCTTCCATTTCAATTTCGCGATGGACCCAATTAACTTTATGCCGGCTGACAGCATGAAAACTCCTCCGCACATTTATCCGGAGTGGTACTTCCTTTGGTCTTACGAAGTTCTAAGAGGTTTCTTCTTTGATGCAAATCTTGGTCTTGTGGCGTTTGGTATAGCAAACGTTATATTCTTCGTTCTTCCTTGGCTAGATAGAGACCCAAGCGTAAAACCTGCGCACAAAAGACCTCTATTTAGAGTTTGGTTCTGGGCGCTTATCTTCGTTATGATAGGTCTAACCGTTTACGGCAAGCTTCCTCCTACCGGTATCAATGCCTGGATCGGTTTTGTATTTTCAGTATCGTTCCTAGTGCTTCTTTTGGTGGTGCTTCCATTAATTTCTAAAATCGAAAGAAAGAGAGGCTAGGGTATGAGAGAACTAAAAATACTAGTCGTACTAATATTCTTCGTTGGTTTGACATACTGGGGCGTTGAGCCTTATGCACACCACGTAATGCATCCTGAAGTTGCTCCTGCCGACTTCGCATTTAAAGATTTGCCAAAACAGCCTACGACTGGCGATGTGGCAAAAGGTAAAGAGCTTGTGGCTGCACAATGTACGTCTTGCCACTCGGTAAATAAAGAGGGTATCAAGCTTGCAATGAGCGATGCTGACGCTGCGAACACTTATGGTGTTGTTCCGCCGGATCTTTCAAATGTTGCGGCTATTTATGACCACAACTTCCTTGCAAATTTCATCCAAAATCCGGAAGCTACGGTAAAAGCTAAACCGGGCAAATACGCTATGCCTGCGCTCGGTATTTCTCCTGAAGATGCCGGTAGCATAGTAGCTTATCTTGCTTCTATAGCGGCAAAAGATATGAACGCAAAACAAATAACTGAAGAGGCGTGCGTAAGATGCCACTCTATCAAATATGAAGGCGTTTCAAGACTTGCGGCAACAGACGCTAGAATCAAAGAATACATGGGCTCTAACCCACCTGATTTATCTCAAATGATAAAATCAAAAGGCGAGCATTATCTTGACGGTTTCATTAATGACCCTCAAAAACTTCTTCACGGCACTGCAATGCCTAGAGTCGGTCTAACAAAAGATGCTCAGGCAAAAGTAATAGAACACCTTGAAAAAGTAGGCGATCCTAAAAAAGGCGAGAGAAATTCTCTAGCTCTTTGGATACTTGGATACTTTGCAATCCTTACGGTAATAACATACCTATGGAAAGTCTCTAAATTCAAAGAAGTACACTAAGGGGTCCAATATGATTAAAAAAATACTAACTATATCGGCTGCAGCTATTATGCTGCCGGCCGTTCTTTTTGCTGAAGATAAAGTAGCTTTGATGAAAGATATGGCAGCTCAAGAGGCTGCTATGGCTTCAATACAAAAAGCGCTTCTTTATAGCTCAAAATCTGGCGTTGTAGAGGGCGTTGCCGCTCTTAAGGCCTCAAATAAAGTAGCTACTTTGAAAGAAGGTCTAGTAAACTACCTTCCTAAAGAGAAAAAAGCGCTTTATAAAACAGCTCTAAAAGAGGGCGAGAAAGTTAATAAGTATGCCGATGAAATGGTTAAAAAACTAGAAGCAGGCAAATACGAAGAGGCTTTCACCGCTTATGGAAAAGTGCTTAATTCATGTAATACATGTCACGTGATTATTAGAAGCTGGAAGTAAGAACCCAGCTTTTACTCCGACCTTGAAGAAAGGTCGGTTTTTTTATTTCTCTTCGAATCTACCTAGCGCCATAAGCTTGGCATATCTCTTTTCAAGTCTTTTATCCAAACTTAGTTTTCCAAGCTCTTGTACATTTGACAGAAAGTAGTTTTTTATTGCCTCCGCGGCGCCCTCTTTGTCCCTGTGTGCGCCTATAATAGGCTCGTCTACTATGTCGTCTATAAGATTCATAGATTTGAGGTCTTCAGGCGTTATTTTTAGTGCGCTTGTGGCGGTCTCTACTTTTGCAGGGTCGCTCCAAAGTATGGCGGCACATCCTTCAGGGGATATAACGCTAAATACGCTATATCGCATCATAGCCAGTTTATCCGCTACACCTATGGCAAGTGCGCCACCGCTGCCGCCTTCGCCTATTACTACAGATATTGTTGTAGTTTCAAGTTGGCTTAGCTCCAGAAGATTTCTAGCGATTGCCTCTGATTGTCCTCTCTCTTCAGCGCCAAGGCCTGGATATGCCCCCGGGGTGTCTATAAGCATTAGTATAGGCAGGTTAAATTTCTCGGCAAGTTTTGCCGCACGTAGAGCCTTTCGATAGCCTTCCGGGTGAGGCATTCCAAAGTTTCTTTGGATTTTATTTTTTGTCCCGCGCCCCTTTTCTTCGCCTATTACTACACATTTCATATCGCCTATCTTACCGATAAAGCACACTATGGATGTGTCATCCCTATAGTGCCTATCACCGTGTATTTCGTAAGCGTCAGTCATTATAAGTTCTATATAGTCAAGGGCGTACGGTCTATCTTGATGACGGGCAAGTTGGAGTTTTTGGTAGTCGCTAAGATTTTTATATGTCTTAACAACCTCTTTGTCTAGTTCTTGCTTTAGTATTTCGGCAGCATGAAAATCTTTTTTTACGCTACTTAGTTCAATTTCTTCTTGAAGTTGCTGTATCTTTTTTTCAAAATCTAAATAAAAAGCCAACTTTTTAGACCTTTTTGAATATTACGACACCGTTTGTACCGCCAAAACCAAATGAGTTGCTCATCGCTATCTCTATCTTGCCTTCCCTTGCATTGTTTGGTACGTAATCCAAATCGCAATCGGCGTCAGGCGTAGTGTAGTTGAGCGTTTGAGGCATAATGCCGTCTCTCATAGCCATTAGCGTAACAGCCGCTTCTATTGCACCGGCAGCACCTAGGCAGTGACCTGTAGCGCCTTTTGTGGAGCTTACCGGAGGGCAATTATCTTTGCCTCCAAATAGTTTTTTGAGCGCCATTGTTTCGTACCAGTCGTTGTATTTTGTACTTGTGCCGTGCGCGTTTACATAGTCGATTTTGAAATCACCTATTCTGGCTTTTGCGAATTCTACAGCCGCCTTCATGGCTCTATATGCACCTTCGCCTTCAGGAGCAGGCGTGGTGATGTGGTTTGCGTCGCCGCTTTCGCCGAAACCTATGATTTCGCCGTATATTTTTGCGCCTCTAGCCTTTGCAGCCTCATACTCTTCAAGTATTAGCGTAGCGCCGCCTTCGCCCATGACAAAGCCGTCTCTGTCTGTATCAAACGGTCTTGATGCACGTTGAGGATCGTCGTTTCTTGTAGATAGTGCTTTCATTGCCGCAAAGCCGGACATTCCTATCGGACATATTGCAGCCTCTGCACCTACGACTAGCATTGCGTCGGCTTGACCGAGCATAATACATTTAACGCCTTCGCTAATAGCGTGTGTTCCTGCTGCACAAGCAGTTACTGCGCACAGATTCGGTCCTTTAAGACCAAGTTCAATACTTACGATACCGCCTAGTAGATTTGCTAGGGCTGAGGGAATAAAGAAAGGAGATACCCTTCTGTGTCCTTGCTCGGCTAGTATTACCGAGTTTCTTTCTATTGTAGGTAGACCACCGATGCCGCTTGCTGCCGATACGCCAAATCTTTCCGCATTAATAGTATTCTTGTCAAGACCCGAGTCTGCAAAAGCCTCTACTGCACTTTTAAGACCGAGTTGTATAAACCTGTCGGATTTTTTTACCTCTTTGGCGTCCATTACGACTGTAGGGTCAAAGCCTTTTACTTCCCCTGCTATTTGTACCGGAAAGTTTTCCGGATCAAATAATGAAATCCTTTCGATGCCACACTTGCCATTTAGTATAGCCTCAAAAGAACTTTTTGCGTCGTGGCCCAAAGAAGATATTATTCCTATGCCTGTTACTACTACTCTTTTCACTGGTCTTATCTCCGAAGAATTTGAAGTGGGGGTCGAAAACTCCGAGAGATTCGGAGTTTTCAGCAATTTATTTTTTTATGTTTTCTATGAAATCTACTGCGTTTTGTACAGTTTGGATTTTTTCTGCTTGATCGTCTGGAATTTCAACATCGAATTTTTCTTCCAAAGCCATTACTAGCTCAACTACGTCAAGGCTGTCTGCACCAAGGTCTTCTACAAATTTAGATTCAGGTTTTACTTCATCAGCACCTACGTTTAGTTGCTCAACAACAACCGCTTTTACATCATCAAAAATAGCCATAAACTTCTCCTAACGGAATTTTTAAACCCTCTATTATATCAAAGCAAGTGTTAAATTGGCTAATTTTAGCATTACATTAGCATTCCACCGTTTACTTTTAGCGTCTCTCCAGTGATGTAAGAGGCTTCATCGGAGAGCAAAAATGCAACTGCGCTTGCAATTTCTTCAGGCTTTCCAAATCTCTTCAAAGGGATTTTGTCTATGTAGTAGTTTTTAATCTCTTCTTTTAGCTCATTTGTCATGTCTGTTTGTATGAAGCCCGGGGTTACCGTGTTGTATCTTATCGCCCTTGCCGCACCCTCGGCTGCAAAGCTTTTTGTCATTGCTATCATGCCGCCCTTGCTTGCCGAGTAGTTTGTCTGTCCTGCATTGCCAGTTTCGCCTACGATTGAAGCTATGTTTACGACGCTTCCGAATTTGCTTTTGCTCATAGCCTTTAGTGCTTCACGGCAACCGATGAATGTAGATGTTAGGTTTGCCTTGATGACGCTCTCAAAATCTTCGATTTTCATCCTAAGGGCAAGTTTGTCGTTTGTAATTCCGGCGTTGTTTACGAGATAGTCCATGCTGCCGTCACTATCTACAATCGTTTTTACGGCATTGACAAACGCTTCTTCGTCGCTTGCGTCAAAACCTATTACTGCCGCTTTACCACCGTTTGCCTCTATCTGTGATTTTAGAGCATCTGCTTCTGCTGCACTGCTTCTATAGTTTATCCATACTTTAAGACCTTGTTTTGCAAGGTATCTGGCGATTTCAGAGCCTATACCTCTGCTAGCTCCAGTTATTAATACATTTTTACCTGTGAATGTCATTGTTATCCTTTTAATTCGATTAGTGACGCATCCATTTCGGACGGCTTTTGTATTCCCATAAGGGCAAGTACGGTCGGGGCTATGTTGTTGAGCCCGCCCTCTTTGACGCTTTTCACATCATTGTCTTTGATAAAACAATATACGGAGCCGACGGTATGGTTTGTTAGCGTATGCCCCTCGTCGTCTCTCATCTCTTCGCAATTACCGTGGTCAGATGTAAGAACTATAGAGTAATCTTTTTCGTCAGATTTTGCAAAGATTTTACCTAGGCACTCATCTACCGCTTCTACGGCTTTTATGCCCGCCTCAAAAACTCCTGTGTGTCCAACCATGTCACCGTTTGCAAAGTTTACTACTACAAATTCATACTCTTCATCCATCGCTTTTAGCACGGCGTCACACACCTCGTAAGCGCTCATCTCCGGCTTTTCGTCGTATGTTTTGACTTTTGGACTTGGTATCAGGGCTCTTGATTCGTTCAGATACGGGGTTTCTACGCCGCCGTTAAAAAAGAATGTTACATGTGCGTATTTTTCGGTTTCAGCCGTATGAAATTGTTTTAGCCCTGCCGCTGAAATCACCTCTGCTAGCGTATTTGTCGGCTCATCTTTTTCAAATAGCACGGGATAGCTAAACTCTTTTGAGTATTCGGTCATCGTGACGATATTGATTTTTTTGTAAACTCTCTCGAAACCGTTAAAATCCTCTTTTCCTAGTGCCGTCACTATCTCTCTGGCTCTGTCTGAGCGAAAGTTGGCAAATATAAAACCGTCGTTTTCCGTTATTCCGTCAAATCCGTCAAATGCAGTAGGCTCCAAAAATTCGTCGGTTATATCTTTAGCATATTGTGAGTCTATGTAATCCAATATTGAAACGGAAGCTTTTGGTGTGGTATTTGAGATGGCGTTATATCCTCTCTCGACCCTATCCCATCTATTGTCTCTGTCCATGGCGTAAAATCTTCCAGATATTGTTGCAATCTTGATATTTTCGTTGCATACGGCGAGAAGTTCCGATATAAAGCCTTTTGATGATGTTGGAGAGACATCTCTACCGTCCGTTATGGCGTGGAGCCACACTTTTTTTCCTGCTTTTTCGGCTATTTTTGCAAGACCTATTATATGTGTCAGATGAGAGTGGACGCCGCCGTCCGAAACAAGCCCTGCTATATGTATGTCTTTTGAAGAGTCAAAAAGTGTTTGCAGTTTCGGATGCGCGGCAAGAGAGCCGTCTTCAAGAGCCAAAGATATTTTGACTAGGTCTTGATATAGTATTCGCCCGCTGCCTATCGTCATATGGCCGACTTCGGAGTTGCCCATCTGTCCCTCGGGAAGCCCGACGCTCAGCCCGTGAGTTTTGACCAGTGAATACGGTACGCTTGCAAATAATTTATCGTATGTAGGTTTTTTGGCAGCATAAAAAGCGTTGTACTCTGTTTTTGGAGAGTAGCCTATTCCATCCGTAATAATTAAAACTGTCTTTTTTCGCATTAGCGTTTTCACCTGTTATTTATGGGCTTTTGAGGTAAAGTTTACTAAAATTTGGCTTTTATAACAAGAGGACTTTTTGTAATGTTTTATTGGCTTTACAGCTTTTACGGCGTAAATATTTTCCACTATATTACGGTTCGGGCTCTCATAGGTTTTTTTATCGCGTTTGCGCTTACTATTGCTATGATGCCGAGCTTTATCAGGTGGGCGAAAGCCAAAAAAATGAAACAGCCGATATACGCGCTAGCCCCAGAATCACACCAGGGTAAAAAGAACACCCCTACGATGGGCGGTATCGTGTTTATGAGCGCCACTCTTCTTGCTACTGCACTCTCCGCCAAGATGGATGACTTGTATGTTATATCTTCCATATTTTTGATGTTGGGCTTCATGGCTATCGGCCTCACCGACGACATGGGCAAAATCACGGGCGGCAAAAACGAGCTTGGACTCTCTGCCAGAGGCAAGTTGTATGCACAGTTTTTTGTGGCTCTCGTAATATCCTCTTTTTTGTTTTTTTATCTTAATTTCCCGACATCTTTTTATGTTCCGTTTTTGAAGAGCCCGCTTTTTGACATGGGTTTGCTTGCCATTCCGTTTTGGGCGCTTGTTATGGTAGCGGCGAGCAATGCGGTCAATATCACGGACGGTCTCGACGGCCTAGCTACGGTTCCTAGCGTATTTGCTTTTATTTCTCTCGGAATACTCATATATGTTACGGGAAACGCCGTCCTTAGCGGCTATCTATTTATGCCCAAAGTTATAGGGGTAGGGGAGTTAACGGTTGTCGCTTTTTGTATGGTGGGCGCACTTCTTGGCTTTTTGTGGTACAACTCAAATCCCGCAGAGGTATTTATGGGCGATAGCGGCAGTCTTCCGATAGGCGCATTGATGGGGCTTCTTGCCGTGACTTCAAAAAGTGAGATACTTCTAATCGCTATAGGTTTTATCTTTGTGCTGGAGACGATGTCGGTTATCATCCAGATAGCCTCTTTCAAATCCAGAGGCAAAAGGGTGTTTCTGATGGCGCCTTTGCACCACCACTTTGAGATGAAAAAATGGGCGGAGAATAAGATAATAGTCCGCTTTTGGATTATCGCTCTTTTGTCAAACATCATCGCACTTCTCACCATTAAGATACGATAATGACGCTATTTGGATACGGAAAAACAACGCAAGCGATTGCAAATAGATACGGAAATTGCAGAATTTTTGACGACAACATCAAAGAGATAAAGACGGACGAAAAAGGTAATACTCTTTTCCCGTCTCATCTTTTTGACCCAGAGTCAAGTCATTTAGAGGTTACAAGCCCGGGTATTCCTCCACACCACCCCTTGACATCAAGTGCACAACATCTCATAAGCGAATATGATTTGTTCGCAGAGACTATGCCTTTTAGTATATGGATTAGCGGCACAAACGGCAAGACTACGACCACACAGATGCTCCATCACCTACTAGAGCGTAGAGGCGCCGATGTGGGCGGCAATATCGGCTCCCCGCTTGCGCAGATGAATGAAAACGCAAATATGTGGATACTTGAGACAAGTTCCTTTACGATGCACTACACCAAAAAAGCAAAGCCGAACATATATCTACTCCTTCCAATCACTCCGGACCATGTGAGCTGGCACGGCAGCATGGAGGAGTATGAAGCGGCGAAATTAATGCCTTTTGCGGTTATGCAAGAAGGGGAAATGATAGTAGCGCCTGCCAAATACAAAGACATACCTACTAACGGCTTTTTTGTCGGATATGAGAGTGCGGAAGATTTGGCGGCATATTTTGATATAGATGTGACCAAGATAAAGTTTAAGGGTGTCTTTTTGTTTGACGCCCTAATGGCTTTGTCAGTCACTAAAGCGCTTTTTAATGAAGTCGATTATGAGCTTATCAATGCATTTAATATCGACGGGCATAGGCAAGAGGAGTTCGCGGACGCTCTTGGGCGACTTTGGGTGGACGATAGCAAGGCGACAAACCTTGACGCCACGATAGAAGCGGTCAAAAACTATGAAGATAGAAAAATACTCCTTTTGCTCGGCGGTGACGATAAAGGGCAAGACCTTACCTCTATGTTTGAGTTTTTGAAAGGCAAAAATCTTGAGGTATTTGCTATAGGCTCAAATGAAGAGCGTATTGCTACTTTTTGTGCAAGCTACGGTATCAAATGCACAAAATGCGGCGTTTTACAAACTGCGGTCACAAAAATGGGCGAGCAGATGGATAAAGACTCAGTCGGAATGCTCTCTCCAGCCGCTGCCAGCCTCGACCAATTCAGCGGATACAAAGAGCGTGGAGAGAAGTTTAAAGCGTTTGTTGGTGCTTTAAGCTAAACTTTAAGAGTAACTGATTATAATTTCGCTTCCTTTTTGACTCCCAATTTGGCTGGATAGCTCAGTCGGTAGAGCAGCAGACTGAAAATCTGCGTGTCGGCGGTTCGATTCCGCCTCCAGCCACCACCACAACTTAATAAACCTCCAACTTTGAAACATCATATTTTTTATTTATTCAAAGATTTGAGCTATTTGCGTAATCCAGGGATAATTCAATGAAAAAAACTTTTAAATTAAATCTGCCAAACAAAAACTACGACAGAGCCGTCGAATCCGCAAAATATGAGATAAGACAATATATAAAAAGAGAAAAGAGAAAGCCGTTGCCTGAGGGTGTACACTTTTGGGAGTTTGATTGTAAGTTTGGCGCAGACGAATCAGCTGCCGAAGTAATCGCTTTTTCACAGATAACAGCCTCTATAGACGACGCTGCTGCAAATAAGCTTGATAGTTTTTATATTGAGATTTTGGCAAAAGCAGGATATAAAAAAGCAAAAAATGAAGAGACCCCTGCGGATTAAGCAGGGAGTCTTTGAATGGTTATTTTGTAGGAGTTTGACTAACTTGGTCTGCTACCGCCATAATTCTTCTGTTTTCAGCTTTTCCGGCAGCCGTTTTATTGTCAGCTATCGGTTTCGCTTCGCCATACCCGACCGCTTTTAGTTGTTTCGCATCTACTTTATATTCTTTTACAAGTATCGCAACAACAGCTTTAGCTCTTTTTTCAGATAGCGCTTGGTTTCCTTTTGCGCTTCCTACATTATCGGTATGCCCTTCGATTGTAACATTAACCGATTTATTAGCGTTTAGGAATTTCGCAAAAGCTTCAAGTTTTGGCATATACCCTTTTTTGACTACTGATTTTGCCGTGTCAAAGTTGATTTTTAGATTTGCGGACGTGAAACATCCTTTGTCGTCAACTTGAAGTCCTGCCAGTGTATTCGGGCATTGGTCTTTAGAGTCAACTACACCGTCACCGTCAGAGTCCATCTCTACGGCTGCTGCAGTATTTGTGGTTGTCGTGACAGCAGTTGCCGCTTCTGCTTTTGGTTGCTCTTGTTTTACGGGCTCAGCTTTTTTGACAGGTTCCGACGCCGTTACCGTTTGAGCTTTTGTCCCGCCAAACAAGAAGCCAAGACCTACTATTGCTTTGACATCATTTTTTTTGTTAAGTAGATAGTTATCGCTAACTTCTGTTCTTATGTTTAGCGCATCGCTAATTTTATACTTTAGACCTATTAGAGCATTTGGCCCTATAGCCGTATTGTTATTGAAGGTACCGGCCGCACCTAGCCCCACATAAGGGATAAATTTAGACCCTATGTCATAGTTTTTGATTAGATTTAGGCCGTAAGTCCCCATTTTTCTAGTTTTATCGTCAGATTTTGATTTGCCCTGAGCGTAACCTAGCGAACCCGCAAGTGCAAGTCCATTGTTGCTGATAGCTTTTTCTACTATTACTCCAGCCTCAGGTGAAGTCTTTGTATCTCTTGGGCCATTAAAAAAATGAGCTCCTATGTATGGAGAAATCTCCAAATCAGCACCTGTATCGGCGACTAGCGATGATGCCACAACGGCAGATAGTAAAACGGTTTTAACTAATTTCATCGTTTATCCTTTTTATGTGAATTCGCCTAAAAGACGTTACTTTATTTTAACACTAAAAAACGTTAAAGATGTGGCAATTTATTTTTTGATATCTTTTCAACTTTTAAAAAGGGATAGAAATCATGAATACAACTATATTATTTGATTTGGACGGGACGCTGATAGACTCTACGGAGGCGATAATAGAATCGTTTTATAAATCTTTTGAAATCATGGAAGCCGATTTTCCGCAAAGAGAAGAGATAGAATCAAAAATAGGGTATACGTTAGAGGATATTTTCGCATTTTTGGGAGTTCATGAGGGGAAAATCGATGCACATGTGGCGGCATACAAAGCCCATTATAGAGACATATCCAGGGCGAAAACTTTTTTGCTTGACGGGGCACTCGAGGCGATAGAGCTGGCATCATCTTTTGCAAGGCTTGGGATTGTGACGACGAAGACCGCTAGATATTCCGCTGAACTTTTGGAGCATATGAATGTTATGGATTATTTTGAGGTGCTTGTCGGCAGAGAAGACGTAACAAATGTCAAGCCACACCCTGAGCCGATATATAAAGCTCTTGATAAAATGGGTAAAAACGGAGCAGATGACAAAAATGACATTTGGATGATAGGGGATACTTCCTTGGATGTGGAGGCTGCCAAAAATGCAGGGATAAAACATATAGCCCTTATGACCGGATACGGTGATAAAAATGAGCTTGAGGGGCTGTCGGATATACTTGTTGCGGATGTTTTGGAAGCCGTTAAAATGATAAGAAACTCCAATTAAAAAAGTCACAAAAAAATGAGAGAGATTTTATCTCTTTTTTAGCTTTTTATGCGACAATTTTAAGCATTTTTAAAATAGAATTGACTTCATTTCAATTGGAAAGGGAAACCATGCTTCAAATAAGATGGCATTCAAGAGCCGGACAAGGAGCTGTAACGGGTGCGAAAGCTCTTGCTGATGTGCTTGCCGCAGAAGGAAAATTTGTTCAAGCATTTTCTGTATACGGAGCCGAAAAAAGAGGCGCTCCTATGAATGCTTATAATAGAGTAGCTGACGAAGAAATTATCGACCACTCCAAGGAGATGCTACCGGATTATGTACTTGTTATAGATCCATCGCTAGTTTTCTCAGGTAACATTACTAGAAATACAAACGAAAATACTAAATTTATTATAACTACTGATATGTCTAAAGAAGAATTGCTAAAACAAGCTCCTTCACTTGTCGGCAGAGAAGTTTATGTTCTTGATTGCCTTACAATAAGTAAAGAAACTATAGGAAAAGCTATTCCTAACACACCGATGCTCGGCGCACTTATGAAAGTATCCGGCATTTTTACGATTGAAGCGTTTTTGGAAGGGATGAAAAAAATCCTTAAAAAATTCCCTCAAAAAGTTATTGACGGTAATAACGCAGCTATAACTAGAGCCTACAATGAAGTTAACTAAGGAGATTTATTAATATGGCAACTCCGGATCATCTATTAAAAGACTGGGACGGCTTCGTACCGGGCGCAGTACTAACATCGTTTTCAAAACCTGAGGAATGGGTACACAGCGACAACAACTCTTTTACATATACAGTTGCTGATTGGCGTGTAGAAAAACCTATTTTTAATGCTGAGCATTGCATTCACTGTCAATTTTGCTGGGTGTATTGTCCAGATACCTCTATTATTTCGAAAGATAAAAAGTTTTCGCATATAGATTATGACCACTGTAAAGGTTGCGGCATCTGTGCACACGTTTGCCCTACAAATCCGAAATCGCTGATTATGTTTGCTGAGAGAGCAGATGAGGCGGACGAGCTGGCAAACTGGCCAAAAAAAGAGAAAAAAGCGGGCGAGGAGAAATAGTCGATGGAACTAGAAACAAGAACGGTTTGGGACGGTAATACTGCCGCTTCTCAAGCAATGAGACAAGCGCAAATAGATGTAGTTGCGGCATATCCCATTACGCCTTCAACTCCTATAGTGCAAAATTATTCACAGTATGCCGCTGATGGCGATATTAATGGCGGTGAATTCGTAATGGTTGAATCCGAGCATGCGGCAATGAGTGCTTGCGTAGGCGCTGCGGCTGCTGGCGGTAGGGTTGCTACTGCTACTAGCTCACAAGGTTTTGCGCTAATGGTAGAGGTTCTTTATCAAGCAAGCGGTATGAGACTTCCAATCGTACTAAACGTGGTAAATAGAGCCCTTGCGAGTCCGCTAAATATTCACGGCGACCATTCGGATATGTATCTAGGTCTTCTAAGCGGCTGGCTAAATATATGTGCCTACAATCCGCAAGAAGCTTACGATATGAATCTTTGCGCATTCAAAATAGGCGAAGATTTAAATGTTAGACTCCCTGTTATGGTTCACCAAGACGGGTTTCTTACTAGCCATACTGTAGAGGTTGTGCACCCGCTTCAAGATGACGAGGCATATAAATTTATAGGAGATTATAAATTTGTAAAACCTATGCTTGATGCGGCTAACCCAGTGACATACGGTGCGCAAACTGAAGAAGAGTGGCACTTTGAACACAAAGCAAACCAAAATGCTGCAATTATGAACGCAGGACCTGTTATCGAGAAAGTATTTGCCGAGTTTGAAAAATTAACCGGTAGAAAATACAAGTTTATTGAAACATATATGACCGATGATGCAGACGAAATCATAGTAATCATGGGAAGCGCGGTAGGTACTACTAAGTTGACTGTTGATAAGCTCAGAAAAGAGGGTAAAAAAGTAGGTCTTATTGCCATAAGAGTTCTTAGACCTTTCCCTAAAGATCTTCTTGCTGCTGCGCTTAAAAATGCAAAATCGGTAGCGGTTCTTGATAGAAACTGCCCAATGGGTACAACCGGCGTCGTATTTAATGATGTATGCTCCGTGATGCTTGATAATGGAATCAATATTCCTGCTTTGAACTACACTTATGGTCTCGGCGGTAGAGATACTACTGTTGCTCACCTGTCCAAAGTATATGCTGATCTTGAAGAGTGTTCAAAAGCTAAGAAAAGAGTTAAGCCGTTGATACAACATATCAACCTAAGAGGCAAAGAACTAAGCTTCTTTGACGCGAAATAAAGGGTAAATAATGAGCGGTATAAAAGAAATTAAAAACCTAAAAGAATTTTCAACATCTCTAGAAAGATTCGAGGGCGGTCATAGACTTTGTCCGGGGTGCTCACACTCTATTATCGTTAGAGAGATTATGAATGCTACTGACTACAATATAGTAACTGGTTACAGCACGGGTTGCCTAGAGGTATGTACGTCTATTTACCCTTTTACAAGCTGGGATGTTAGCTCAATACATATTGGTTTTGAAAACGGTTCAACTGCTATAGCCGGTGCCGAATCTATGTACAAAGTACTAAAAAGAAAAGGCAAACTACCTGGCGGCGAAACTAAACCTACAAAATTTGTAGCATTCGGCGGCGACGGCGGTACTTACGATATAGGTCTTCAGTGGATAAGCGGATGCCTTGAAAGAGGTCATGAGATGATGTATGTATGCCTTGATAACGAAGGGTATATGAATACGGGTGGTCAAAGAAGTTCATCTACGCCTATCGGTGGTGCGACAACTACTTCTCCAGCCGGTAGAGAGTCTTATGGCGAAAAGCAAAAGAAAAAAGATATCATCGGAATCATGGCCGCAAGCGGCGCAACTTATGTTGCTCAGGTTTCTCCTTCACACTGGAAGGATATGGTAAGAAAAGTACAAAAAGGTTTTGAGTGCGGTGGTCCTTCGTTCCTTAACGCTGTTAGCCCGTGCCCTACAGAGTGGAAATTTGAGCCTCATAGAGGTATGGAGCTTAATGAACTTGCGGTTGAGTCTTGCGTATTCCCTCTATTTGAAATAGAAAACGGTACGAAATTAACCGTGACATATAAGCCTAAAAACAAAATCCCCGTAAGAGATTACATGGCTGCGCAAGGTAGATTTAAACACCTATTTACGCCTAAAAATGAACACATTATCGAACAGTTCCAAAAAGATGTTGATGAGAGATGGGAATATCTACTTAGAAGGGAAGAGGCGGGGGTATAAACCTCCCTCTCCTTATTTTAGCTTTTAACTATATTTTGAGATTCTTCGTATTTTTTTAATCCTGCTTTTTTGACGCTATCTGTTGCTTCTTCGCTTTTTTCTTTTAGCTTTTCCATTTTAGCTTTCATTTCTATCATAGATGCTGTTGCGGCTACTTTTATGTCTTGCGGACTAGGGCTTGCCGGTGCTAGAGCGGCAGCTTTTACTTTTTGCATTTTTGTCTGCGTTGCCTCCGGAGTCCCCTCCGTGCTTATATCGATAGGAACCTCTCCGCCTATGGCGTATGCTTTGCCGTCCGGTCCTATTTGGTAGTCATAGCTAGCCCCGCCTGCAATGCCTCCGCCTGCCGCCATATGAGCTGCTTCGTGCGCTCTGACCTCGGTATCTCTGGCTTGCAGTTTAGCTATAGTCTCTTTTTCTTTTGAATCTTGCTTGGTCTGAGCCGC
The DNA here is from genome assembly GCA_050252455.1 of Campylobacterales bacterium. GTDB lineage: Bacteria > Campylobacterota > Campylobacteria > Campylobacterales > UBA6016 > UBA6016. The sequence goes on along the minus strand of JBFWKW010000012.1, from coordinate 9,539 downwards.
TTCTACTTCTTGGCTCTTGCTCTCTGCGCCCTTGACGCTGTATGTTACCCTTGTTGCCGATGATGAGTAATTTAGTGCGTTTATCATTTAGCTAAAATCGACTATCTGCCATTTTCTTAAAAACTCTTCATCAAAATCAATAATGCCTTTTGATTTAAGATTGTTCAATATCTCTCTTTCGCATACCGTATCGTTTGGCCACTCTCTGTCGTATCCGTCTTTTTTGCCTTTTTTTGTTGCATCGACAAAGATAAATTCACCGTCGATATATATATCTCTTTTTGCATCCATATTGTTCAGAAGTCTCCAAAAAAGCATATACGGATTGTCTAGGTCGTTATTTTCTTCATCAAATATGACGACTATTTTTGCATATTTGGAGAGTTCATTTTTTGTTTTTTCAAATATCTCTTTTGTGCCTGTAGTTCTTTTTATTTTGGCGCAAATTGCACGGTTTGGCGTATCTTTTAGATAGATTTTTGCCTCTTTTGCCTCTAGTATATCTGCTGCCCCTTGATTACTTATATCTTCAAAATTTGCATTGTAAGGCTTTGCATCCGTGATATCTATGCCGAGTTTGCCGCCATATGCAAAGGCATCACTGGAGTGGTCAAGCGCATCAAGTACCCCTTCGCTAATTAGTAAATGCTCTTTCTTTAGCCTATCGGCTACGAACTTGACTATTTCTGTGTAATCTCTGAGATTTGGAGCGTCTTTTGGGAAAAACACGGCGTGCTTGACAAAACTCATCTGCCCCACACCCCAAAAAGCATGCATTGCTTGTTTGGCATGCCCTGGGTATAGAGTATCTATTTTGGCAAGGATTAGATTGTGGAAAACGCCGTTTTCCGGCATTGCATAGTCTGTGATGTCAGGAGCCGTAGTTTTGATGAGGGGCAAAAATATCCTTTCGGTCGCATATCCCATATATTTATCTTCGATAGGCGGCTTGCCGACGACGGTCGCATAAAAAACTGGATTTTTCTTGCTTGTGACGGCCGTAATATCAAGATACGGATATGGTTCGATAGGCGTATAGTAGCCTGTGTGGTCGCCAAAAGGTCCCTCGTCTTTCACCTTTGAAGTATCTACAAAACCCTCTATGACAAAATCTACATCTGCCGGGATTTCTAGGTCTACCGTTTTACATTTCACCATTTTTGCTTTTTTATTCCTAATGAGACCGTAAAGCATAAGCTCAAAAAATCCTTTAGGCATTGGAGCAGTAGCACACCATGTATACAGCGGGTCGCCGCCTATCGCTATTGCTACCGGCATTTTTTGCCCGGCTTTTTTGTATTCATGGAAAAAGTGGTTTGAATCTTTATGTATTTGCCAGTGAAGCCCTAGTGTGTTATCTTCAAACAGTTGAAGTCTATACATTCCGACGTTTTTCATGCCGCCATCCAGACTTTTTGTATATATCTGCCCCATTGTTATGAAAGCCCCGCCGTCGTCCTTCCAAGTAGTTAGAATAGGCATTATTTCATCTAGTTTTATCCCTTTTGGGTAGACAACCTCTTGGCATGCACCGTTTGATACCAACTTAGGAAAAACGTGCCTCAGTCCTAAAATATCTTTCAATTTTTTTATTTTTTCTTTTAGCGTTTTCGGTTTTTTGAGCTTCAAAAATCCATCTATTTTCTCGGCTATTTTATTGAAGTCGCCGCCAAACATTAGCTCACATTTTTTTGTGCTTCCAAATACATTTGCAAGCACGGGTGTATCGTATTTGATGCCAAGTTTTTTGTTTATCGGTTTTGTAAATAGTATGGCTTTTGGATTCTCTTTTTTCATCTCAAGGTAGGCGATATGTGCCGCTTCCAAAAATACGTCCACCTCTTTATCTATAATGTGAAGTTCGTTTTCTTTGGATAAGGCTTCAATCCACTCGTTCATTTTTGTTCCTTTATAGCTTTTTCTATTTCATCTAATGTGTTTTGATAGTTTTGCGCAAATTTACCGCCTATTTTTACCGCCTCTATCGCATATTTTTTTGCTTCATCATACTTTTTTTGTTTCAAGAGTGCCGTTGCCAAATTGTTTAATATAGAAGGCTCTTTAGGTTTTATCTTCAAAATCTCATTATACATAAAAGCGGCGCTTCTATAATCATCTTCTTTTAGGTATATATTAGCCAGCAGAACCATTGCCGGGTATGACGCGGGATTATTTGATAGATGGCTAACTGCCGCTTGTTTGGCTATCTCTTTTTGGTTTATTTCATACATATCCAATATTGCGGCTATTATATTGTTTTCGCTTGAGGTTTTCGGAAGTTTAGGCGGCTTTATAAGTGATATAGCCCAGCTACCCCCTCTTTCAAAAAAAGTTTCAAATTCTTCAAAACTCATCCACGTCTCGGAGCCGTTCGGAGCAGACAAAAAGACTTTTTTTTCGGCTTTGTCATATCCGGTAACGACGCTGTAGTGCCATACGGGAACGGTTTTTAATCCAAGATTAAACAACACTATAACGGATGTATCGTTTGATAGTTCTAACAAAATATCTTTTAGGCTTTTGCCTGTTTCGTATGGGATTAAGCCGTATTTTCTGGCCGCGGCTTTCATTTGAGGTTGCAATGTCCCTTTGAGTCCAGGCGTAAAAGTGTGTTGTGATAGGTCGTCGTAGTTAAAGACTATTTGTTCTTTTTTAAAAACGGTGGCGAGCGAGGATGGACCGCAATAATAAGAGTCTTGTGGGTAAATATGTAGCTTGATTCGTTTTGACGTAGATATGGACGAATCAGATGATATATAATCGTAATTTTTTGGCGCGCACCCCGCAAAAAGCAAGGCTAACGCGCAAAAAAATATGTGTTTTATCTAACAGACCTTGTAAAGCTATATACTTTTGTAAGACCGAGAATGTCCGTAATCAAAAGAAGCACAAATATAAACACGAGAACGCCGATGATACCCGCATCGCCGCCGGCAGGCATTTCGTCTATTTTTTTACTGATTTGTGCTATTTCGTCATTTGTCAAAGATGCCATTCTGTCTTTGATTGTAGCTTCATCTACACCAAGTGCGGCAAGTTTTTGCTGCACATCGCTTCTGGCAAGGAACGAATCAATATTCGCTTTTGGCGCCTCCGCGCTAAGCATCGCTCTTGTCTCTACCATTTCAGCAAATAGTGAAGAGCTGAAAATGGATAGCGAAAGAATAAACGAAATCAATAGTTTTGAAAACTTCATAATAATCTCCTTATCGGTATGAGTGTACGAAACTTACGAGTTCTTTTGCATTTTCAACAGGCAAATCAGGAATCATCCCATGCCCTAGGTTGAATATATGCCCGCTTTGCCCTTTAAACAGCGATAGTATATCTTCCGCACCTTTTAACATTTCATTTTTATCATAGAGGCGTGAAGGCTCAAGATTTCCTTGAAGCGCATATCTATCAAATACTTTTTCTTTGGCAAGGCTCATAGGTGTACCCCAGTCAACGCCGAATACATCAAAGTTGCCGCTTATTTTATCCATGTATGTGCCGATACCTTTTGAAAAAAGGATTACAGGAACATTTGGGCGCTCTTTTTTGATAAAGTCGCTGATTTCAAGCATATATTTCCAGCTAAACTCAAAGAATTTGTCTTCTTCGAGAGCGCCGCCCCAACTATCAAACACCTGCACGGCATTTGCGCCGGCATCTATTTGGTTGAGCAGGTATTTCTTGACGCTATCCGTTAGCATAGAAAGAAGGGCTTTCATAAACTCAGGGTTTTTATACACCTCTCTTTTGATTTTCTCAAAAGTTTTGCTTCCTTGCCCCTCTACCATGTATGTAGCAAGTGTCCAAGGACTTCCGGCAAAGCCTATCAGAGCTTTGTCTGCGGGTAGGCTTTTTCTAATCTCTTTTACCGCTTCATATACGTATCCGAGGCTATCTTCTGGTGTCTTGGATAGTCTCTCAAGGTCTGCCAGGGTGGATACCGGATCGTGAAATACCGGACCTTTTTTTTCTATGAACTCTAGCTTCATGCCCATCTCAAGCGGTACTACGAGAATATCGCTAAAAAGTATCGCAGCATCGACATCAAGTATATCTATCGGCTGAAGCGTTGCCTCCGTCGCAAGGTCTGGTCTGCGGCAAAAATCTATAAAATCTTTCGCTTTCGCTCTTGTCGCTCTATATTCCGGCAGGTATCTGCCCGCTTGTCTCATCATCCATATTGGAGTATGTTTTGTGGGCCTTTTGAAGCATGCATCTATAAAAACCAATTAGTGTTCCCCGCCTTTGTGTAAAAAATATAGCGCCAATGAGAGCGCAAGGATAGAGCCTGCAAGATATAGCATCTCAAGCGGCCCTTCAAATTTCATATCAAGCACCATTTGAAAGTACTTGACCACTAGTACCATGATGATGACTTTTGCCACTTTGTCTTTTAGCTCGTCAAGAGAGTGTATCTCAAGAATTTTTGAAGAGCTGTGTTCTACGGCCGGATCTATCTGTGATATAAAAAGCTCGTAAATACCGAAGCTAAAGAGTAGCATTACTATGCCGATAAGATACAAATCCACGGCACCTATAATCTCGCTAACGGCTGTTGCGTGTATGTCATGTGAGTGATCGCTGAGAATGTAGTAGTTCCATAGCTGCCTTACTACGTCCAGTACATCCAATGTCCCTATGATAAAAAGAGCTACTGCCGCTATAAGGGCAGATACGACTGCAAAAAGTACCCATAGTCTGCTATTCCAAAGGAAATTTTCAAATGCACTTTCATACCAAGGCGACTCTTTTAGGTCGTTACATCTCGCTTTTTCTTGGTCGTTTTGCGGGTTATCACATTTCATTTGCTCTCCTCTTGCATCTTGATCCACTCTTTTGCAATTCTAACCGCATTTGTAGCAGCGCCGACCCTGAGATTGTCTGCAACTATCCAAAGGTGTAGGATATTTGGGTCAAAGTTGTCAACCCTGATTCTGCCCACATAAGTGTCGTTCGTGCCTGATGTCGGTCTAGGCATTGGGTAGATTGATTTTGACGGCTCGTCTTGTACTATGATGCTCTTAGCCTTTGCAAGAGCCTCTCTGGCTTTTGCTGCGTCTACCGGTTTTTTGCATTTGATAGTCACCGCTTCGCTATGCCCTCTGAGCACGGGCACACGGACGCATGTTGCCGATACTTGCATGTTTTTGTGCATGATTTTTTGGGTCTCGTTGACCATCTTCATCTCTTCTTTTGTGTAGCCCGTGTCAAGGAAGCTATCTATTTGAGGGATGAGATTGAGTGCTATTTGGTGGACGAATTTTTGCGGTTTATAATCATCTAGTTTGAACTCAAAAAACTTTTTCATCTGATCTACTAGCTCTTCCATCGCTTGCATACCTGCGCCGCTTGTGGCTTGATATGTCGCAATGTCTATTCTTTCTATGTCAAAAAGCTCATCGAGCGGCTTTAGCGCCGTTACCATTTGGATTGTTGAGCAGTTTGGATTTGCTATTACGCCCGTTTTTTTCCACTCTTTGATATCTTCTTTGTTGACCTCTGGGACGACCAGCGGCACATCTTCTTGCATCCTAAAGTGACTTGTATTGTCTATTACTACGGCTCCGGCTGCCGCTGCGTGAGGTGCATATTTTGCAGACACGCTTCCACCCGCGCTAAAAAGCGCTATTTCCACGCCCTCTTCTTTGAATACGCTCTCGGTTAGCTCTTTTACCGCTATCTCTTCGCCTCTAAATTCTATTTTTTTGCCTAGGCTGTTTGCGCTAGCCAGTGGGACTAGTTTTTTTATAGGCAAGTTAAACTCTTGCAAAACCTCTATTATCTCTTGTCCGACAGCGCCTGTTGCGCCTGCTACCGCTACTATATATTCTTTCAAGTTCTCTTTCCTTTTAGATTATAAATTTTGTGTTATGTCTTCGGCTTCTATCACTTCGGTATCCGTGAGGATTGCGACCCTTTCGCATACTGAAATAAGCTCCCTTATGTTGCCCTGCCATACATGACTTACAAGTGCTTCTTTTGCCCCGTTTGACAGTGTGTGCTCTTTTACGCCGTATTTTTTTGACGTGCTCTCCAGCGTCATTTCGGCTATAGGTATTATCTCTTCCTGTCTTTCTCGTAGAGGTGGAATTTTAACCGGAATCGTATTTAGCCTATAGTACAAATCCTCTCTAAAACCGCCGTCTTTTATGGTTTGCTCAATATTTACATTTGTTGCCGAGATTATTCGTACATCTATTTTTATCGGCTTGGTTGCCCCAAGTCTTGTTATCTCTTTATCTTGGATAACTCTTAGAAGCTTTGATTGCAAAGGGTAAGGCATCTCGCCTATCTCATCCAAAAACAGGGTTCCGCCGTTTGCAATCTCAAATCTACCCGGTTTTGCAGCTTGCGCATCCGTAAAGGCACCTTTTTCGTAGCCAAATAGTTCACTTTCTATCAGGTTGTCCGGAATTGCCGCCATATTGATAGCAACAAAAGGCTTTTCGCTTCTTTTTGAGTTTTTGTGGATAAAGTTTGCAAAGACCTCTTTACCCACTCCGCTTTCGCCAAGAAGCATAATGCTGGCATCCGTAGCCGCCGCTTTTTTGGATACCTCTACGGCTCTTTCAACGCCTTTGGATATTGCTATAAAGCCGTCGTCTTTAGAGGCTGATGCCTTTATCTCTTCTTTTCTGGTGGTGACGGCTACGGCTCTTTCTTCTTTTGTTTCAAAGCCTTTTTGGATTGCACCTATTAATGTCTGAATTTCAAAAGGCTTTGTTATAAAATCTTTTACGCCAAGTCTAATGGAGTCTATTGCACGGTTTAGCGTTGCGTTACCCGTTATGATAATTACAGGAAATCTTCCGTCAAGCTCTTTGACGAATTCCAACCCATCCATGCCCGGCATCGTCAAATCGGATATGATTAGATCAAAGCTGTCATCTATTGATTTTAATGCTTCTTTTGGGTTTTTGAAAGTTTTTAGTTCGTATTCCGGATAACATAAAAACGCCATTTCTAGCGATTTTCGCATATTAATATCGTCTTCTACAAGCGCTATTTTCACTTTTTGCTACCCTTACTCGTATATGCCGATGATACCAAAATCTTCTTTAAAATCAATGCTCACAAGGGTTGGCAGGCTTCTTACCGTTGAGCTATCCGAGGTTATCATATTGACTGTTTTTGAGGTTGATTGCACAAAAGCATTTTGAGTCAAAATTAGCTCCGTTATCTCATCTTTATAGAGAGTAACAAATTCTTTTTCACTTTTTGCGTTTTTATCATTGCTGATTTCAAAATATTTTATCGGTTTTGATTCCGTGGGGGTCATTTTTTTGCTGATTTGCAGTCTCTCTGAGCTTGCAACTATATTCTTCGATGTTAGAGAGTAGGTAAAATAGTAGTCCCCTCCGAAGAGGGAGAGTGATATTATTTGTAAGCAGATGCTAGTTCTGGATACCATTTGTTGCCGACGACTTTCAGCTCCATTTCTACTTCACATAGGTCGCCTTTGCATTTTGTCTCAACAATGTTTGCATGTCTAATCATTGAAGAAACGCAAGTTTTGACTTGTGATCTTTGTACCACCATGTTTTTAACAAGGTCATAACCTTCAACTTTAACCCCGTTTAGCTTCTCTGCAAGCTGCGCAAGTGCATCGGCTTTTGCCGCTTTCTTTGCAAGCGTGAGTGATTGGCTCGGAGATATAGTATGTTCAGGGGCTACGCCTTGACCTATTACGGATAGTGTTATAACGTTATTGTTGTTTAGAACTATATTTTTTTCTTCAACAACTAGATTGTCTTTTGCAGTTTCGGTGGTATTTGCAAAAAGTGATGCAACAAAAAATGCTGAAATTAAGAGCGTTTTTTTCATGGTTATCCTTTGTTTTTATTCGTAAGGAATAGTTTTATAGTCGCTTGGTGCAGACAATGGGCAATCTGAAAAATTATTGACCGTGATGTTTGTACGTTTTATCGTTTTATTCACTTCGGTCTTTTTTGCTTCGGCGGTTTTTTGTTTGCTAATGTTGCCTTCTTGCTTTTGCGTTGCATTGGCTTCCTGTTTTTCAGGTTTAGGCTCACTCTTTGAAGAACACCCGCCAAATATGACGGCGATACACATAAACAGCCAAAAATAAGTTTTTTTCATATGTTACCCCTACCTACTTTCATTCGCACAGCCGTCCAAAACCGGAGTATAGGCAGAGCCGCCGGACTGATGCCCATTGATAAGTCTGCTATCTATTTCCGCTTTAAATGAGCAACCAGCAAAAAACATTCCAATACACAGCACGATGCACGCAATTTTTAAAACATTAGCTTTTTTCATATTTCCAATATCGTCCATCGTATTAAAACTTTAAATCAGTTCCGCAGGGCCTTCTGCACCATCATCTTCTAATCCTGGCTCTTCCGGCTCTTCTTTAGGACATCTGGCGATATCCACAACGAAGTCATTTTCGTCAACTCTTACTATCATGACCCCGCTGGCGTTTCTGCCGGTTTGCCTGATTGTTTGCATATCAACTCTTATCATTTTGCCGCTAGAGGTTAGAGCCATCATATCCATCTCTTCGTCTGCGATTAGCGCCCCAACCATATCGCCTGTTTTTGATGTAATCTTCATGGCAATTACACCTTTTCCACCCCTTGACTGGTGTCTATATTCGTTTGCCTCTGTTCGCTTACCAAAGCCTCTTTCGCTAACCGTTAGTATCTCTTCATTCTCGTTTTTGAGCGCATTTGCCCCTACGACATAGTCTTCCCCGACTTTAAATCTAATAGCGGTTACACCTCTAGCGGTACGCCCAAGCTCTCTAACTCCGCCTTTTCCTTCAATGTCTGCTCTGATGTCAAAGCGGATACACATACCTTTTTTGGTTAGTATGAAGAACTCTTTGTGCTGGTGGTCTACGATAAATGCCGTTACAAGTTCATCATCATCATCTAACGTAATTGCCCTAATGCCGACATTTCTAACATTCGAGAATTCGCTTAGGTTTGTTCTTTTGATGATACCGTTTTTGGTAAAGAATGCCAGCGATTTTTCTTCATTAAAGTCGGTTGTAGGAATAACGGCTTTTATCTGCTCTTCGGCTTGTAGGTTGAGTAGGTTTACAACCGCTTTTCCTTTTGCCGTTCGCCCGGCTTCAGGTATTTTGTATACTTTTAGCCAGTATAGCTGACCTCTGTTTGTGACAAACATCAGCGTATCATGGGTATTGCATACAAAGAAACTCTCTATAAAGTCGTCTTCGTAAGTAGTTACCGCTACCTTGCCTTTTCCGCCTCTATTTTGTCTTTCATATGATTTTAGATTTACGCGCTTGATGTAGCCCCTGTGTGTCATGGTTACAACCATCGGCTCATTCGGTATTAGGTCTTCTACGTCGATATCTTCGTAGTCTTCCGTAATTTCAGTGCGTCTTGGTTGATTGTATCTCTCTCTTATTTCGACTAGTTCGGTTTTGATGACGTCGTTTAGCAAATCTTCGCTTTTTAGGATTGCAGATAGTCTTTCTATCTCTTTCATCAGCTCTGCGTATTCATTTTCTATCTTATCTCTCTCAAGACCGGTTAGTCTTTGGAGTCTCA
>JBFWKW010000011.1:0-55461 GCA_050252455.1 Campylobacterales bacterium | reverse complement strand
AAAATTTTGCCCTTGTCAAGACTATTTTGCTTTATTTTTTAAAAAATTTCGCAAAGCATTTTTAGCGCATAGTTTGCGGCGCTCGATTGTATAAGCTCTCGGTCGCCAAAAAAAATATTTTTTTCAATCTTTTTTGTACCGCCTAGAGAGCCGACGCCTATATAGACAAGTCCGACGGGTTTGTCTGCGCTACCGCCGCCTGGCCCTGCTACGCCGCTGATTGCAACCGCATAATCAGCTCCGGATATTTTGAGAAGCCCATCAACCATTTGCGATACGCTCTCTTCGCTTACGGCTCCGTAGTCGTCTATGATGTTTTCATCTACGCTGAGCCATGATATCTTGGCTTCATTTGCGTATGTAGTCAGTGAGCCTATGAGTACGTCACTAGCCCCCGGAATCCTGACAAATTTGTAGCTCAATAGTCCACCGGTGCAGCTTTCGGCAATGGCTAGTTTTTTATTTTGTTCGCTTAGGGAGGCTATGATGTGCGCCTCTAGTGAATCGGAAATTATTGCTTTGCCGTCAAATAGTTTTTGCGCTTTAGTTAGAAAACTATCGAGCTTACCGTATTTTTTTTCTTCCGCCACAAGCTCTACGAATCCGCTTGGATTTTTATATACGGTGGCGGCTATTTCGCTTGTTGCTGCAAGAGGTGATACCAATAGTTTCGTGCGCTCTTCATCGTTATCCAGAATAAATATTTTTTTGATTTTTCTTTGCTCTTCTATTAGTATATTCGGGATATCGCTCGCCGTGTCTATTCGCAGTACGTTGATAAGTCTGCTTTGTATAGTGACTAGATAGCTTCCGCTTACATACTCTTTGCATTTGGATGGGATGAGCATATCGCCTCTTGGCACCATGGTATCCAACATGTGGGTTGAGAGCATCTTTCCGATGAGCGTAAAGCTATTTTTTTGTGCGGCTATGATGATGTTTGATGAGCTGGCGATGTAATTTTCAAGCTCCACCAAGATATTGGGGTCGTTTTCTCTTATAAATACAAAGGAGTCTATTTTTGGAAGCTTGGCATGTATTTTTCTTTTTAGCGCTTCCAAAAAATCGGACGAGTATCTAAATTTTTCGCCCACCACCAAAACAGTACTCTTCAACGCCCTTCCTTTATTTTGTGAAAACTTTGCTACGCAACCCCTTTTAACGCTTTTTTACCTAGGGTTTTGTAAGATTACGAAAACTCTTTTTGTGACTACTCCGGAGAAATTATGGATTATAAAGACACCCTGCTTTTACCCGCTACAGACTTTCCTATGAGGGCAAATCTGCCTCAAAACGAACCTAAAAGATATGAATTATGGCGAAAAAATTCTGTTTTTAACGACTTGAAAAGAGGAAAAAAGGCAGATTTCACTCTGCACGACGGTCCCCCATACGCCAACGGACACTTGCATATAGGGCATGCGCTCAATAAAACGCTAAAAGATATTATCGTAAAACACAACTTTTTTAACGGTGCGTCCGTGCGCTTCACTCCAGGGTGGGATTGCCACGGTCTGCCGATAGAGCAAGAGATAGAAAAGGCTCTGGGAAAAGAGAAAAAAGATGCCCTCAAAAAAGAGGATATCAGAGAGCTTTGTCGTGAGCATGCTAGAAAATTTGTCGGTATTCAGATGGGCGAATTTGAAAAGATGGGTGTTCAGGCGGACTGGGAAAAGCCATATGTGACTATGGATTTCAAGTTTGAAGCAAACATTTACAAAGCCCTTTGCGAAGTGGCAAAAGCCGGACTGCTTGTAGAGAGAAGCAAGCCCGTGTATTGGAGCTGGGCGGCAAAAACCGCTCTTGCCGAGGCCGAGGTGGAGTATAAGGATAAGGAAGACTATTCGATATTTGTAGCCTTTGACCTTGGCGCTGAGGCTCTGGCGGCAATAGGTGAGGCAAAAGCCGCGGTCGTGATATGGACGACTACCCCTTGGACGCTTCCTGCAAATGTAGGTATATCACTAAACCCTGATGAAGAGTATGCGCTAACGACTGACGGATATATAGTGGCGGCCTCTCTTGTGGAAAAATGCAAGGCAAACGGGCTGTTTTCGGGCGATGTCAAAAAAACATTCCCGTCAAAAACGCTGGAAAAACTAAATGCGATAAATCCTTTAAACGGCAGAGCATCAACGATAGTGCTTGGCGCGCATGTCATGGTAGAGGATGGCACGGGATGCGTGCATACGGCTCCGGGGCACGGTGAGGATGACTACCGTGTCGGACTCAAATACAATCTTGATGTGATAATGCCTGTCGATGAAGAGGGTAAATACGACCAAACTATTGTAAAACTCGTACTTATCCCGAATGCGGCGGAGTTTGTGGGTCAGCACATATTCAAAGCAAACGACATGATAGTCGAGATGCTTGGGGCGGCGGCTCTTAAAGTATCGAAGTTTGTCCACTCCTATCCGCATTGCTGGAGAACGCACAAGCCCGTCATTTATAGAGCCACAAAACAGTGGTTTATTGCAATGGACGAGAAGCTGGCAAACGATGATAGAACGCTAAGAGAGATAGCTCTAGGCGAAATAGAAAAAATCAACTTCTATCCGAAAGCCGGCAAAAACCGTCTAAAAAGCATGATAGAAAACAGACCAGACTGGTGTATTTCAAGACAAAGAGATTGGGGTGTGCCGATAGCATTCTTAAGAGACAAGAGAAATGGCGAGGCTTTGCTGGACGAGAGAGCGCTAAGCCTTGCCGCCGAAATATTCGATGAAGAGGGGGCGGATGCTTGGTACTCTAAGCCTGTTGTCGACTTTTTACCGTATAGCATGAAGACCGAGGCGGAGCACTTTGAAAAGGTGACTGACATACTTGATGTATGGTTTGATAGCGGTTCGACATTTTTCTCAGTAATCAAAAGCGGCAACTACGATGCCGGAGAGTATCCTGCGGATGTGTATTTGGAGGGCTCTGACCAACATAGGGGGTGGTTCCAAAGCTCGCTACTCCTCTCTTGCGCTGTCAACAAACAAGCTCCGTTTAAAAGCGTAATAACGCACGGCTTTACGGTGGATGCGTCGGGGCGCAAAATGTCCAAGTCGCTAGGCAATGTCGTAGCTCCCGAGGCTATTCTCAAAGAGTATGGTAGTGAGATAATGAGGCTGTGGGTTGCAATGAGCGACTTTACCGATGATGTCAAGGTGTCGACCGAGATACTAAAACAAATATCCGAGCAGTATAGAAAACTGAGAAACTCGTTTAGATTTTTGCTGGCAAATATCAGCGACCTTGAGGCGTTGACTCCGCTGGAGAGCCTAGGCGAGCTGGATAGATGGATACTTTCCGAGGCAAAAACGGTTTTTGAAGAGGTCAAAAAAGAGTTTGACGAGTACGAATATGCAAGGGCAATGATAAGACTCAACGCATTTGTGGTGAGTAAGCTATCTAATATCTATATGGACGTCTGCAAAGATAGGCTCTATTGCGATGCCAAAGATTCGGAGACAAGAAGGGCGTCTCAGACGGTTATGGCGCTAATACTTCGCTCACTTTTGACACTTGTTGCTCCAATACTGACATATACCGCCGATGAGGTCGTGGAGTATATGCCTGAGTTTCTCAGAGAGGGGCAAACGAGCGTATTTGGGCTTGTCGCAAAAGAGTTGCCAGATGTAAAAAGCGACTTTGACGCGGCAAAACTGCTTGAGATAAGAGACGGATTCTTCGAGGCTGTGGAGAAGTTCAAAAAAGAGGGGAGCGTCAAAAGCACCCTTGAGCTCTCCATCGGTCTTCCAGGCGGCTTTGAGGGGCTAAGTAGTGAAAAAGATATGGAAGATTTCTTCCTTGTCAGCGGCCTTCTCGGCAAAGACGAGGGCGAAACGCTTGCATCTTTTGATATAGACGGCAAAGAGTTTAGCGTAATGAAATCGACAAAGCATAAATGCCCAAGGTGTTGGAGATATGCTGCCGAGGCAGAAGAGTCGCTATGCCCTAGATGCCAAAAGGCTATGTCTTGAATTTGAACGAAGCGATGCCGTTTTGGGTAGTAGTCGTTGCGGTGGGATTCTTGCTTGCCGTGCTCGGTGCGGGTATCGTATTTGTAAAAAAACATCCGAAAGCAAATAAGGAAAAAGAGAAATGATAAGCTTTAAAGACGCTCTAAAACTAGGCGGAGAAGACCTAAAAGGGCTAAAACAAGACCTAAAGAAAAAAGCAGAAGAGACAAAAGACATAAACGCTTATGTCGGTTTTGAAGAGGCTGGCGAGGGTGTGCCGGTGCTTGTAAAAGACAATATCAATGTAAAAGATTGGGGTATCACTTGCGCTAGCAACATCCTAAAAGGATACGTATCTCCATATAACGCTACGGCAATAGAAAAGCTGCTATCACACGGTTGCTCGTTGTTTGGGCGTTCAAATATGGATGAGTTTGCTATGGGAAGTACGACCGAGAGTAGCGTGTACGGCAGAACGCTTAATCCGCATAACAAACTCAGAGTCCCAGGGGGCTCTTCGGGCGGCTCGGCTGCTGCGGTGGCAAACGGCTCTGCGATAGTAGCGCTCGGAAGCGATACTGGTGGGAGTATCAGACAACCTGCGGCTCTATGTGGATGCGTTGGGATGAAGCCTACATACGGCAGAGTGAGCAGGTTTGGACTTGTGGCGTACGGCTCCAGCCTTGACCAGATAGGCTCTTTTGGCAGAAGCGTTGAGGACGCGGCTTTGCTATACGACAAAATAGCGGGATTTGATCCGAAAGACTCGACAAGTGCAACCGTAGAGCATATAACTACGGCGGATAAAATAGACAGAAATCGTAAGCTGACTTTTGCGGTTATCGAAAACTATGTCGAACAGGCGAGCGAAGACATCAAAGAGTCCATCAAAAGTGTCATAAAAGAGCTTGAAAAAGCGGGGCACAAGGTAGTCTACAAAAACCTGCTAAATTCAAAATACGATGTTGCAGCGTACTATGTGACAGCGACAGCCGAGGCCGCTACAAACCTACAAAGATTTGACGGCGTAAGATACGGATATAGAGCGGAGTCAAAAAGCGTCGCCGAGATGTTCGTAAAGACTAGAAGCGAGGGGTTTGGTAGCGAGGTACAAAGAAGAATACTTCTTGGAAACTTCGTTCTATCAAGCGGTTATTACGACGCATATTATGTCAAAGCGCAAAAGGCTAGAGAGTTTATCAAGGGTGAATATCTCTCCATTTTCAAAGAGGCTGACATCGTGATAATGCCGGTTACACCAAGTACGGCGTTTGAGTTTAACTCATTTAAAGAGCCTCTTGAGATGTATCTTGAGGATATTTATACGATTAGCGTCAACCTTGCGGGACTACCGGGGATTTCAGTGCCGACGGGATACGACAAACAAAAACTTCCTATCGGCGTGCAGCTACTGGCTTCGCATTTTGAAGAACAAAAGCTATTTGACGCGGCCGCAGTCGTAGAAGATATTTGCGCATACAAAAACAGTTTATTATAAGAAGGAGATGGATATGAAAATAGTAAAAAAGGCACTGACGTTTGAAGATGTGTTGCTGGTACCAAAATACTCAGAGATTTTGCCTAAAAACGTAGACATCTCCAGTAGACTTACGAAAAACATAACGCTAAATGCTCCGATAGTATCGGCGGCGATGGATACGGTAACAGAATATGAAGCGGCTATTGCCATGGCAAGGGTTGGCGGTATCGGTATAATCCACAAAAATATGGACATAGAGTCTCAAGTCAAGCAAGTAAAAAGGGTTAAAAAATCTGAAAGCGGTATGATAGTTGACCCAATCGCATTCAAAGAGAGTACGACTCTTGAAGAGGCTCTTTATATGCTTAACGAATTTCATATCTCGGGCGCCCCGGTCATTGACGACCACGGCAAGCTTGTGGGTATATGCACAAATAGGGATATGAGGTTTGAAAACGACCCTAAAAGAAAAATCGGCGAGATAATGACCAAAATGCCGCTTGTAAGTGCAAAAGTCGGCGTATCGCTGGATGAGGCGGCCAAAATCCTTCATAAGCATAAAATCGAAAAGCTCCCTATAGTAAACGATGAAAACGTACTAAAAGGTCTTATTACGATAAAAGACGTTAAAAAAAGAATCGAATATCCAAATGCAAATAAAGATGATTTCGGCAGACTAAGAGTTGGCGCTGCAATCGGCGTTGGACAATTTGATAGAGCGGAAGCGCTTGTAAAAGCAGGGGCGGACGTGCTTGTACTTGACTCTGCTCACGGGCATTCAAAAGGGATTATAGATACGGTAAGAGAGCTCAAAAAAACTCTTGCAGTTGACGTAATAGCAGGCAATATAGCTACCGCAGAGGCAGTAAGAGCTCTTGCCGAGGCTGGGGCAGACGCTGTAAAGGTGGGAATAGGGCCTGGAAGTATATGTACTACTAGAATAGTTGCCGGCGTGGGCGTACCTCAAATAACGGCTATTATGGACGCGGCCGAAGAGGCTAGAAAACTAGGTATTCCTGTTATTGCGGATGGGGGTATCAAATACTCCGGCGACCTTGCAAAAGCTATTGCGGCGGGAGCTTCATCGGTAATGGTCGGCTCTATGCTTGCGGGAACGGAAGAGAGCCCGGGTGAGACTATCATGTACCAAGGCAGAAAATACAAAGCCTACAGAGGAATGGGAAGTATCGGTGCTATGCAAAAAGGGTCAAATGACAGATATTTCCAAGAGGGAACTGCGGTTGATAAACTAGTTCCGGAAGGTATCGAGGGGCAAGTGCCGTACCGTGGACACATCCATGAGATAGTCTATCAAATGCTGGGCGGTCTGCGTTCATCTATGGGCTACCTTGGTGCGAAAGATATTTTGGATTATCAAGAAAAAGCGGAATTTGTAGAGATAACGTCTGCAGGTCTCAAAGAGAGCCATGTTCATGACGTATTTATCACAAAAGAGGCGCCAAACTACCACGAGAGCAGATAGTAAAAAACGTGCAGATAACCACAAAAACCGTAGATTTTAGTACACCGCTCTATCTCGACAGCGGGCGGATACTTGAGCCGTATCGTATGGTCTATGAGACGTACGGTGAGCTAAATGAGGATAAAAGCAACGTAATAGTCGTGTGCCATGCTTTTTCCGGCTCACACCACGCAGCAGGCAGATATGAAGACGATAAAAAACCGGGATGGTGGGATGCTCTTGTCGGCGACGGTAAGGCTGTTGATACGACAAAATATTATGTTATTTGCGTCAATGTTATAGGTAGCTGCTACGGTTCTACGGGGCCAAAAAGCGAAAATCTTAAGACAAAGAGAGCTTACGGGCTAAAGTTTCCCGTAATAACCATAAGGGATATGGTAAGGGCTCAAAAAACGCTTTTTGCGACACTGGGTATATTTAAAGTTAAAGCGATAATCGGCGGCTCCATGGGGGGAATGCAGGCTCTCTCTTTTGCCGTAGAGTACCCTGATTTTGCCGAGATAGTTATCCCTATGGCGACGACACATGCTACAAGTCCGTGGGTGATAGCACTCAACAAAGTGGCGCAATCCGCACTACTTGCAGACCCTGCTTTTGACGGGGGCAACTATGACTCCGAAGAGATAAAGCAAAACGGTTTTGCCGGACTATCCGCAGCCAGAATGGCCGGATATTTGGGATATATAAGCCCGGAGGGGATGAGCGGCAAGTTTGGACGAGGATATGTCGCAAATGACGGTCTTTTCGAGCTTTTTGGGCAGTTTGAGGTTGAGAGATACCTTGACTATAACGGCGAAAACTTTGTCAAATGGTTCGACCCGCTCTCGTTTTTGTATTTATCCAAAGCGATAAATATATTCGATGTGTCATATGGATATGATAGTTTGGAAGATGCATTATCTCGTATACGTTCATCATTGTGCCTTTTGTCATTCAAAGGTGATACGATGTTTTTCCCATCCGAGATGCAGCACATTGCGCGGACGATGCAAAAACACGGGATGGATAACGTATCGTATATTTGCATAGATTCAGACTACGGTCACGACGCATTTTTGGTTGAAGTCGAGAAGTTTGCCGACCTTGTATCCGATATTTTGGAGAAAAAAATATGAGCAAAAAACAATCTTTTGAAGAGCTGCTAGACGAGGCAAAAGAGCTTCTAAAAGCTCTTAACGACCCTGAAATCACCCTTGCAAAAAGCGTGGAGACGTACAAAGATGGGATAAAAAAACTAGAGGATGCGGCAAAGATGCTTGAAGAGGCGAAGCTGCAAATAGAAGAGTTTTCTAAAAAAGATTGATGCGTGGAAAATAAAATACTAACAGTAGCAGCCCTGCAAGTACCGTCTTTGCCGATAGAAAAGGCAAAGCTCGATTATTATTTGGCTATTGCAAAAAGCAAAAAAGTATCGCTTTTGCTGTTGCCGGAATATGTCGTAAATCTGTTTTTCAAAGAGCTTGAAAAGACGCCTCTAGGGCTTGTCGAAGACCAAGGAAAGATGCAAAAGGAAAATCTCCTCAACCTCTCAAAAGTCTATAATATCACGATAGTCTCCCCGCTTGTATGGGTGGAGAAAAAAAAGATATACAAGCTTATGGCGGTGTTTGACAAGGGTCACTTCAAGGCTTTTGAGCAACGCACGCTAATGCCCTATCCACACTGGAATGAGAGGGCTTTTTTTGATGAGGGATTATCATCCCACGCTACGCCCGGGTTTATTACGGTTGATGGCTTCAAGATTGCGATTATCGGCGGCTTCGAGCTTCACTTTGACGCGTACTGGCAAAAGATAAGAGAGAAAAAAGCAGATCTTGTGCTGCTCCCTACCGTATCGACTTTTGAGAGCAGGGCTAGGTGGAGAGAGATAGCTAAAACAAGGGCGTTTCTAGGGAACACATACATACTTCGCGCCAATAGGGTAGGGGAGTTTGAGTCCAAAGAGGGCAAATGGAACTTCTACGGCGATAGCTTCTTTGTCTCTCCGTACGGCGAAGTGGAGTCGCATCTAGGTAAAAGCGAAGAAATACTAATAGCCGAGGTCTGTAAATCAGAGCTAACCGCCGCCAGAAAAAGCTGGGGATTTGGAAAAATATCGTCAAATATAGGGATTATAGAGTGAAATTTGAGAGTTATCCGTTTGAAAAATTAGCTGCACTTACCAAAGATATAGCCCCAAGTGCGGAGTATTCACCGCTAAAGCTTACTATCGGCGAGCCGCAGTTTGATACGCCGCAATTTATCAGACAAAAGCTATGCGACACGGCGCACACGCTCAACAAATACCCAAAGACCGCCGGAGAGGATGAGCTAAAATCGGCAATGCTTGGTTTTGTCCATATAAACTTTGGCGTTGAGCTAAAAGGCGAGGAGCTGATACCGACTCTCGGAACGAGAGAGGTGCTTTTTAATTTTCCGCAGTTTTATCTGTTTGGCAAAAGCTCGCCTGTCATGGCATATCCAAATCCGTTTTATCAGATATACGAGGGGGCAGCGATAGCCTCAAAAGCGGAGGTTTTGCATCTAAATTTGAGAGTTGAAAACGGATTTTTGCCTAGCCTTGAAGAGCTAAAAGAACATATCAAAAACGGCAAAAAACCCGACATCGTCATCCTAAACTCCCCGAACAATCCGACAGCAGCGGTGATGAGCCTGGAGACGCTAAAAGAGTGGATGAATGCGGCCTTGGAGTATGACTTTTTGCTTATTAACGATGAGTGCTATAACCAAATATATTTCGGCACGCCGCCTCCGTCGCTCCTTGAAGCTGCGATTGCCGTGGGTAATGAGAGCCTCAAAAACTGCCTCGTCTTAAACTCAATATCCAAGCGCTCATCCGCACCAGGGCTACGAAGCGGATTTATCGCCGGAGACGCCACCATACTAAAAGAGTATCTAAAATACCGCACTTATGTCGGGGCTACTAACGGACTGCCGATGCAGTATGCCGCGGCAGTTGCGTGGAATGATGAAGAGCATGTGATGGAGGCTAGAGAAAAATATAGACAAAACTTTGAGATAGCCTCAAGGTATCTCGGTACGCCTATGGCAAATGCCACTTTTTATATCTGGTTTGCGGCCGGTAATGGCGTAGAATTTGCGGCAAATCTATATAGACAAAAGAACGTATTGGTGCTTCCGGGAAGCTTTCTTGCTCGTGGGTTTGCGGATGAATATGTCCGTATCGCGCTTGTCGAGAGTCCAGAGAAGACTGAAGAAGCGATAAAAAGACTTAGAGATTTTTTGTAGAAAACAAATAAAGGGAATATATTGAAAGTACATTTTGTAGGTATCGGCGGAATAGGGCTATCGGCAATCGCCAGATTTTTGCTCGCAAAGGGGCATGAAGTCAGCGGCTCCGATGTGAAAAGGACAAAAATCGTAGAAGATTTGGAGGCTCTGGGTATCAAGGTGACCGTGCCGCATAGCAGACACGCCGTAGAAGACCAAGACCTCCTCATCTACTCCGCGGCGGTCAAATCTACAAATCCTGAGCTCAAACAGGCAAGACACAAGGGCATACAGGTTATTACGAGACTTGAAGCGCTGAGACTTGTTTTGTCCGAAAAAAAGGTTTATTCGGTATGTGGTGCACACGGCAAGAGTACAACTACGGCGATGCTGGCCGAGATACTTGGAAGTAGCGCACTAATAGGTGCGGAGAGCAAGGCCATAGGAGCAAACTGTAGGGTTGTGGCACAAAAAAATCTTATGGTATTTGAAGCCGATGAATCGGATGGAAGTTTCCTCAATTCAAACCCGTATTGCGCGATAGTCACAAATGCCGAGCCTGAGCATATGGAGTATTATGATTACGATACCGACTGGTTTTATGAGTGTTACACCGAGTTTTTATCCAAAGCCTCTTGTCGCGTGATAAACGCAGAAGATGAGTTTCTATCATCCATAGATATGGAGGCCGTGAGGCTGTATCCGTCAAAAGATATCAAAAATATCAGATACGACCTAGTGGACGGTGAGCCGACGACGTTTTTTGAGTTAAAAGAGCTTGGCGAATTTTCGGTTTGGGGCTTTGGTGAGCATATCGCCCTTGACGCCTCTCTTGCGATACTTGCGGCGATGAATGAGCTGGAAGTAGGCGAAATAAGGGAGAATCTAAAAAGATTCAAAGGGATTAAAAAGAGATTTGACGTCATACATAAAGATGAAAAAATCGCGATTATAGACGACTACGCACACCATCCAACAGAGATAGAAGCGACTATCAAATCGGTAAAACTATACTCGAAGCTCGGCGGATACGGTAAGATAACGGCCGTATGGCAGCCGCATAAATGGTCTAGAACGATGGATAATCTAGAGCATTTCATAAGATGTTTTGAGGGTGTAGACACGCTCGTCATACTTCCTGTTTGGGCTGTAAATGAGGAGCCTAGAGAGCTTGACTTTTTGGCAACTTTTGGAAGATATAATCCGATTTTGGCAGAAAAAATTAAAAAAGAAGAAAACAAAATAATAATAGTTTCAAATAATTCTAATGTGACTATTGACGCCGGAGTCGTTATAGGATTTGGTGCGGGAGATATCACCTACCAACTAAGAGGACAAAAATAGTCACATAAAAGTTACTTCCATAATCACATAAAAGTCACTTAATTGGTTGTATAATTATGGCATTATATGACCAACTAAGGAGGCAAAAATGCTTTCAAGTCTTACTTTTAAAGCAAAGCTCATCATTTTCTCTACGATTTTATCGGCATTGCTGCTTATTATTTCGGTAACTTCATATATCAAACTTGAACACACCTCTAATAATTTGCATGAAATAGCAGACAACAAGCTTAAATCCACAAAGTACCTTTTGACTGCCCTGGAAGCTCAATCTGATATTAGAATAGCAGTTATGAGGTATTTGACGTATGACAATACGATAATGCCGGAGTCTGAAGCGCAAAGGCTGAAAAAAAGAATTACGGACGGAAACGCCGTAATTAACGAAAACCTAGCCGCATACGAGAAGCTTCCGTTTGACAAAGAAGAAGAGGTGCTTTATAAGCAATTCAAAAAAGATTGGGATGACTTTGCCGTTGTGAAATTAAAAATCAAAGACGAGGTTATTGATAAGCTTCTTACTGTCAGGGATTTGGAGGGGCAAAAACAAATTTTTGCCGTTATGAAATCGCTAGATGCGCCGTATACGCATAAATCAAAAGTAGTAAGAGAGCAATTCAAAAAAGTAGTTGACTATAACTCAAAAGAGTCGGATAGAATCTCAAAAGAGGCTTCCGATGAAGCGGCAGCGGCCAAAAGAACCATTATACTTTTTTCAATAATATCATTGTGCGCCGCAGGTGGGATATCGTTCTTGCTTGTGTCAAATCTATCGTCAGGTGTTAGCGCACTAAGAGACGGCATGTCGAAGTTTGTGCAAACAAAAGATTTGAACTTCAAAATTCACTATTCCGGAAAAGACGAGATAGGCGATACGGTAAATAGTTTTAACGAGCTTCTTGGGGTTCTTGAAAAAACAATCAAAGATGCAAAAGCCTCATCGAATGAAAATGCGTCGGTATCGAGCGAACTTAGCTCTACAAGCCTTCAGATAGGAAAAAGCGCGGAAGAGAGCACAAAAATAGTTGAAGAGACTATCAAAGAGATAGGAAAAGTAAAACTAATCATAGAAGACGGCGCAAGAGCCGCAGAAGAGTCTAAATCGGAGATTCAAGAGGCGGGCAAGCAACTGATTGACGCTAAAAACAGAATGATAACATTGGGCAAAGATATAGAAGAGGCCAGCGAAGCCGAATCCGCTCTTGCTCAGAAGCTAGAGCAGATGAGTACGGATGCGGAAAATGTAAAGCAAATACTTACCGTTATTAGCGATATAGCAGATCAGACAAATCTTCTTGCCTTGAATGCTGCTATTGAGGCGGCAAGAGCCGGTGAGCACGGCAGAGGATTTGCGGTTGTTGCCGACGAGGTGAGAAAACTAGCCGAGAGAACTCAAAAAAGCCTTACGGAAATCAACGCCACGATTAATGTAATAGTTCAGGCTATCGTAGATTCAGCGGATCAGATGGGCAAAAATGCCGCAAATATCCAAAAATTAGTACAGGTAAGCCAGGCCGTCGAGCATGCGATACTTGGAACGGCTTCCGTTATGGACAATACCATGCAGACTACGGTTCATAGGGCGGAAAACTCGATAGAACTAGCAAAAGATGCGGAAAAAATAGTCAAACTAGTCGGTCAGGTAAACGACCTATCGTCTGCAAATGCCAGAAGCGTCGAAGAAATAGCTGCTGCGGCAGAGCATCTGTACAAACTGACAGAGCAGCTCAACGAAAAACTAAACCAATTTAAATCTTAGAATACAAATCCAAGACGCTCTTTTGAGCCGTCTTGGTATCTGTATCTTCTAGCGTCTCCCCAAAAACGAGAGTTACTTTTCTGATTTTGTATTGTTTTGACGGAGATTTTGAAAATCTACTTCCAAATAATCCATCCAAATAAAATGGGATAACAGCCGCTCCGCTTTTTTGTGCCAAAAACTCAAATCCTCTTTTGAATTCGGATATTTTTCCTGTTTTGGTAAGCTCTCCTTCCGGAAATATCGCCACTATACCCCCGGCTTTTAGAAGTTCTATCCCTTTTTTGAAAGACTCTTTCGCATTCTTGGAGTCTACGGGCAATGCCCCAAAAAAAGACAAAAACGGCTTTAATAACGGCTTGTCGTAAATCTCTTTTTCGATAAAAAAGTGTATTTTTTGGCTTGTCCCCATCTGCAAAAAAGCCCAGTCTATAAAACTCGTATGATTGCCTATTAATACTATGCTCCGAAGCTCTTTTGAGGGCTTATTTTTTACCACAAACTTGTATCTTGTCTTGAATAATACCGCAAGCCCGATTTCCAGTAGATATGCGTAAAAATTCTTTTTAAAAATATTGTCTCTCATTGATGCCTTAGAAAGTTTTGGATAAATTTAGGGTTTGTTTTAAAAATAACTAAAATTCTACGGTAAATATATGGAAACTTCCAAAAAATTAATAGCGCTATTTCTTATGACGACCGCTTTGCCGTATATCTCATTTTGGATTTATACCGATTTTGCCGTCGGTATTTTGCCGTATATCTTGATACCGATGTCGGCTACCATGTTTGTGGCATATTTGATAGTCAAAGAGGATTTACTCTCCGTAAAAAAACTAACCGACTTTGGCGAGGCCTTGAAGGTGGATAATTGGTCTTACAGGGTCAACGATATGAAATCATCTTGGCTAATGGAGATTGCCGATGCCTTCAATATGGCGGCGGAGAGATTTGAGCGAAAACAAAACGAGCTAAGACAAGTCATAGACTTGGTACCCGGGTTTATCTACGCCAAAGATACTAGCGGCAAGATAGTCCTTGCCAATAAAGCTTTTGCCGCTTTTTTAAACAAGATACCGCAAGAGATTGTCGGGTGCCACGTAGACGAATTTGATTCCGTATCTTTTTTGAAAAAAAGTCCGTTTGAGGACGACGACAATGACAATGACCTCCTAAAATCAATTAGCGAAGAGGAGTGCGAAAAAGACGGAAATCATTTTGTTTATCTCGTGTTTAGAAGCCCTCTTTTTGGAACCGACAAACGCAGGCTTGCAAATCTTGTTTTTGCATACGACATCACAACGATGAAAGAGATACAAAACAATCTTCAAATGCTAAATATATCCCTTGAGGCCAGAGTCAAAGAGGAAGTTGCAAAAAATATCGAAAAAGACAAGGAGCTGATTAAAGCCAAAGAGAAGTTTATTAGAAATGCGGTGCATGAAATTAATACTGCGCTAACCGTCATAACCCTAAATGCAGAGTATTTGATAAAAGACTATGGGGTTAATAGATCCACCTCGGCCATACTCGGCGGTGCCAAAAGTCTTTCGAGCGCATATGGAGACCTTAGCTACTTCACCCTCAAAGATTCTACCACCTTCCAAAAAGAGAGCAGTGTCGACATTAGTGAGTTGGTTATAGAGAGGATAGAGTTTTTTAGAGATATTGCCGGGCTTAGTGATATTACGCTTGCGAGTCAGATTAAGCCGGGAGCCGTATTTACGGCGAATGAAGCAAAACTTACGAGGCTTGTCGACAACAATCTATCAAATGCCATCAAATATTCGCACCCGCAAAAAACTATATTTATTAGGTTTACTTCCGATGAGTCCGATAATTGGATATTGGAGTTTGAGAGCATAGGTAAAAAAATAGAGGATAAAAGCAAAATATTTGAGCTATACACCAGGGAGGACGGCATCAAGGGCGGGCACGGCGTGAGACTCTCCATGGTAAAAGAGATTTGCGACGACCAGGGTATCGGCATCGAGCTGGAGACCGAGGGCAACCGCAATATCTTTAGGTATCGTTTCAGCAAAAACTGTTAGAATATTGATATGAAGATAATGTTGATTGAAGATGAATATTCTATAGCACAAGCGATTAAGAGATATTTGGAAGATTCCGGTTCCGTAGTTGACGCTTTTTTTGACGGCGCAGAGGCAATGAAAGAGCTTGAAAGAGGCATGTCTTACGACGCTTATATAGTAGATATCAATCTACCTGGGGCTAGCGGGCTTGAAATCCTAGCAAAAATCAAATCTACGTCAGAGCAATTGCCTGTAATAATTATAAGTGCCGATAGCGATATAGAGACGATAGACAGGGCGTATAAGCTCGGAACGGAAGATTATCTAAAAAAACCGTTTCATATCAAAGAACTTGCAATAAAGTTGGCAAAACTATCAAAAAATACCCCTTCAAAAGTTGCTTTTGGAGATGGACTGGTATTTGACGTCGGCACAAGAAAGCTTTTTAAAGATGAAGAAGAGATAGAGCTAACCAAAAAAGAGTTACTATTTTTGGAACTTTTGCTTCAAAACAGGGGCAAAATAGTCACAAACGACCATATTCAAAATATCGTGTATGAGTACAACTATATGAGCGATTTAGCGCTTAGAACGCTTGTTAAGAGAGTTAGGTTGAAAGTCGGCAAAGAGCTGATTTCAAATGTTTCTGGACTTGGATACAAAATAGACTAAGAGGGTTGCCCCTCTTTAGTTACTCCGCTACGCTTACTTCTACCGGATCGCTCTCCCAAAGACCGTGCTTTGTACAGTAGCTCATCGCAGTTAGTTTCATTTTTGATTTTTGCGGGATGATTGTAAAAGTAACTTCCGCATTTGCAGGCGCACTTCCTTGTGCTCCCGGCGTATAAGTCGCTTGCCCTAGCAGCGTTTCGCCGTCAAATAGTTGAATGTATGATATATAGTGGTCAAAATCATCCGGATGTTTGTATTCATTGCCCATTTGGACTCTAACTGCGAATTTTTCACCTTTTTTTGCTTCGTTTGCACAGTGTACAAACGGTGAGTGTCTGTCTATATAATCTTTTTTCGCCTCTTTATCTATTTGGCTGATGTCTACGTATCTGCTTACTGTTGCCATCGTTTTCCTCCTAAGTTTTTTTTGGTTACTATCCAAACAGTTTCAATTCTAACCCAAATAAGATAAAAATAATCTTATTTTAAAAGCAAAACATGCAAGAGTTCAATTATAGTTTTTTAGCCTCATTTGCCCTCGTTGGTCTCTCGCTTTTGTACTCATACAAAGAGGGGCTAGGGATAGAAAAAAAGATTGCCTGGGGCTCCGTTGCCGCTTTGGTTCAGCTCGTTATCCTCGGCTTCGTCCTCACATTTTTATTCTCTTTCGACTCCGCTTTTTATTATTTTTTGGTTTGGCTTTTTATGTGCGTTTATGCCGCCTTTATCGCAAAGGGGAGGGTGGGGCTATGTGATGGCGGTTTTGTCGTCTCTTTTGTGGTCATAGCGGCTTCGTCGTTTTGCGTGCTGTTTTTGCTACTACTCATCGGTGTCATATCGCTCAAAGCCAGAGAGATAATACCGCTTGCGGGGATGGTAACGGGCAATGCACTCAATGTCTATACGCAGTTTGCGGACAGGCTAAAGGGTGAAGCAAAAAATAGAGTGTTGGAGATAGAGGGCAAGAGTGCACTCGGTGCCCCTCTTGGCGAAGCCCTGGGTGAAGCGGTACGGGCGGCGTCCAAGGCGTCCATGATGCCCACTCTCAATACCCTCCAAACCGTCGGCTTCATACACATCCCAGGGGTCACCGTCGGTATGATACTTGCGGGAGCGGAGCCTATGAAAGCTGTTAGCTTTCAGCTCGTGATTATGTTTATGATGGTTAGCGTAGCGATGTTTAGTGCGGTATTTGGCAAAATCCTACTCGTCAAAAGAATTCTTAGCTAAATTTTGACTATCGTCTGCCTTATTTTAAAAGTTTACTTTGTGGGCATTTTTTGTCGATGTTCTTGTTTATGATACGAGCAATGCTGTTTTTATCTTTGCTATCTGCCATCTCTATAAAAAGAGTTATCCGCAAAACCATAATTTGAATCAGCTATTTATTGCTCCTTAATAAGTTTGTTTGAAAGATAAAATGAAAGTTTGATATTTAAATATGTCAAAATGGGTAGCGGGATAAAATAAAATGATGCAAGTATTATCACCACTGCATCAAATACATAGTCGCCATCGTTTAAAATACTTTTTAAGTGGAATGCAAATTGGTCATGGTCACTCAATAATGCAAAAATAAAAGCAATCAAATAAAAACTGACATACATAAAAAAAATAAAAAATAACACCCCAATAAAAAATGCCAATATTTTTTTTACTTCATTTTTATCATCTACCATCGCCCACCTCCTTTGTCTTGCCTGTCGCTTTCAAGCTATTGCATTTCTACTCCTCAAAAAAATCCTCGGCCCCACCTCTTAGCTCTGCACCCACTAGCTCTTCTAGCAGCACGGTAGCATAAGAGCCTTTTGGTAGACTAAATCTTATCTTTGCGTGTGCCTCTTCTTCGTCGTACTCTATCGAGCAGTCGGTCGGGAATATCCACGCATATCTCCTGTCCCCTAGAGCTTTTACCTTTTCGTCTATGAACAATTTTTCGATTTCAAATGCGTTTGTTTTTGCGGTTTTGTTGCTCTCTCCGCATAGTAGACCTGTGGGTGCGACCTCTTTTGCCCCAAATCTATCACCCTCGGACTTCATATCCTCCGCAAAAAAAAGCCTTCCGTGCGGATAGTGGCACATCGCATCACCGTCTAGTATCTTGAAAAACTGTTTTTGTTTTTTGAGCTCGGCCCCCAGTTTTGGGTCTATGGTTACCCCTTTTGACGTACAATGCGCCTTTATGGCATCCTCTAGCTCTTTTTTGTCAAAGCTCTCGGCGAGTCTGGATAGTTTGATACGAAAGTCAAGCCAATCGTTGAACAGGTAGCTTTGATATGCGCTAATAAAAAACCGTTTTAGATTTTGGTTGCGCTCTCTTTTTGTGCCGTGGGCTATCTCTCGTCCAAGCTCGTGGTTTTTGCCGTCTCGCCCAAATCTTTGGTAGCCAAAGTAGTTTGGCATCCCCTCTTTTTCTATCGTTTTAAGGGCATTTTTGAGCTTGGTAAAGTCTGATGGCATAATCTTTTTGAGTCTAATAAAAAATTTGTTTCCAGCTAGATGCCCCAGCTTGATTTTGTTTTTGTGTCTGACTACGCTTAGGACTTTGATGTTTGGGTGTTGTAGCTCTTTGATTGCGGTCTCGAAATTTCTAGGGAGTGATATGTGCTGGATGGTCATCCCGTCCTTGTCTTTTAGTCCCGCATACCCTATTTCTTTTTGCTTGACTCCGATGGCGGAAGAGATGAAGCTTAGCATCTCCCAAGTCGTCATATCCTTTTTGCGAATGAGTGCTACCGTATGCTCACCCTCGCCGCTAAACTCGTATAGCGGTATCTCTTCGACCGTGAAGTCCTTTGAGTTTTTGGTAAATACGAAATTTACCCCCGAATGCGTCAAAAATCTGCTGTTTGCCATAAATACGCTTTTTGTTAGAATCTTATAATTGTAACATCAAAAGGGTTTTGCCATGAATTTGAAAGAGTGCTATCTATTTGAAGGTTTTGCCGACAAAGAACTCTCAGAGTTGTCATCGATATCTTTTGAAAAAAAATTTACTTTAGGTGAGGTTATATTTATAGAGGGTGATAGCTCCAAGTATTTACACGTTTTGCTAGAGGGTAGAGTGGATATCTACAAAGCCAACGCTAAGTTTGGCGAATTTTTTCTCCACTCCATAGATGCGCCATCTCTAGTTGCCGAGCTTCCGACTTTTGAGAGAATTGCATTTCCTGCGAGTGCGAGAGCTGCCACTAATGTTCGTATATTAAAAATAGAATTCGATGCATTCAAGGATAAGTTGCTGTCCAATCCGGAGGTGTCTTATAAGTTTATTAAGTCGCTATTGCAAAAGATGAGAATACTTGAGGGGTTTATACAAAAAGAGTTAAACCTTGGGGCCGAGGAAAAAATAATAGCTTTGCTTGGCGAAAATCCTACTATTTTTGAAGCAAAAAAACACATCGAAATCGCCAAAATGCTCAATATGGCTCCGGAGACACTTTCCAGAACAATTAAAAAACTAAAAGAGCAAGGTGTTTTGTGCGGTGAGGGAAAAATCGTAAAAATGGATTAGTGGTGGTGTGTTAAGACCATGGAAGGTCTTAACACTTTATGATGTTTGCAGAGTATTTATCTAGTCTTAATACTACGGCTTTATCCACTTCAGCTTTCGCTTTTGCGTTTGAACCGTACTCTTTTTTTAGCTCTTGTTTGTTGAGGTCAAAAAATTCGGTAAATTGATTTCTACCGGCTATACCAACCGCATAAATCTCTTTTTTAGCTTCATCTGCCTCCAAAACTACCATAGCCATATGATTTTCTGCCGGACCGTCAACTTTTTTGCCGCAAATTTTTGCATCAAAAACAGACAAGTGGGCACAGCATTTGATTAGTTGAACGCCTTGCATACAGCCAGGGTCTTTTTTGCCGTAGTAGTTAACTACCGTAAATTCCTTTGTCGGATATGACCATTGATGCGGGCATATTGCGCTGTATGCGACAAGATTTTTACCTTTGCCTATCCCGCCCGGCGCTTTGTACTGACTTCCATCGCTTGTCGTGTAATCCATCGGTTTTACCGGCAAATCAAGAAGCAATAGGAAGTTTGGCGTTGCCGCAAAAGGATAGTTAAACATAAAAGGCGCATCCGGCGCTATAGTGTTAAACCAAATAGGCTTACCGCTGGCGTCGGTTAGTAGCGCTTTTTTGTACATAGTTACCGGTAAATCAGCTGCTCTAGCGTCATTCAAAAAAATAACACCGCCCGCTACCAAAGTAGCGGATACGGCGCAGGTCTTTAGAAAATCTCTTCTTTCCAAACGTACTCCTTAAAATCAACCGAATAGGTCGTTCATTATACCTTTATACCACTCATCAGTAGCTTTACCTAGATTTGGTCTATCTGCGGCATTTTCACCTTTAGCGCTTGCGGATACTTTGATTTTCTTAGTTCCGTCAGCCTCTACTAGGTACTCAACTTTGTGATTTACGACAACCGCTTCTTTTGGATTTCCTCTAACCATAGAGAAGCAAGTGTTATCAGGTAGGATAAGACCGTCATCTTTTGCTACGCCTAGTTTTGCAGCGATTTGTTTTGCAACAATTTTGCCTTGAGAGTTAGCCATATGTCCTGATTTTGGATATCCGCTTCCTGCGGCGAAGTTTGTAGCAGCGATAGCGTCACCGAGTACAAATACGTTTTCATCTGCACTGCCGTCAGCTTTTAGCGCCGTATGCATAGGAAGTTTAACAAGTGCGTATCCGTCTGCATTTGTTTTTACGTCGGCCATTTTCATCAAAGGAGAAGCTATGTTTTTAGGGATGATATTTGCAACTGCGTAGCTAACTGTTTTTGCCTCTTTTTTATCGCCGTCTACAACTTCTACGTGTATTACTTTTTTAGCAAAATCAACGTCTTTTATGTGTGTGTTTTTGTGGTATTCGATTATTCCTGAGTATAGAGTTTTATAAACTTCCATAAATTGTTTTGGCTTCGCACCAGGTGCCGGTCTAGGGTCAAGAATCAACACTTTTGCGTTTATTTTATTCTCTTTTATGAAGTTAGCAACCATTGCCGCTCTCTCATAAGGAGCAGGAGGACATCTGTATGCGCCGTCCGGAACTGTGATGATGAAGTTTCCTTCTTCTAGTTCGTCAAGTTGCTTTTTAAGCGCTAGGTGTTCGCTCCCAGGCTTTAGCGCAGGAGGACATTCCATTAGGCATTTTGCAGCCTTTTCTTTGTTGGCGCCAAATAGTTTTGAATAGTCATACTCTATACCGCCGGTGATTACAAGATAGTCGTATCCTATGTAACCCTTATCAGTTTTTACTACTTTTGCCGCTTTGTCAAATCCTGTGATTGTAGCTTGGATGAAGTGATATCCGTGTTTTGAAGCAGGTGTATAATAGTCAAAGCTTAGTGTGTCAAGCGTTACAGGTTTTTTGCCTGATGGGTCCATCACGCCGCCCATCCAACAGTTGCTATAAGGGCAAGACATAAAGTTATCTCTTTTTTCAAGTACTACAACTTCTACTTCTTTGCTTGCTTTTCTAAGATATTTTGCTACGGTTAGACCGCCAAAACCGCCGCCGCATACTACGACTCTTTTTCCTTTTGGCGCCGGCATTAGTTCGCTATGTGCAAGGCTAAATCCTTTTGGCGCCTCGGTGCCAGCCGCATTGTCTGCCGCACATCCGCCGACCGCAAGGGCAGCCGCCGAAATACCTGTTATTTTTAGTAAGTCCCTTCTGTTGATTGCCATATTCACTCCTTCGTTTGTGGTTGATTCTTGACTTTGGGATATTTCGTTTGAATAATTTTTTGTTATTCAACTAACGGTTTTCATTCTATCGCTACAAAAATTAAATTTACTTTAAATTTACAAACTTTTTATAATTTTTTATAATATAAAGTATGGTTAAGTGTTTATAACATATTTTAATGCTATACGCCGTAAATACGGCTAATTTAAGTCAAAAAAATATGTTATAAAAATAAATTAAATTGTATATTTTGGAGATTTGTGTAGTGCGGATAAAATAATAAAAAATTATTGTTTTATTATTAAGAAAAAAGTATTGAGCCTACCCTAAGCATATTGGAGCCCGATGCAATAGCCAATTCAAAATCAGAGCTCATCCCCATTGAGCATATTTTTGCCCCTTCTTTTTCAAGTTCGTCAAATATTTTTCTACATCCCTCAAAGCTCTTTTGGATGTCTTTTTTCTCTTCGGAGTGCGCGCCTATGGTCATTACCCCTTTGAGATTGATATTTGGTAGATTTTGTATTATTTTGCGATATTCGTCGCTTGCGACTTCCGGGTCGACCCCTGCTTTTGTCTCTTCTTTCGCGCTATTTATTTGCAAAAGAGCGTTTATTTGCATATTTTTTACTTTTGCCCTTTTGTCTATTTCGAGCGCCATTTCGTATGAATCTATGGAGTGAACAAGAAACGGATTTGCCTCCAGCATCATATTGATTTTATTTGTTTGGATTCGACCTATAAAGTGCCATTCGATAGGTAATTCATCAAGCGATAGCTTTTTTGCCCTCATGTCTTGTATTTTATTTTCCCCAAAAGCTCTTTGTCCTTCAAGATAAAGCTTTTTTATCGCTTCTGCGTCCACATATTTGCTGGCTGCTACAAGTTTGATTATGGCTTTGTTGTTATAGGATAGCCTAGCTTTTTCTATCCTATCTATGACTGATTCGAGATTTGTCATCAAAAGCCTCCGGTAAGCCTATTTAAATCGTTGTAAAGACCAAGCAGCATAAGCCATAAAAGTGCCGCCCAGCCTGCGATTGTCAGTTTTGTAAATACCGCTTCGCTCGGTGCTTTTTTGAAAATCATTTCATATAGATTGAAGAGTATATGTCCGCCGTCGAGGGCAGGAATCGGTAGGAGATTTATAACGCCGAGATTGACAGATATGAGCGCCGTAAGCAGCAGCAAAGTTACAAAACCGCTATGCGTTGCGTCGTTTGTCGCTTGCACTATCGATATGACACCACCGACATTATCAAGACCCAGTACGCCCGTTATTAGTTTTTCTATCCCCATCGCTATAAATTTTGCCGATTCGTATGTTTTGTTGATGGCAAGACCGATTGCCTCTATGGGGTTGTAATATACTTTGACGCTCTCCCCAATCGGAGCTATCCCTATCATATACCTCTTTGTATTCTCGCCGAATATATTTTTTGTTTCGACGATAATCGGCTTTATAAGAATATCTTTCTCTTCACCGCCTCGATCTATTTTTATATTAATAGTTTTGCCGGCGCTTGTTTGTATTTTTTCGCTTATTTCGTGCCAGTAGCTTATTTTTTCATTGTTTATTTGAATTATTTTATCGCCGGATTTTATGTCGGCTGCCGCTGCCGCAGAGTTTGGCGATATTTGACCTATTTTGGATGTCAGTGTTTCTATACCGCCTAGCGCAAGGCCAAAATATATGATTGCGGCAAGCGCAAGATTGAAAAAAGGGCCTGCAAATAAAATAACTATTCTTTGAAGCGGTGTTTTGGAACTGTAGGAATCTTTGTCTATGCTTTTTTCATTCGGATTGGCGTCGTTTTGCCCTTTCATTTTTACATAGCCGCCGAGCGGTATGAGGGATAGTGCGTATTCGGTGTCGCCTATTTTTTTTGTAACTATTTTTTTGCCAAATCCAATACTAAAAACGTCCACCTTGACGCCAAAAAATCTTGCGGCAAGAAAATGTCCAAGTTCGTGAAAAAAAATCAAAAACGAAAGAACGAGAAAAGATACCAAAAATCCCAAAATAAACCCCGATTCTAATGGTTGCTAAAGCTTTACGTACTCTTTGACGTATTCATATCCTGAATATAGCGTTATAAAAACGGCCGCCCAAAGAAGCGCAGTAGAAAACGGCCAATGCATAATCATAAAACCTATTGCGATTAGCTGTATCGTCGTTTTGATTTTGCCGCTCATTGTTGAGGCTATCTCTTTGCCCTCCGCCACCGCTACGACACGAAGCCCGGTAATAAAAAACTCTCTTGTGAGAATAAGAAATATCGCCCATGGATTTGCCATCCCTTGCAACATAAGACCGAGAAATGCCGCCAAGGTAAGCATCTTATCGGCTAGCGGGTCAAGTATGGAGCCAAGTTTTGTGCTTTCATTCCAGCTTCTAGCTATATGCCCGTCAAAAAAATCGGTTAGTCCGGCAAGTACAAACAAAAAGGCTGCAAAAAAATCCATCCAAGTAGGGTGGATTCCAAGCGCCGGATTGTCTCTGTTTAGAAGCAGCCAAAAAATAACCGGCGATATTAAAATCCGTAAGCTTGCAAGGGCGTTTGGGGTATTCATCATGTAAACGAGCTACCGCCGTCCGCTATGATTGTCTGTCCGTTTATCCAGTATGAGCCTTGTTGACACAAAAAGAGGGCTATCGGAGCTAAATCTTCAGCTTGACCCATACGTCCAAGCGGTGTTCTTTTGATGACTTCTGCTTTTAGCTCTTCAAAGTTCGGGAATGCTCTAAGTGCGTCCGTCTCGATAGGGCCGCCGGATAGTGCGTTTACTCTGATGTTTTTTGGAGCCAGTTCGGTTGCGGCGTATTTCACCATAGTCTCAATAGCTGCTTTTGAATTGCCGTGTCCGGCATAGTTTTCGGTATGGACTAGATTTCCCGTTGAGCTTAGCGCAACTATTGCGCCTCCGCCGACTTTTTCCATCCTTTTTGCCGCTTCTTGTGCACCTACTACAAAGGCAAGTACCGTTGCGGTATAGATGTTATTTAGCCCCTTTTGCTTTAGTCTCATAAAAGGTGCAAAGCCGCCTACGACGCTTCGTCCCGAGATAATAGCGTTTGATATGAAGTAATCCACTCTGTCAAAATCTTTGTCCAGCTCTTCAAATACGGCTTTGTAAGTATCCGGCTCCAAAATATCTAGCTTGTACGCCTTGATTTTTATACCGTGTTCCGCACCTACTTGCTCACATATTTTTTTTGCTTCTTCTTCGTTTGAATTGTAGGTAAAGGCTATATTTACACCCTCTGCGGCAAATTTATCTACAATAGCTTTGCCTATTCCACGTGTTCCGCCGCTAATGACAAGTGTTTTTCCTCTCATATTCATCCTTTACTTTAAAATCTCATATTTGCTAAGTGCAGCTTCTAGTTTTTTCATAGTATCGCTACTTGGCTGCGTGAGCGGTAGTCTAAATTCCATGTTTTCTATTAGGCCGCTTAGATACATTGCCGCTTTGATAGGTATCGGATTTGTCTCTACAAACAGCACGCTATTAATGGCATAAAGTTCGTCGTTTATCTGTTTTGCTCTTAGATAATCACCTTTTGCTGCGGCGTCGGTCATCTCTTTTAGCTTGTTTGGCAATAGATTACCGGTAACCGATACGACACCTTTGCCGCCGTTTGCGAGGATTGGATAGTTGATACCGTCGTCGCCGCTAAGTACCGCTATCTCCTGTACGCTCACCCCTAGTTCTACGCATCTTTCCATTGAGCCGCTAGCTTCCTTGATGGCGTATACGTTTTTGCAATCATCGGCAATTCTTTTTACCGTTTGCGGCTTCAAATCTACCGCACATCTGCCCGGTACATTGTAGAGCATTACGCCTACATCTACCGAGTCCGCTATCGCTTTATAGTGCAGATATAGTCCGTCTTGAGTCGGTTTGTTGTAGTATGGGGTGATTACGAGTACGGCGTCCGCTCCCGCTTTTGCAGCGAATTTTGCTAGGTCTACCGCCTCTGCAGTAGAGTTGGAGCCTGCTCCAGCAAGTACTTTGGCGTTTGTCCCCTTGGCGCACTCTATTGCTATCTCTATGCATCTTTTGTGCTCATCATGTGTAACCGTCGGGCTTTCACCTGTTGTTCCCATCGGGGATATGATGTCAATGCCCAGTCTTATTTGTCTTTCTATTAGCCTGGCATATGCCGCTTCATCTAGCTTGCCGTTTTTAAAAGGGGTTATTAGCGCCGTGGCGCTCCCTATCGGAAAACTCATTGTTTATCCTTTTTTCTCAAAATTATAGTTGTTTTCGTATCGTCGGTAAAATATTTGTTTGCAACGTTGATTATGTCTTCTGCGCTTAGCTTTGACAACTTATCCTCGTACTCAAGTAGAGGCTTGACATTGCCTCTTGCCATATAGCTACCAAATAGGTCGGCTACGTGACTGGAGCTTTCGAGATTGAAGATAAAATCCGCTTTTGTGTTTGTCTTTACCTTTTCAAGTTCTTTTTTGTCGATGCCTTTTGTTTTGAGCTTGTCTATCTCTTTTAGTATCTCTTTTTCTACAGTCTCGGCCTTGACTCCCTCGTTGCAAACAGCCATAAATATGAAAAGCCCAGGGTCTTTAAGATCCATAGTGTATCCATAGACTGAATTTACGAGTCTCTTTTTGTCGGAAAGCTCTTTTTGTAGCCTTGAGCTTTTGCCGCTTGAGAGTATCTCGGATAGTGCGGATAGCGCAACTATATCTTCGTGTTCATAGTTTGGTATCTTGTATGCGATGGCTAGCATATCTACGTTTGTGTCTTTGTATACAACGGCTCTTTTTTCTCCGTCTTGTTTTGGCTCTTGCATATGAACGGCAGGTATTTCGCCATTGTTTTTTATGTTTTCGAAATGTTTTTTGGCTTTTTCAAATACATCTTTTGGCTCAATATCGCCCGCTACTATTAGTATTGCATTTGACGGTTGATAAAACTTTTTATGAAAAGATTTTATGTCATCTATCTTCCATGTAAGTATGTCATCCATAAAACCTATCGGAGTCCAGTGATACGGGTGATATCCGAAAGCTAGATTGAATAGATTGAAATACAGATATCCCATCGGATTGTTATCCGTTCTCCATCTTCTCTCTTCGGCGACAACGTCACGCTCAGGCTGAAACTCTTCGTCTTTGAGGCTCAGGTTTTGCATCAGCTCCGCAAAAAGCTCCATCGACTTATCTATATTTTGGCTTGCGCAGTTGATGTAATAATGGGTATAGTCAAACCCGGTGCTTGCGTTGTTTACGCCGCCGTAGCCCTTGATAATTTCGTCAAACTCACCTGCTTTTAGGTTTTTTGTAGATTTGAAATTTAGGTGCTCAAGCATATGTGCTATACCGCTTTTGCCCATAACTTCGTTGCGTGAGCCGACCTTGTAAAATACGTCAACAGTTACGACGGAGTTTTGTTTTAGCTTGACGGCTACTACTTCCATTCCATTGCTGAGTTTTTTTGATTCATATTTCGGTAAAGCACTAGCCATTAATACTCCGGTAAAAAAAAATATTATAAAAGATATCCGCATCATCTTTTTTTGTTTCTATCACACCCTATGGCTTCGCTGATATGCGTAAAGCCGTCAAAATTCATAAGCTCCATAATGCCTTCATTTATCTGTTTGGCAAGAGACGGCCCTTTGTATATAAATCCGGTATACACCTGCACGAGGCTTGCCCCGGCTTTTATCCTTCTGTAGGCCTCTTCGGCATTATCTATTCCGCCCACGCTAATTAGCGTTGTCTGTCCATAAAGCTCTGCGGCTATGTAGTCAAACATCTCGTAACTTTTTTCGCAGAGTACCTTTCCGCTAATCCCGCCGAAATTTTTGGCGTCTTGAACAAGGGAATAATCTATCGTTGTATTCGTCGCAATAATTCCTTTTGCCCCAGCTTCTACCGCTTTTACACAAAGCCCAAGCGCCTCTTTTTTATCAAGATCCGGCGCTATTTTTAGCAGTATCGGTTTTTCGGTCAACTCTTTTGCCATTGTAAATAGCTCATTTATGAACTCTTCATTTTGAAGACTTCTAAGCCCTTTTGTATTCGGCGAAGATATATTGATGACTATATAATCCGCAAATTCATGCAGGGTCTCTATCAGGTTTTTGTAGTCGTTTATTGCCATTTTGTCGGCAGTTAGCTTATTTTTGCCTATATTGATACCGACCGGCAGTACGAACGGATAAGTTCTCTCAACTCTTTTTCTGGCCGCAACCATCCCTTCGTTATTGAAACCAAAAGCATTTTGAAGACTCTCTTCTTCTATGTGCCTAAAGAGTCTCGGCTTTGCGTTTCCATCCTGCGGTTTTGGCGTTATCGTTCCGACTTCCGTATAGCCAAATCCAAACATTGCCATTTGACGTATCATCGTCGCATTTTTGTCAAATCCGGCTGCAAGACCGACCGGATTTAAAAACTTTTTACCGAAAATGACCTGCGTAAGTCTGTCGTCAAGAACGAAGTTTTTATCTATAAAATAGTTTTGGCAAGGTGTGCAAAGCCTTGATAGCCTGATGGCTCCCTCTGCAAGATTGTGAGCCGTTTCGGGGTCTAGACGAAACAAATACTCTTTGAGCGCTTGGTATGTAAACATATCTTCTATGTCCTATTCAGTGGCTTAAGTTACGAGGATTATACATAATGAATAATAAGAATTACGATATCTTCGATATATCGCATTAATTTTTTTCTTTTAATTCTATGCTTAGTTTTAGTAGATTTTTACATCCATCTTCAGAGCGAAAATCGCAAGATTTTCTAAATAACTCAACGGCTATTTTTTTATTAATTTCAACCCCGTCGCCGTTTACATACATTACGCCAAGATTGTTGCACCCCACACCATTTTCTTCGTCGCAAGCTTTTTTGAAAAGTTTGACTGCATTTAGATAATCTTTGTTTACGCCTCTTCCGTAAAGATGCATAGCGCCAAGGTCGCTACAGCCTCTAGGTTCGCCAAAATCGCAAGCTTTTTGGTACATGTCTATCGCCTTTAAAAAGTTTTGTTCTACGCCTATGCCTTTATCATACATAACGCCAAGCGCATCGCACCCCTCGCCGTCTTTTTTTTCACAAATTGTTCGATATAGCTCTATAGCTTTTGGAATATTTTGTTTGACACCGCGACCATCTCTGTACATTGAAGCTAAAGTATAACACCCCTTAAGTTCTCCTAGATTGCAAGCTTTTTGACGCAATTCTGCAGCTTTTACATTGTCTTGTTTCACTCCATAGCCATTTACGTACATTGTCCCAAGATTAACACACCCCATTGGATGACCATGATTGCAAGCCATTTCAAAAAAATAAATAGCCTGTGGGTAGTCGCCTTTGCTAAATGCAGCTGCGCCGTCATTTACATCCCCGGCCAATACTGAAATACACACTGCTATATATAAAGATATAAACTTCACAATGGTCTTCATTTGACTTTTCCTTAAAAAATTAATTATATCGATGGGGCATTTTAACCATATGTTTTTAAGTGATTGTCTTTGCAAAAAGGGAACGGTTTTTGCCTATAAAATATTACGAAAAAAAGACGAAATTAAATGAAAGTTTGGCAAAATCGTTCAAACTCTTCACTACTTCAAAGGAAACGAATGAAAAAAATCGGACTGACAGTTTGTTTGGCTTTAGGCATAAGCGCTTACGCAAAGACAGATATCGGTTCGATAAGCTCTTCAATCCCTGTCACCTCATACATAGTAAAAGAGGTCGGCAGCTCCGAGATGCTAATGGCAAAAAACAAAGACGCCAGAATTGAACCGGCTAGCCTCACGAAAATACTGACAAGTATCATTGCCATAGAAAGCGGTAGGCTCTCTGAGACTGTTACTATACCGAGAGAGGCTACGCTTGTTGAGCCTTCAAAAGCGGGATTTAGACCCGGTGACAAAATAAGCTTGCTCGATTTGGTAAAGGCCGCTATGGTAAATTCTAGTAACGACGCCGCGTTTGCCATAGCGATACATCTAAGCGGAAGCGTGAATGAATTTGCCAGGGTGATGAACTATAAAGCCAGACTGCTTGGCGCTCAAAATTCCAACTTTACAAATCCGGCCGGATTTGACAGAGGCGTTTATGCAGGCCATTATTCTACGGCTAGGGATTTGCTAAAACTTACGGAATATGCGATAAAAAATAGGCTTTTCAATGAAATAGCCCAGCTTGAAAGGGTAAGCGTAACCGAGCAAGATAGCGGCAAGGTGTATAACCTAAAAACACACAACAGACTGCTCGATAAATATAAGTATGCGGTAGGCATTAAGACCGGCTATACGAATAGGGCAGGGAAGTGCCTTATTGCAAGAGCAAAAAAAGATAACAAAGACGTACTTCTTGTTATGCTAAAAGCAAAAGCGGACAGATGGAGCGTTGCCGAAGATATGTTTGAAAAGGCTTTTGACATGAAAGCCCCTGAGCCTGAGACTGTAGAAGATGAAAAAGAGGTCGCGGTCGCCGAAAAGCAGTCTGTGCAAAAAGTCTCAAAAAGGGCAGCCAAGGGCAAGGCCAGGGTAGTGTCAAAGCCAAATAAATCAAAAATAGCAAAAAACGGCAGAGTGGCTAAAAAAGCGGTTAAAGCAAAAAAGAGACTTAAA
Organism: Campylobacterales bacterium; assembly: GCA_050252455.1. Classification (GTDB taxonomy): domain Bacteria; phylum Campylobacterota; class Campylobacteria; order Campylobacterales; family UBA6016; genus UBA6016. The sequence continues at coordinate 25,195 of JBFWKW010000011.1, read as the reverse complement.
GTTGCCCAAAAAACAAGAGGTGATAAAAGTTAGTCAAACTTTTTCAAACAATGTCAAAAAAATGTCAAGTACCACTTGACATTTTTTTTTATCCGCACTACAATTCATTCAACAAAACTTCACAACAAAGAGCAAATCTATGAATAAAATATCTATTGTTTTGGCTTCGACACTGTTGTCGGCGAGTATCATTCTTACCGGTTGCGAACGTCCAAAAGCCGGCGGCATGGAGGCTGCACCTATGGGGCCATTGCCTGTTGCATCGGAAGAGGTAAAAACTTCAAATCTTCCCGCTACGTTAGAGGCTACGGGGCAAACTCAAGCGTTTAATACCGTGCAGATATACTCTAGGGTTAACGGATACCTCAAAAAACGAAACTATACCGAGGGTGGCAGAGTATCGGAAGGTGATGTTTTATTTACCATAGATCCGGCTGATCTTACAAACTCAAGAGACTCGGCAAAAGCATCATTGCTTCAAGCTGAAGCATCACATGAGAACGCAAAAGCCGTATTAAATAGAATAAAACCGCTGGTCGAAGCAAATGCGGCTAGTCGTCAAGAGTATGATAACGCAGTCGCAAACGAGCGAACGACTGCTGCCGCGGTAGCTAGCGCAAAAGCTTTATATGCTCAGGCTGAACTAAATCTAGGATATACGAAGATTAAATCTCCAGTATCCGGATATGTGGACAAATCAAAAATCGATATAGGCACTTTCATAACGGCTGGAGCAAATGGATTACTGACAACCGTATATCAGACGGATCCTATGTATGTTAACTTTAGCTTTAGTGAAAATCAAAGACTTGCCTATCAAAACGCACTTGCTTCCGGTAAATTGATAGCTCCAAAAAGCGGCAAATACGAAGTTGAGCTGACGCTTGGCGACGGTAGCGTGGTCAATAGAGTCGGCGATATAAGCTTCACTGCGCCGTTTTTTGATACGACTACGGGCACTATGAGCTACCGCGCAACATTCAAAAATTCGGACAACAAGCTTGCCCCTGGGCAGTTCGTCCGTGTAAAAGTCAAAGGACTTGAGTGGAAAGACTCGGTATCCGTGCCGCAAAAAGCTGTTCTTACGGGCGAAAAAGGGAGATTCGTATATGTATGCGAAGCTAACAATACGGTAAGTGCTAGACCTGTACGTATAGGCGAATGGATCGGTAAAAACGTCGTCGTAGCGGAGGGTCTAAAAGCCGGAGAGAAGATAGCCGTTGATGGCCTCTCAAAATTAAAGCCAGGTGCGCCGATAACGCAGACCCCTTCGAAATAATACGGAGTTAAGTTTATGTTTAGTAAATTTTTTATCAGCAAGCCCGTATTGTCTACGGTTATTGCGATTATTATTATGATACTCGGCTTTAGCGCCATAAAAAGCCTGCAGATATCGCAATTTCCAAATCTAACTCCGCCTACTGTTGTCGTGTCCGCCTCTTATCCAGGGGCAGATGCCGAGACTATCGCAAATAATATTTTGACGCCGCTTGAGGCGCAAATATCAGGTGCCGACGGCCTTATGTATATGACAGGCAAGGCTTCCGCACTTTCCGGTACGGCTTCGATAACTTGCACCTTCAATATAGGCGTAAATCAAGATCTTGCTGCGGTTGATATACAAAATAGAATCAACTCCGTTCTTGCTCAGCTGCCTCAAACAACAAGAGATCTCGGCGTAACGGTCGAAAAAAGAACGTCGGATATCTTGCTTATCGTATCCGTAACATCTCCTGACGGCAGTATGTCGGATACCGAAATAAGCAACTATATTTTGACTAATATGCTTGATGAAATCAAAAAGATTCCAGGTGCGGGGCGCTCCCAGATATTCGGTCGAAAAGATTATGCTATTAGGGTTTGGACAGATCCTGACAAGATGGCAAAGCTTGGTGTGACAGCTGCCGATATAGGCGCGGCAATCAAAGACCAAAATATACAGGTTGCACCGGGCAGGATAGGTCAAGCTCCAACCGAGAAAGACCAGATGTGGACTATGCAGCTTAATAGCAAAGGCAGATTCTCTACTGTCGGAGAGTTTGAAAACGTCATTATCCGTTCAAATCCAGACGGTTCCGCTATAAGACTAAAAGATGTCGCAAAAATAGAGCTTGGAAGCCAAAATTATGAGTATTTTGCAAGAGTGAGCGGAAAGCCGGCGGCTGCTATAGGTATATTTGCCGATACAAACGCAAATGCTCTCGACACGGCCGAGGCCGTCTATAAAAAAATGGAAGAACTTTCCAAGAAGTTCCCCCCAGGTATAGAGTACAAAATACCTTACGATACGACCGAGTTTATTAAAATATCGATAGATGAAGTTGTTAAGACGCTTGTCGAGGCAATCATACTCGTCAGCCTTGTAATATACCTGTTCTTGCAAAGCTGGAGAGCGGCTCTTATACCTATATTGTCTGTTCCGGTCTCTTTGACGGGCGCTTTCATCGGTATGTATTTGCTAGGGTATTCGATTAACACCCTGACGCTTTTTGGTCTGGTGCTTGCCATAGGTATTGTCGTGGATGACGCCATAGTTGTTATTGAAAATATGGAGAGGATACTCCAAACGGAGAAATTAAGCCCTAGGGAAGCAGCAATAAAAGCCATGTCGCAAGTATCTGGTCCCGTTATCGCGATAGTTCTTGTTATGTGCGCCGTTTTTATTCCGGCTACTTTTATCGGCGGGATGACCGGACAGCTGTATAAGCAGTTTGCGGCAACCATTGCAATATCGGTTATATTCTCTGGATTTATGGCTATTTCTTTTGCCCCTGCGATAGGTGCATTGATACTCAAAAAACAGCATGCGGAGCCGGCAAGATTTTTTAGATGGTTTAACACCAAATTTGGACTAATGACTGATAACTATGTCAAACGTTCAGCATGGATGATAAGAAAATCGACCCTTGTATTTTTCATATATCTTTCTACATATGGATTTATATACTTTTTCCATAAGACGCTTCCGACGGCGTTTGTTCCGATGGAGGATCAAGGGTATTTTATTACAAGTATCAATCTTCCTGACGGCGCGACGACAAATAGGACGTCAGAGGTTGTCAAAGAGGTTGAAAAAATACTAGCCAATGAACCGGGTGTGTATATGTATACCGCCGTTACGGGTCTTAATATTATGACGTTCTCGCAAGAGCCGAATTCGGCGGCTGTGTTTGTCCGTCTGAAGCCTTGGAGCGAGAGGACTACAAAAGAGCTCAAATTGTTTGGGGTGATAGGTTCGATATCTCAAAAATACGGAGCCGTAAAAGACGCCAATGTAATAGCTATGCCTCCTCCGCCGATAAGAGGTATGGGGCCGTCTAATATGTTTAACTTTAGATTGCTTCAAATGGGTGATAGTAATATGAGTAAGCTGGCGGCAACCACTGGCGGATTTATCAAAGAGCTAAAAGACGAAAAAAGCCTAAAATCTTCTTTTACGACGATGAGAGCGAGTACGCCTACTTTGCTTGTTGACGTAGACAGAGAGAAAGCCAAGTCGTTCGGCGTTTCGATATCCGATATTTTTGGCGCTTTGCAAGCTAGTATCGGTTATATGAATATCAACCAATTCGACAAAAACGGCAAAATATATTGGGTGCAGGTGCAGTCCGAGGCACAATATAGAAGCAAGCCGGAAGATATAGGTAAGGCGTGGGTTAGAAGCTCTAGCGGCAAACTGCTGCCTTTGTCAAACTTTATCAGCGTCCGTCCGTCGAGTGCGCCTTCTACTATAGAGCACTTTAACGGTTCGTTGTCTACCACTATTATGGGTACTCCGGCCGATGGATACAGCTCCGGAGATGTAATAAAAAGGCTTGAGCAGATAGCAGCGGAAAAACTTCCGTCAAATACCTCTTACGATTGGGAGGGGCTATATCTGCAAGAAAAACTTGTAGGCTCCAAAGCTTTTGTGATTATAGTGTTTGCGCTAATCTTGGTATATCTGATACTTGCAGCCTTGTATGAAAAATGGGCTCTTCCGATATCTATTATGCTGGCGGTTCCTTACGGTATAGCCGGAGCATACGCCGTGGTTTGGGCGATACCGTTTCTTAACAATAACGTGTATTTCCAGATAGGGCTTCTTACGCTCATCGGCCTCTCCGCCAAAAATGCGATTTTGGTTGTCGAGTTTGCCGAGGAGCAAAGGCAGCTTGGTAAGAGTATATATGATGCTACGATGGAAGCGGCAAGACTAAGGTTTAGGCCGATGATGATGACGTCCGTTGCGTTCCTTGCGGGTATGTTGCCGCTGATTATGAGCTCAGGAGCGGGCGCCATGAGTAGATTTTCGATAGGTGTGGCAATGTTTGGCGGTATGATGGCGGCTACGTTTATAGAGAGGTTCTTCATACCGTTCCTTTACTACTGGGTTGCCACGGCTAGAGAGAGATTTTTGATTAAATATAAAGGGGGCGCAGATGAAAACCACTAATGTTTTACTGTTCTCCGTTGCTGCATCTTTGTTGTTGGCGGGTTGTGCCATAGGGCCAAACTATGAGAAGCCGAATATTGAAACGCCGAAGCAATACACGAAATCCGATGGCGTAAAAGATGATAAAAACGTCACGAATATAGATAAAAAATGGTGGAAAAGCTTTGGTGACGAAGGGCTTAGCGAGGCCGTAGACAAGGCCATCAAGGTAAACTACGACATCAAAATAGCCTCGGCACAAGTAGACGCTGTTTTGGGGCAATTTGACGAAGCAAAATCGTATCTTTATCCACACATCAATGCGTCAGGTTCGCTTACTAGAAAAGGCGTCAGCGGTTCGACCGACAACAACCTAAAAAACGGCGTTACGAATACTTTTGCCGCATCTCTTGCTATGGCTAGTTATGAGATAGACCTTTTCGGCAAAGTGCGTAGAGCCACCGAAGCTGCAAGGGCGATGCTTCTTGCTAGCGAGTACAACAGAAGAGCTACCCATTTGTCGGTAGCGTCTGCGACCGCCGCTTCATACGCTAGACTTTCTTCGATGAGTGCGCAGGTCGAAATCGCAAAAGAGAATATAACGACGGCGTCCGAAATAGAGAAAATAACAAAGAAAAAATACGACCTAGGCTATGCGTCAGAGGTTGATTGGTTGCAAAGCTTGTCTCAGCTTGAAGGGGCAAAAGCCACGCTGGCACAGCTAGAGGCGTCAAAAATAGCAGAAAGCGCTACGCTAAATGTATTATTGGGACAAACTCCGACAAAGGTTGATACTTCGGCAATAGATAACATAAAGATACCTGTCGTTCCGGTCGGGCTTCCTAGCGATATACTTGCAAGAAGACCTGATATCGGCGCCGCAGAGCAAAATCTAATAGCCGCAAACGCTAGAATAGGGGTAGCAAAAGGGGCTTATTTCCCTAGTATTAGCCTAACGGGAATGTTTGGAAACCAAAGCAGCGAGTTTAGTAAGCTTTTCAGCTCTCCGACCAAGCTTTGGCAAGTAGCGCCGTCTATCAATCTTCCGCTTTTTACGGCCGGAATGATAGCGGGACAAGTCAAAGAGGCTGAGGCCGGAAAAGACCAAAGCCTAGCCCAGTACCAAAAGACCGTCATAGCCGCATTCAATGATGCAGATAGTGCAATAGGGCAAAACTACCACGCAAAAGAGCAAGACGAAGCCAGCCAAAAAAGAGCCGAGGCTATGCAAAAAGCTTTTGAAAGCGCCAAGCTCAGATACAAAGTAGGCACCATATCTTATGCTGACATGCTAATAGTCCAACAAAACTGGCTTAGCGCCAAGCAACAAGCCGTAATAGCCAAGCAAAATAGGATTATAACAACCATTAATCTTTATAAAGCGCTAGGCGGCGGCTGGGACGACAAGGAGACGCCGGAGCTTCCAAGTTTGTTACCGGCAGGTAGATAAAAAAGTTTTGCAGGAGTAAAATTAGGTAATCTTATGTAAAAGAGCCTATTTTGAAAGAGTTTTCCAGCTATCTAAAAGAGTTTAACCCTAGATTATTCGAGGTTATAAAGGATGGATACGGCAAAAAAGAATTTTTAGCCGATTCCATTTCAGGTCTTACCGTAGCAATAGTGGCTTTGCCTCTTGCTATGGCTATCGCTATCGCGAGTGATGTGCCTCCGTCAGCCGGGATATTTACCGCTATCGTTGCCGGATTTTTTATATCCTTACTTGGGGGCTCCAGATTTCAAATAGGCGGCCCTACTGCCGCTTTTGCCGTTACCGTCGCCACGATTGTTTCAAAGCACGGTTTTGACGGTCTTATGCTTGCCACGTTGATGGCGGGTGTCATGCTTCTCGTATTCGGATTTTTTAGGGCAGGGGTGCTTATTCGCTTTATCCCATATCCCGTGCTTACCGGCTTTACTTCCGCAATCGCCCTTCTTATATTTTTTACCCAACTAAAAGAGTTTTTCGGACTTAGCATACAAAACGTACCGGCCGAATTTACCCCTAGGCTTGAGTCATATATCGAAAACATACATACGATAAATCTATATGCGGTAGCTCTAGGGCTGGCTTCGATAGCCGTCATTATCTTGTTTCAAAAGAAATATCCAAAAATTCCTGGTCCATTAGCTGCCGTTGTTCTAGGTGCTATTGCCGTGTATCTCTTTGGGCTTCCGGTTGAAACTATTGAGAGTAGATTCGGGGCTTTGCCTACCTTTTTGCCGGTCCCTACATTCCCGACTATTACGATTCAAAAGATGATTTTAGTGTTGCCCGATGCGATTACTATAGCCATTTTGGCGGCAATAGAATCGCTTCTGAGTGCGGTAATAGCCGATTCAATGAGTGGCGATAGGCACAAATCAAACACTGAGCTTGTCGCACAAGGGGCGGCAAATATAGCGTCTGTTATGTTTGGCGGTATAGCGGCTACGGGAGCTATCGCCAGAACTGCTACAAATATAAGGGCAAAGGCTTTTTCGCCTGTGTCGGGCATCATGCACGCAGTGTGGCTGGCACTATTTTTGGCTGTTCTTGCCCCCTTTATAGTCAAAGTCCCGCTTGCGGTGCTCTCCGGCGTATTGATGGTTATAGCATGGAATATGAGTGAGATACGCCATATCCGCTCGATTATGCGCTCTCCTCGTCCCGATAGGGTTGTCCTCTTTGTTACGTTCACTCTGACCGTGCTTGTAGACCTAAACTTTGCCGTACAAGTCGGGATTTCGTTGGCCTCCATACTTTTTATAGCGAAGATAACCAATGTTACGGAGGTGCGTGAATCTATTGTCGACGGCTATGATAAAGATGCTACCGATAAAAAAACATTGCCTAGCGACACGGTGGTCTATGAGATAATGGGGCCGCTGTTTTTTGGGATTACCGACAAGCTAAAAGATACACTCAAGCTTGCAAAGCTTCCGCCGAGGGCTTTGATACTTCGTATGCGCAACGTTCCAATGATAGATGCCGCCGGAATACATGCCATAGAGGAGCTGCTTCATAGTCTTGAAAGCAAGGGTGTCACCCTTATATTATCGGGAGTCAAGCCTGAAATAAGGCACTTTTTTGACAAAACGGGGCTTACCGAACACATAGGCGAGGCAAATATAGTTCCCCATATAGACGAAGCGGTTATCAGGGCTTATGAGGTGGTTGGCGAAGAGGCGCCGATGTGCATTATCCGCTAAGCTTTTGTTTGGCAAAATCTGAAAAAAGGAGTTTTGGATGCAAAGAAGAGATTTTATAAGATTTGCAGCCGCCGGAGCGACTGTGGCTACGACAGCCCCTCTGTTGGCATCTGGCGGAGGCAGGGATAATTTTGTCATAAGCGACGTCAAAGAGATATCCAAAAAAATGGTTAACGAAATATTCAAATCCAATGCGTATTACAAAAAAAGCAAAAACAGGGCTTTTTTTGAGTCTTTCACAGGCTCCCAGCATCCTAGGGTTACGCTAGTTGGATGTTCTGACTCTAGATTTCAGATGGGCGCGGTAGACGAAACGCCTGAAAATGATATATTCGTAGTTAGAAATATCGGCAACCAATTTGCTTCAAATCCAGGCTCAATAGAGTATGGAGTCCATCATCTGCATACTCCGCTTCTGATTTTTATGGGGCATACGAGATGCGGCGCTATCAAAGCGGCTATGTCCGATTACTCCAAGGAGAGTTTGCATATAAAAAAAGAAGTCGATACTTTGGCGTTATCTATCAAAAAATCGGTAGGCGGCTACAATGAAAACGAAAAATGGATTAATGCCGTCATATCGAACGTGCATCAACAGGTATGTAGCGCAAAAGCCGAATTTGAACATCAGGTAAAAAGCGGAGAACTTACTATAGTCGGTATGGTTTATGATTTTGCAAATGATTTAAAAGAGGGACATGGAAGTATCAAGGTCGTGAACGTAAACGGCGAGACGGATATGGAGAAAATAAAACAAATGCCTATTTTCAGGAGTGCGCTATCCTAATAGCGGCTCTGTTTTCTCCAAATATCCTGAACTTTTTGGGTGTAATACTCGATAGTTTGTTGTTTCGTTCGTACGCTTCTCTCTCCGAGTCTAGCTACGAATCTTGCGACATCCGCAATAAGCCAAGTATCTTCGACGGACGAAGAGCTATCTATCTTGTCCGCCACTTCGTGTGTTTCTGCTTCGACCTGTTCTCTTGTCAAAAACATTTTGTTATATTTTTTAAAGAGCCTAGCTTCGATAGTTTTTGCGCTCATAAAAACCTCTGGGCGTAATTTATTAGCGGTATTTTATCAGAATTTTGAGGTTTTTTATCAAGATTTTTAAATGTTTTTTAAATTAGTGTTAAAAACTGATGATTATGCATTCCCCGGTAGTGGCAGAGAATTGGCTATAATCAATACATCAAAAGATTGGACGGCAAATGGAATTTATAAATAGCGGTATTGCATGGTTGGCGGGAGCTCTTTGGGGGTTGCCGCTTATCATCTTTTTGCTCGGCGTGGGCGTGTATCTGACTCTTCTTTTGCGAGGGGTGCAATTTCGTGCTTTTATCCACGCATTTAAGCTTATATTTCACAAAGAACACGGAAGCGAAGGGGATATTAGCCACTTTGCGGCGTTGATGACGGCTCTTGCGGCGACCGTTGGAATAGGAAATATCGTAGGTGTAGCGACGGCTATTAGTCTCGGCGGCCCGGGGGCTGTATTTTGGATGTGGATGACGGGGCTTGTCGGTATGGCGACCAAATATTCCGAGATACTTCTAGCTCAAAAGTATAGGCAAAAAGGGGCTCACGGAATGAGTGGCGGCCCTATGTATTACCTAAGAGACGGTGCCAATATGCCTCGTCTAGCGATAGCATTTGCCGTGTTTACGGTCATTGCGAGTTTTGGTATCGGCAATATGACGCAGTCAAATGCGGTTGCTTCGGCGCTATCTTCAAAGTTTGGTATCGAGACGGCTATTACTGGCTTTGTGTTGATGGTGCTTACGATGCTCGTTATCCTCGGCGGTATCAAGTCGATAGGCAAGTTTACGAGTTTTCTCGTTCCATTCATGATAGTGTTTTATGTCGGTGCGGCGCTAATCGTGCTTGCTATCAATATAGATAAGCTTCCATCTGCTTTTGGGCTTATATTTGAGGGGGCGTTTAGTGGTACGGCGGCGACCGGAGGATTTCTCGGCGCTACGATAGCGGCGGCGATGAGATACGGTATGGCAAGAGGTATATTCTCCAATGAATCAGGCCTTGGCTCTGCTCCGATAGCGGGTGCGGCGGCCAGAACAAAAGACCCTGTCAAGCAGGCTCTTGTCGGTATGACTCAGACCTTTATCGACACTCTCGTCGTGTGTACGATGACGGCTCTTATCATCCTCACCGCTCCGGCATGGAAAGAGGGGGTGTCTGCGGCGCAGCTTACGAGCGTGAGCTTTGCACATACGCTTGGAGATACGGGCGGTATGATAGTGACGGTTGCTATTGCGCTTTTTGCGTACTCTACTATTATCGGTTGGAGTTTTTACGGAGAGAAGGCGTGCGAATTTTTGTTCGGGGAGCGTTCGGTCAAGGTGTACCGCGTGTTTTTCTCCCCTCTTGTGTTTGTGGGTGCGATAAGTACGCTGGAAGCCGTGTGGAACTTCTCGGACGCCGCCAATGCGCTAATGGCGATACCAAATCTCATAGCCCTCGTGCTTCTATCCAAGGTCGTGAGAGATGAAACCGCTAGATATCTGAAAGAGAACAAACTATGAGATTTTTTGGCCTTTATTTTGCATTTTTTTCGTTTGCGTTTTCGTATCTTTTCAAAGGTAATGCGGTGGTTGCGGCGCAGTTTGGAGCTGATATGCTGTTTTCGTATTTTGCGTTTACGAGCGCATTTACGATGTCGGTTGCCGTACTGCTATTCGTAGCGCTCAAAAAAGGGCTTAGATTTGCCGCCATCTCTCTGTTTTTTGGCGGGCTCTTTGCAGGTGCGGCGGGGATATTTTTTGCGACTTTGTTGGCAAATAGGCTTGTACTGCTCCTTGGGGCGTATCTGCTGGGCGAGGCGGTCAAAAACTCCGATATGTACGCCGCCGGTATAGGGGCTGTGTTTTTGGTATTTGGGTATTTCGTGTTTAGACCGTTTAATTTTGATTTTATGGGTACGAAAAAAGCCCAGTATGAACAGCCGCAGCAACGCACGGATGACGGTACGATAGACGCCGAAGTGGTAGAGGATTTTGATAAGTTGGAGCGAAAATGAAAATATACGGCATACCAAACTGCGGAAGCGTCAAAAAAGCGCTTGATTTTGTGAAAGCTAGCGGCGTGGAGTACGAATTTGTCGACTTCAAAAAGCAAAAACCGACGCTCTCGCAGGTAGAGGGGTGGGCGAAGGCGGTCACGATGGACAGGCTGTTTAACACTAAAGGGACAAAATACAAAAGTAGCGGGCTTGACTATAAGGCAATGAGCGACAAAGAGAGACTAGAAGCCTTGGCGGCGGAGCCTACGATGATAAAACGTCCGGTGATAGAGCATAAAGGCAAAGTGATAGTGGGCTTTGATGAAGAGGCATACAAAAAAGAGTTGGTATAATGAGCCAAAGGTACTAAAACGCCAAAAGGAGCCTAAGTGATTGGAGCCTACGCCGCCAAAAACATCTCTCTTGACGGGAGCTCCCCGTCTGAGAAAAAATCCGAAATTCTAGAATACTTCCTAAAAACCTACGAGCTGTACGAAAAGCTGTTTGAAACTCTCGCCGACGACTCCGTATTTTACGAACAACCCGAGCCCCTTCGCCATCCTCTGATATTTTATTTTGGGCATACCGCCGCCTTTTATGTCAACAAGCTAGTTCTTGCAAAGAAAATGACACGGATAAATCCGAGATTTGAGTCTATCTTTGCGATAGGCGTGGACGAGATGAGCTGGGATGACCTAGACGGCGCCAGATATGAATGGCCTAGCGTTGAGGAGACCAAAGCCTACAGGGCGCAGGTGAGGGGCGCCGTGACTAAGCTTATCGAGAGTGAGCCTTTGAGTTTGCCCATAGGCTGGGATGATACATTTTGGGCGATACTGATGGGGTGTGAGCACGAGAGGATACATCTGGAGACAAGCTCCGTGCTGATAAGGCAGCTTGATGTGTCAAAAGTGAGAGAGCATCCGCTTTTTGCGGTCTGTGATGAGGGCGGGCAAGAGGTCAAGAACGAGCTTGTAGATATAGCGGGTGGTCTGGTGGAGCTGGGCAAGCGTAGAGATGATGAGTTTTACGGATGGGACAATGAGTACGGTCATTTTGAGACTAGACTGGAGGCTTTTGGAGCGTCCAAGTATCTAGTCACAAACGGCGAGTTCTTGGAGTTTGTCCGTGACGACGGATATGAGAAGCCTGAACTTTGGAGCGAAGAGGGGCGGGCGTGGCTGGAGTATAAAAAGCCTTCCCATCCGGTCTTTTGGGTGCCAAAGGGTGACGGATATGCGTATCGTGCCATGACAAAAGTGATAGATATGCCACTTTTCTGGCCCGTGGATGTGAACTATTTGGAAGCAAAAGCGTATTGCAACTGGCTCTCAAACAAATGCGGCAAACAGCTACGCTTGCCAAGCGAGGCGGAGTGGTACAGAATGGCTCAGGTGTGCGGGGTAAAAAGCGAGCTAGAGGGGGCAAATATCAACCTCTCGCAGTACGCTAGCGCATGCCCCGTGGATAGGCACAAACACGGCGAGCTGTATGACGCATGGGGCAATGTCTGGCAGTGGACCGAGACGCCGATATTTGCGTATGAGGGATTTGAGACTCATCCGCTCTACGACGACTTTAGTACGCCGACCTTTGACGGCAGGCACAACATCATAAAGGGCGGCTCTTTCATATCCACGGGCAACGAGGCTTTGCTCTCCTCAAGATATGCTTTTAGAAGGCATTTCTTTCAGCATGCGGGATTTCGGTATGTGCAGAGTCAAAACTCCACAAAAGACGAGCTAAGCGCGTACGAGAGCGACGCTGCGGTGAGCGAATATCTGGAGTTTCACTATGGGGATGAGTATTTTGGGGTGCCCAATTTCCCATCCAAAATAGCCAGAATAGCCCTCTCGATGAGCGCAGGGACAGAGCAAAAAAGAGCGCTTGACATAGGGTGTTCGGTCGGCAGATGTAGCTTTGAGCTTTCACGGGTGTTTGAGGATGTGACGGGGATAGACTTCTCCGCTAGGTTTGTCAAAAACGCCGTGCAAATGAGAGAAGAAGGGGTTGTCAGATACAAGATAAAAAGCGAGGGCATAGGCTATGAGGCCAAAGAGGCTTTTGCCGAAGAGTTTGGCATAGATGATGAGTGTAGACGCAGAGTACAGTTTTGGCAAGGGGATGCGTGCAATCTCAAAGCCCATTTCACCGGATATGACCTCATCGTAGCGGCAAATCTGATAGATAGGCTCTACGACCCGGCTAAATTCCTCTCTTCCATACACGAGAGGCTAAACGAGGGCGGCATACTCGTGCTCGCAAGCCCGTACAGTTGGGATGAGAGATTTACCCAAAAAGAGAAATGGCTATGTGGGAATGAGGGCTCTTTGGAGGCTATATCCGAGATTTTGAGCGAACATTTTGCCCCTACCATCGAGCCTTTCGATGTCGAGTTTGTCATCAGGGAGAGTGAGAGAAAGTATCAGCATACGGTGTCGCAGGTGAGTGTGTGGAAGAGGAAGATATGATTTGTGTTTTATATCCAAAAAGGAAAATATTGTGTTGAAAGATGTTTTTGGAATGATGCTTACCATATTGATAGTTTTTGCTCCAATATTTATTCTCATATCAAGGCTATTTAAAAGATATAACTTTACAAATCGGTATATAAATATTGTGCTACTTTTTGTTATGACTTTTGGAAGTCCGTTAGCAATAATTGGGGTGTGGGCAGGTCTTTCAATACTCGGTTTTAGTATTTTTAACTCCTCTGTGTATATCAAAACTTTAATATTTATTCTTGTTGCACCACTAATTGCGTTGTTGAGATATAAACTTTGGATATTTTTGTCTGATGATATTGGCGTGACAAATTTATTGGTATTTAGTAAACGATATATTTTTCAAATTTTATATCTGCCGATTGCCTACTATTTTGTATTGGCAGAAGTCGAAGAGATGCCGATGGTTTTTTTAATTATATTTTTAACGGCTTCCGTATTTGCAATCCCTATTTATTTGACAATTAAAGAGAAATATTTGAAATGGTAATGCTGATATTAAAAACTAAAGATGTTAATTACGAGAAGTTTCTTTTGATAGATGCAGTAAAGACTAGCAATCATGAACAAAAACACCCCAATATTTAAAGACAGAAAAAACACAAATTCCCTCAAATACGACGGGATGGAGCCGCTATTTGGGCGAGGAGATTTGGAGCCTTTTTGGGTTGCGGATATGGACTTTGAGGCACCTCAGTGTGTGGCGGAGGCGATAGCTAGGCGAGCAGGGCACAATGTCTATGGGTATCCGATGGTGGATGACGAGTTTTATGAGGCCGTATCGCTTTGGTTTGCAAAGAGGTTTGATGTAAGCGTCAAAGGCGAGTGGATAGTGCCGATGACGGGTGTGGCGGCTAGTATGTTCACGGCGGTTCTTGCATTTAGCGGTGAGGGTGAGGGCGTGGTGGTGCAGCCGCCCGTGTATGGGCCGTTTTTTGGTGTGGTGCGTGGGGCAAATAGAAAACTCATCGAAAATCCACTGCTAAAGACCGATGGCGGCTATGAGGTCGATTTTGAGGGGTTGGAGAGGATATTCGAGAGAGATAGACCAAAAATCCTGCTGTTTTGCTCTCCGTACAATCCCGTAGGGCGAGTGTGGAGTGCGCAGGAGCTATCAAGGCTTGTGGGGCTATGTGTCAAATACGGCGTGTTCATAGTCTCGGACGAGATACACTTTGACCTTGTGTTTAAACCGCATACACCGCTACTTGCCTTTGAGCCTATCCATGAGCGGCTCGTGCTGCTATCGGCTCCGACAAAGAGCTTTAATATCCCGGGGCTCAATGTCTCGTATGCGCTCATCCCGTCAAAAAACAACAAAAAAATCTTTGAATACTACGCAAGAAGCTTGCATCAGAGTCTGCCCAATGTCTTTGGTATAGAGGCTCTAAAAGCGGCGTACAATGAGGGCGACGGCTGGCTGGACGGGGCGGTGTCGTATCTGGCGGCAAACAAAGCTTTGCTGGATGAGTTTGTGGCGCAAAGCTGGTTTGTGAGCGGCTTTTCGCCCGAGGGGACTTATCTTTATTGGCTTGACTTTTCCGCTATCGGCTTAACTCAACAGGAACTCAGAGACAGATTTGCGGGTGCGGGCGTGGCTCTAAGCGGCGGTGATTTTTTCTTCGGCGGGCGAGAGAGCGTATATTTTCGGTTTAATTTTGCGACGCAAAAAGAGCGGGTAGAACAGGCACTGGCGGCAATAAAAAAAGTTTTTTGATTTTTTTGCGCCCCGAGCTTTGCGGCTCGGTTTGCGGAGTGTTTATGAAGATTGCGGTGAAATTATAAAAACTATTTATGACATTATCTTAACGAAGCGTATTTCTCCGTTGAGCTTTTTGCCGATTTTTTGAGTTCGGCGGTGGCGTATATGATGTCGTCCACCGTAATCCCTTTTTTGTCTTTGCCCACTACGATGGCGGCGCAACTGGCCGATAGTAGGTCAAAATCCCTCATAATCCCAAACCTGTCTTTTGCCGTGATAAATCCGGCTTTCCGGTCGTCTTTTGAATAGAATGATTCGGCGTTTTGAGCGTATTTTTTGAGTGCGGCTTTTAGCGTCTCTTCAAACTCGCTTATTGAGCTGTCATCTTCGGCTTTATATCCTATGAAGAAGTCGTCGCCGCCGATGTGTCCGAGAAACGGCTTGAACTTTGCGGTCTCTTCTTTCATCGTGTCGGCAAAGAGCATTATTGCACGGTCGCCTTGCCTGAAGCCAAATTTGTCGTTGAACGGCTTGAAGTTGTCCAAATCGAGATAGGCGAGCAGATATTCACCCGATGTATCGGAGGTTGCTTTTTGGATAAACTCCGAGATGATGGCGTTGCCCGGGAGTTTTGTGAGCGGATTTTGGTCTCTTGCGACTTTGAGGTTTTTTTCGTTGAGGGCGTTGATGAGCGACTTGGCGGTCAAAAATCCTTTGTATCTAAAGGCCTTAGTGATAATGACCCCCTCCAATTCGTCGTGGTGGGCGAACATATCGAGGATGTCCTCAAGCGGCGTCGTGATATCGGCTATCGGACAAGGGGTGGCGTATTTTCCGGTGTGTTGGTTTTGGATGATTTGCAGGCCGTACTGCGAGTAGATATAGCGGCGCAGGCTCTTCTCGGTTACTAGCCCCAGCGGCCTCAAATCGGCGTCCACTATCGGAAACATGGTCACCCGCTCGTCTTTTTGGAATTTTTCTACGACGCTATTTATCGGCTCCGTGTTTAGTACGGTATCAAGCCACAATAGCTGATTTAGGATGTGCGATACGTCCGATTCCCCGCTTCTTTTGTCCTCTTCCGCCAGCTCTTTTATCATGGGAACGGATAGCTTGATATCTTTGTTTTTGGACGGTTTTTGGATAAAAAAGCCCTGCATTAGGTCGCAACCAAGCTCCTTTAACGTATAAAACTCCTCTTTGGTCTCAATCCCCTCGGCTATCACTATCGCCCCTCTGATGTGGGCTAGTTTGATAATTTCGGTGCAAAAAAGACGGTTTTTGCTGTATTGCTTGATATTTCGCACTAGAAATTTATCTATCTTGACGGCGTCCGGTTCGGAGTGGTAGAGTAGTTCAAAGCCGCTGTGCCCGCTCCCGAAGTCGTCAAGCGCCACTTTGAAGCCTTGCAGCTTGTATGTGTTTAGGATATTTTTGGTGCTTGCGTATGTGGAGAATTTGTACCTCTCGGAGATGTCGAAGTATATGTTTTGCGGGCTGATATTATATTCTTTGAGCAGTTGCCTTGTGTTGCCGGGGCTGTAGTCTAGCATCTCCAGTATTCTCGTATCAAGGTTGTAAAAAAGCTTCAAAGATGCCGCCGCCGCTTCAGACTCATCCTTGGCAAGCTGCTGTTGAAGCTCGGTAAACTTGGTGAATGCTAGCTTGCGAAGCTCCAAATCTACGTCATACAGCACACCGTCTCTGTATGCCTCGTCAAACATATCCTCCAGGCTTGTAAAACCGCTCTTTTCAAACCCCCTCAGTAACGCTTCTACACCGAATAGCTCACCGCTTTGCGGGCTTACTATCGGTAA
Organism: Campylobacterales bacterium; assembly: GCA_050252455.1. GTDB lineage: Bacteria > Campylobacterota > Campylobacteria > Campylobacterales > UBA6016 > UBA6016. Next base: position 8,550 of record JBFWKW010000011.1, on the reverse strand, counting down.
AAAGAGATATCCGGAGTTTTGGACAACCTGCTGCCACTTTTCGTCAAGTCTTATCATTTTTTAGCCCTCATAAAGCATAAAGAGAGCTTTTTTTAGCCGTGAAAAACTCTCTCTAAATTCGTCGTTTATCGCGTTTTTAGCTCCCTCAACCGCATTTTTGGCTTTTGTATTGAGTGTATTGGCGGTGTGGAGCGGCTCATCTAGGCCCGTGCTTGCGAGTATCCCTTTGAGATTATGGATTGCGGCGTAAAGCTCTCCAAAATCATTTTGTTCGAGTGCGGCATCGGCTTTTGCGATTGTTTTTTGGATAGAGTCTACGCAGACGCCATACAGTGTTTTTGCGTCTTTGCCGGTAAGTCCCAAATTGTTTTTGTAGTAGGCAAACATTTGCCGCTGCATGTTGATTTTTGTCTGATCGTGTTTTTCTAAGTTGATATCGCAGCTTCCATATTGGCGTTTTGAGGCGTATTTGCCGAGGGCTTCGGCTACCTTGTCGGCTCGCACCGGTTTTGTGATGTAGTCGTTGGCTCCCAGTTTGAGGGCTTTTGCCATATCCTCCTTGAATGCGTTGGCACTCATGACTATTACGGGCGTGGTCTTGTCAAACTCCCTCATTAGCCGTATCGTGCTGAAGCCGTCAAGGCGAGGCATTTGTATATCCATAAATACCATGTCAAAGCTCTCTTTGCGGACGATTTCCAGGGCTTCCAAGCCGTCTTTTGCGAATTTGATATTTTTGATACCTAATTTTTTGTCGAGCATGGCCGATATCAGTTCGGCGTTGAAGGCGACGTCCTCCACGATAAGAAGTCTTAAATCCTTGAATGCATTGGTGCTAAAGTCGTATCTAAGCTCTAATTTGCCTTGGTTTTTGTCTATTTTGCGCCCTAGTTTTAGCGGTAACGTAACAAAAAATTTTGAGCCGCCCCCTAGTTTGCTCTCACATCTGATAGAGCCGCCCATGATTTCGCAGATATTTTTGCAGATATATAGCCCAAGCCCCGTTCCGCTGAAGTTCTTTGATACCGTCTCTCTTGTTTGATAAAAGGGCTTAAATATCTCGTTTAGCTTGCTTTTTTCTATCCCTATGCCGCTGTCTTCGACCGTTATTTCAAGCTCAAGTTTGTGTTTGTGTCTATTTTTGACTACGGTATCTACCCTTACGTATCCGTGCTTCGTGAATTTGAGAGAGTTTGAGAGGAGATTTACGAGTATCTGCTTCAGGCGGTCGGCGTCTCCGATGATATATCTCTCCAGCCCCGGGTCGTTGAATTCGAGCGCCACTTCGTTTTCGCATCTTGAACTTACTATATTTCTGATGTCCTCAAGTAGCGAGCCGTAATCAAAAGGGGACTCAAAAAACTCCATCTGCTTGGCCTCTATTTTTGAGACGTCCAGTACGTCGCTGATGAGGCGGAGTAGATGCTTGGAGCTTACAAGGCTTCTTTGGACGTAGCTTTGTTGCTCACTGTCGAGGTCGGTACATTCTAGTAGTTCCAAGAAGCCTATGATGGAGTTGAGCGGGGTGCGGATGTCGTGAGAGATGGAGGAGATGAAGATTTTTTGGGTGCTTAGCGCTTTTTTGAGCTTGGCGTTTATCTCAAATTGCTCTTTTAGTGCGTCGTCTACTAGGTTGACAAATGCGTCGGCGGGGGTGAGCGGGACTTTTATCTCTCTTAGGTATGACTCGTTTTGCGCATCTTCTTTTTCGCTAAAAGTAAGTATTACGCTTGAGTGGCTGAGCTCGTCCGGCCCCTCATGTTCGTCGCCGTATATTTCGGATTCCCCAAAATACGATACGCAGTCGCATAGACTAGCCAGACTTCCCGGAATTGCAAGGGGTATTTTGTTTTTGAAGAATTTTTTGAGGGTGTAGTCTGAGAAGATTAGCATTGCTGACGGTGATTTGGCTCTTGCGGCTTTGGCGCTCTCGTAAGACTCCGAGCTTATGTTTTTGAGGCTGGAATACCCTATTTGTAGCATATCCCCTTCGTTTACGTCCCCTCTCATAATCGCTTTTTTGAAGTTGAACTCATCGATAAACAGTGCCTTGCCGGTAGATTGCGAGATTAGCGGAAATCTGCACGCCGCAAGCAGTGGGTCTTCTACTACTATATCTTCGCCTAGGAGTTTTTTGTACGCCTCCAAAAGCTCAAGCCCCTCTATCTCATATACAAAGCCGTGCTTTGCATTTGTAATTTGCAACTTTTTGCTTATCGGCTTTATCTGTGAGGTCTTGTAGATATTTGCTTCTAGGTTTTTCCCGCTCATCATTACGGCGATAACGCCGTTTTTTATCTCTTTTCCGTTCAGTTTTATCGGGGATTTTGAGCTATCGGCGTATGATTTGACCCCCGCTATTTTGGTATTTAGCGAAGCTAGTGCCGTGTGCAGTTCCGGAGGCGGGAGATATGAGATGGATGAGAAAATTATTGCCGCTTTTAGCTCGTCATTTCTATATCCGCTCAAAAAATCATCCGTGATTTTGGAGCTCTCTACTGCCTCTGCTTTTATGGAGGCTTTTTTTGTCATAAGAAACGTTACGAATACTCCCTTGTCGACAAGCCTCTCACTCATACATCCGGCCTCTATCCCAAAAGAGATTACGATGGCTTTTTTGTTTATTTTTTGGATGAAATCGCTAACTTCGTCGGCCTCTTTTTTGCTTCCGTCTTTGTATGCAACGAGAGCCAAAACCGAGGCGTAAGTATGCTCCTGTATGCTCTCTTCACAAAACTTTTGCAAATGCCCGATGTTTTTGTATTTGTGCGCAAAAAGCCTCATCGTTTTTTCCAAAATTTTTTTGGTAAAGTATCAACTCTTTATGTCCAAATTTTGACAATCAATAAAATACGGAAAATTATGAACGAACCAAAAACCCTCGGTAAATCGGCGCTTACGATGACGCTAGGCGTAGTCGGCGTGTTTGCCGCTTTTACGCTATATATTATGTACACCGAGTATGCCCATTTTGCGGGGCCGTCCATCGAAATACTATTTCAGCTCATCATCATGGCGCTTTGCGTGGTGATAGGGGTGGGTTTTTTTTGGGGATTTTTTGTCGCCCGTGTTACAAAGGAAATCGTCACCATCAGCGAGTTTCTCAAAGGGCATGACAGCGCCAAAGCGTCTTTGCAAACAGGTGATTTCAAGATAGCCGAATTTCGTCAAATAGCCTCAAACATCAACGACATGATGGCGGAAATAAAAGAGAAAACAGGCACTCTAAAAGAGCTAAATGAAAATCTGGAACAGAGCGTAGAGGTAAAAACAAGGGCGCTGGCAAAGAAAAACGAAGAGTTGTCCGTTGCCAAAAAACAAGTTGAAAAAGCGCTTGCCTCAAGAGACAAGTTTATCAAAGACTCCATCCACGAAATCAACACCCCGCTTGCGGTCATACAGGCAAATATAGAATTGATGCGACTAAACGGACTCGGAAGTCGTCACCTTGTAAAAATAGAGGCGGCGTCCAAGATTGTTACAAATATCTACGAAGACCTTAGCTATTTCATAAAAAAAGATAGATTTATTATTAAAAAAGAGGTTCTCAATCTTACACAGTTCTTATCCGAGAGGATGGAGTATTTTAAAGAGGCGGTAGAGGGGGCTAATCTTCATATGGAGTTTGACGGGAAGGAGCAATATTTTGTATCGTTCGACCGCACCCAGCTTCTTAGGATGGTGGATAACAATATATTTAACGCTATCAAATACTCAAAAGAGGGCGGACTCATAAGGCTTTGTGTCTTTGCCGATAAAAAAGGAAAAATAATATTTGAAATAGTTAACGAAGCTCTTTATAAGCCTGATATGCAGATAATCTTTAACAGATTTTATCGCGGCTCCGACGCAAGGGGCGGTTTTGGGATAGGGCTTAACCTTGTGTACCAAATAGCCGTTCAAAACGGAGTCGGCATATGTTGCGCCGCACTCGAAGACGGAAGGGTGTGGTTTGCCTATGCGTTTAAAGATTATTTTGAAGATGCGTTCAGTTCGCACGGATTTTAAGACGGGGAGGTTGCGTGAAGATTTTATTACTTGAAGACGAGGCGATGCTAAGAAGCTCGATAAAAGAGTTTTTGGAGGCTCTCGGTAGCGAAGTAAGCGATTTTTTTGACGGCTCTCAGGCTTTGACGGCTCTCAGAGAAGAGATGTTTGACGTGCTAGTGGTGGATATCAACGTCCCCACTCTGAACGGATATGAACTGCTTGAAGAGGTAAGGGCGAAAGACAAAAATCTTCCGGTGATATTTATTACCGCAATGACGGATATCGATGATATAACAAAAGCATATAACCTTGGATGTTCCGACTATTTGAAAAAACCCTTTAAATTAGAGGAGTTGTGGCTTCGTATCAATCAGATATTCAAACTCATGGAAGGCAAAAATTCGAATATTTTGATACTAAGTCCAAAATACCGCTACGATAGGAAACATAAAATACTTTATTATGAAAATAAAGAGCAGACTTTAAGCCGTAGACATCTGCATATTATCGACCTTTTGGCTTCAAATACTAATTTTACTTTTGACTTCGACGCCTTTCGCCGTAGGGTTTGGGAGCGTGACGACATAGATGACGCCACTATACGCACGGAGATAAACAGGCTTCGCAAACTTCTAAGGGAAGATTTGATTACAAATGCCAAGGGGCTTGGATATAAACTAGAAAAAAGACAGTAGTGTTACGAAATTACACTACAAAAATGTAAATTTATTCTTCTTTGTTACCCTTTTTACCTTTTGCTACGTTCTTGCTATACAAAGTTTTTACAATCAATCCGTAAATCAAAACAGGAGTGTTGTGAAAATGAAAAAGATTGTGCTGAGCGTTGTGGCTGCTTCTACTGTAGCTTCTATCGGCTCTTTTGCGGCCGATGATTTGGCTAGCGCTTTTAAAGAAGGTAAAGCTAGCGGACAAATTAGAGCTTTCTATATAAATAGGGACTACGACAAGAGAAACGAGACTGCTACAAATCCAGATAGAAGCGGTTTTGCTATCGGCGGTAAACTTGGATATGAAACTGCATCATTATATGGTGTGTCTGCCGGAGCAACATTTTATACAACAAATGCAATGGGTACAAAAAATAGTAATCCATACAAATCTGAGCAATCTATATACGGTACAGCCTCAGCTACGGGTGAAGCAAGACCTGACGTAACATATCTTGGACAAGCATATGTGCAAGCTACTATCGGTAAAACAACCGCAAAAATAGGTAGGCAAGAGCTAAATACTCCGCTTGCAGGTATGGATGACGCTAGAATGCTTCCGAACTTGTTTGAGGCGGCCGTTGTTATCAATAAAGATATCAAAGATACAACTATTATCGGCGCTGTTGTAACAAGAATGGCAGCAGGTACATTTGCAAATGTATATAACGCCGCAGGCTCTGGAACACCGCTGTCTATGCAAAGTGGATACGGTGCTTCTTGGAAAACAGGAGAGTTTAAGACTATGTCAAAGACGGCTCTTGGGAATAGTGTTGATAACAGGGCAGTATATGCTGTGGCGGCTATAAACAATAGTATTAGCGGACTAACTATTCAAGCATGGGATTACTATGCTGACGATATTTTGAATGCTATATATGCACAAGCAGACTATAAATTCAACCTTGGTGTAGATATGGTTGCTTCTTACCAATTCTGGAATGAAAACGCTGTCGGAGATAGGTTTGCTGGTAATGTAAAAGGGATGTTGAATGCCGTTAAGCTTGCTGTTGCTCCTATAAAAGGTGCAAATGTATACGCTGCATACTCTAAAACTGAGCAACAAAAAGGTAGCGGCACTACTCTTAATGGCGGCATGATAACACCATGGGGTGGCACTCCTGGCTTCGTACAAGGTACTGTTACAAGACTTGCTTATGTTGCAGGCGCAACTGCATGGAAGGCTGGCGCTAGCTATGACATAATCCCAGGACTTAATGCTCACGCAAGTTTCGCACAATTTAACACTAGTGGGCACTCCGTATATAATGGCACTTTATTGGCGACTAGCGTTGTTGGACACAAAGCCAGTGAAACAGACTTGGATATTACTTACAAGCCCGGTGCCGTTAAAAATCTTGAGCTGAAACTTAGAGCTATATATGCCAGAGATTTCGTTCCAAATCAAGACTTTGATGAGTACAGAGTTATCGCCAACTATAACTTCTAATTAAAAGAGAGAGGGTACACGCATGAAAAATAACATTGTTGAGATAGTCAAAAACAGCCCTAGCTATCAAGAACTTGTCGCTAAAAGAACTTCTTTTAGCCTCAAGCTTGCAGCCGTGATGCTTGTTATGTACTATGCATTCATCCTTGTCATTGCATTTGACAAGAAGCTTCTTGGCGTATCGCTAAGCGGCGGTGTAACAACCATTGGTATGCCTGTAGGTATAGGCATTATCGTGATTTCGTTCGTACTTACGGGTATTTATACAAAAAGAGCAAACACCGAGTTTGACGAACTAAGCGAAAAAGTAAAAGAAGAAGTTAGAAAGGCGGGCGAATGAAAAGATTTTTGACGATACTTGCCGCACTCTCTATCGCGGCGACGGCTTTTGCTGCCGGCGGTGTTGACGGCGCAGTTGAAAAACAGGCTCTAAATGTTAACGCAATCGTTATGTTCCTAATTTTCGTAGGTGCAACACTCGGTATTACATACTGGGCGGCTAAAAAAACAAAAACTGCAAAAGACTTTTATGCAGCAGGCGGTGGTATCACCGGAAAACAAAACGGTCTTGCGATAGCGGGAGACTATATGTCTGCGGCGTCGTTTCTCGGTATTTCCGGTCTTGTTTATACGAGCGGATTTGACGGTCTTATCTATTCGATAGGCTTTTTGGTCGGTTGGCCGATTATCCTTTTTCTGATAGCTGAGCCTCTTAGAAACCTTGGTAAATATACGTTTGCGGACGTTGCGTCTTTTAGACTTAGACAAAAAGACATCAGAACGATAGCGGCGGCAGGTACGATAGTTACGGTTATTCTTTACCTTATCGCTCAAATGGTCGGTGCGGGTAAACTTATTCAGCTGCTATTCGGTCTAAGCTATTCGACTGCGGTTGTGCTTGTCGGCGTACTTATGATTCTTTACGTTGCGTTCGGCGGTATGCTTGCAACTACTTGGATTCAAATTATTAAAGCCGTATTGCTACTTTCAGGCGCTACGTTCATAGCGTTTATGGTTATGATGCACTTTGGATTTAGCTTTGAAGCGATGTTCCATAGCGCAACAGAGATACACAAATCTCATACGAAAATAATGGAGCCGGGCGGACTCGTCTCAGACCCTTGGAACGCTATATCTCTAGGTCTTGCATTGATGTTCGGTACAGCTGGTCTTCCGCACATCCTTATGAGATTCTTTACGGTTTCTGACGCTAAGGAAGCTAGAAAATCAGTTTTCTATGCAACAGGTCTAATCGGATATTTCTATGTTCTTACGTTTATTATCGGTTTTGGCGCTATTACGCTACTTGCCCTTGACCCTGCATATTTCCAAAAAGGTGTTGCGACGGTAGTTAACGGTTTCCAGACAATAGTTAGCGATACAAATGCTTCGCAAGTACTTGTAGGCGACAAAAAAGCTCTTGTCGGCGGCGACAACATGACTGCTATCCACCTCTCACGTGCGGTTGGCGGCGACTTGTTCCTAGGCTTTATCTCGGCTGTTGCTTTTGCAACTATCCTTGCGGTTGTTTCAGGTCTTACGCTTTCAGGTGCATCGGCTATCAGCCACGACCTATACGCTAGCGTAATCGGCAAAGGCAAAGTTGACGAAGCTACTGAGATGAAAGCTTCTAAAATAGCAACTCTTGTTCTCGGTGTCCTTGCAATCCTTCTAGGTATTGCGTTTGAAAAACAAAACGTTGCGTTCATGGTTGGTCTAGCATTCGCGATTGCCGCGTCTGTTAACTTCCCTATATTGCTTCTCTCTATCTACTGGAGCAAGCTAACGACAAAAGGTGCATTCGTGGGTGGTACTGTAGGTCTTGTATCTGCAATCATCCTTGTTATCATGGGGCCTGCGGTATGGAAAGATGTTCTTGGTAACAAAGAGGCGTTTATCAGCCTTAAAAACCCTGCCATCATATCTATGACGCTTACTTTCGTAGTCACTTACATAGTTTCCAAAATGGATAACTCTGCAAGAGGCAAAGAAGATCAAGCCGGATTTGAAGCTCAGTACATCAGAGCTCAAACAGGTATCGGTGCAGACGGCGCTTCTGAACACTAAAAACACGCATTTACGGACGGAGGGCTTTTGCTCTCCGTTTTTTATTTTTTAAAGTAGAGGTTATATGAGTAGTCTCGATATAAAAACATTTTTATCAAAAATCCACCCGTTCGACTAGCTTGGAGCAAGTGCCCTAGGAGAGCTATGCCAAAAAGCTGATGATTTGTATCTCAAGCAAAATGAGCATTATTTCAAAAAAGGGGATGAGGCGACGTGTTTTTATATAGTGGCTAAAGGTATTATCAAAGAGCAAAACGAGGATGAATTTTATTACTCGTCGGGCGATTTTTTTGACTTTGAATCCCTGCTTGGCGG
>JBFWKW010000010.1:0-56871 GCA_050252455.1 Campylobacterales bacterium | reverse complement strand
TAGTCAAAATATCCCCAAACGATAATAAGATAACGACAAGTATCGGCGAAGAGCTTGCGTATGACTATCTTGTTGTGGCTAATGGCTCAAGGACATTTTTCCCCTCTTTCATAGAGGGGCTATCTGAGCATGCGCATGGGGTTAAGAGCCTAAAGAGGGCTTTTGAGTTTAAACAAAAATTTGAAGAAGCTATATATAAAAAAGTAGAATCGGAAGGTGTTTGTGAGCTAAATCCTGACTTTAACGTCGTAATAGGCGGCGGCGGTTTGTCAGGCGTCGAGATAGCGGCGGCGATGGCTGAGTATTCACAAAGATTTTTTGCTCTCGGCGGATATGCGTGCGGTGGGATAACGATACATCTCATAGAGGCGTCCCCTACTATACTCCCGGGGATTGACGAGTATTTGATGAGAAAAAGCAGAAAAAGACTTGAGGATCTTGGGGTTAATATAATAACCGGAGATAAAATCCTAAAAGTAGATGAGCATACGGTGCATCTCGGTAGCGGCAAAAGTATTGCTATGAATTTTATGATTTGGACGGGTGGCGTAGAGGTGCGCCGCATCGAAGGTGACGGTTTTGGGTATAATCAGAGAGGTCAGCTAAAGATAGATGAATACTCAAGAGTTCAAGGCTTTGATAATGTGTTTGCGATAGGCGATTGCGCCGAAGTGGTAAATACAAAAGGCAAGATCCTTGCACCTACCGCTATGGTGGCTGAATTTGGGGCGGATGTGGCGGCTCACAACATAGCGGCTGCAGAAAGCGGAAAAGAGCTCAAAAAAATAGAGTTCGGTCTGCCGGGAATGCTTGTGGCGCTAGGCGGATTCTACACGGTCGGTATAGTGTATGGCATAAAACTCAGCGGAATATTTGGATTTCTAGCCAAAAAAGCCGTGAGCCACATGTACAAATGGCCTTTGACACAAAAATGCAAAAAAACTCTCGTACAATCTTGTAACAACTAAGGAGCCTCTCATGACTGAATCTCAAATATACTCAATGCTTGGAAATTACGGCATATCTACTCCGAGATTCGCCTCCTTTGGACTAAACGATACGCCGAGCGTGGATTTTTTCCCTGTGGTTATCAAAATAGAGTCTGAAAAAGTCGTACACAAAAGCGATTTTGGCGCCGTAAAACTAAACATCAACTCAAATGAAGAGCTTCAAAAAGCCAAAAACGAAATAATCGCAAACATAGCTTCAAAAGGTGTGACACTAGATAGCAGCGATAAATTTATAGTCGTAGAGATGCTAAGTGGCCTTGAAGTATATGCGGGGCTTGTGGATGACGAGATATTCGGCAAAACTATAGTGTTCGGCAAGGGCGGCGTATTTTTGGAGATGTACAAAGACGTTTGCTTTATAGACATATATGCCGGCGAGGATGAAATAAAAAGGGCGATTAGGCTAACCAAAATTTCAAAAGTATTTGACGGCTTCAGAGGCTTCGAGTACAGTATCGATATGGCTGTGGATTTTGTCAGAAAAGTACAAGAGTTTGCAAAAGCAAATCCGGACATCATAGAGCTAGACTTCAACCCCGTGCTGATCACAAAAGACGGACTAAAAATAGTAGATGCAAGGATAAAAAGAGGCGAGCCAAAACCTGAAAAACTAGGAACGCTCAGAAAAAATAGACCAAATTTCTTTAGAAACGAGCGAGTAGCGGTAATAGGCGCATCTTCTGACCCGACCAAAGTAGGATATGCGATAGCTAAAAACTCTCTTGAATACGGCGGTGATGTGTTTTTTGTCAATGCCAAAGGGGGCGAACTATTCGGTAAAAATCTATTTACGAGCATAGCGGAAATAGAGGGCGATATCGACACGGCTGTCATCACCATACCTTCCAAGTTTGTCGTTGACACCGTAAATGAGCTAATCAAAAAGAAAATCAAAAACCTCATTATCATATCCGCAGGGTTCAAAGAAGTGGGCGACTACGACTCTGAGCGCATCATCGCAGAGCTTGCAAAAGAGCACAACTTCAATGTCATAGGGCCAAACTGCTTAGGCTACCTAGAGGGGACAAAAAGTCTCAATCTAACATTCGGTATCGGTGGACTCAAAAAGGGCGAACTTGCGCTACTCTCACAATCAGGGGCGGTGCTGTCGGCGCTTATGGATAAGGCGTATGATGCGGGAATAGGCTTTTCTCATCTAGTCTCTTGCGGCAACATGGTTGACCTTGATTTTGCCGAGATGGTAGATATGCTAAACGAAGAGAGCTCTTGTAGCTACATATCCATTTATGCCGAGGGTATCCAAAACGGCAAAGAGTTTCTCCGTGCGCTTAGAAATAGCAAGAAAAAAGTGTATATCTTCAAAACGGGCAAATCCGCGGAGAGCAAAAAAGCAGCGTTTTCGCACACTGGCAATCTGAGCGGCAACTATGATATGTTCAAGGGGCTTATAGAGTCCGTCGGCGCAAAAATAGAGGACAACATAGAGGCGTTGCTCTTTAATCCGCTAAACGAGGTAAACAATATCCTGATAGTCACAAATGCCGGCGGTCCGGCTACGATACTAACCGACTATATCATCGACCACGGTAGAAAGCTGTATTCGCTAAACGATGAGGAGCTAAGAGCGCTTGACGCCGTGCTGCCTAGTAACTGGTCTAGGAATAACCCTGTGGATATCATCGGCGACGCAATGGCGGATAGATACGAAAAAACCCTTGAGATAGTGACGAAGTTTGATAAAGTAGACCTTATCTATCTGCTTATAACACCGCAGTTTATGACCGATGCACTAAATATCGCCAAGCTGTGCGAGAGAGACTGGGGTAAAAAGATATATCCGATACTCCTAGGCGGACATGAGATGGACGAGGCAAAAGGATATTTAAGAGCCAAGCAAAGACTGTTTTTTAAAACACTTCAGTCGGCAACATCATTTCTTTAAGAGGTAAAAATATGCCGACAACCGAAAATAGCGTAAGCGTACTAGAAGAGGTAATAGCCCTTCGTGATTATGTGGCGAGTGTGGAGATAAATCCGAGTAATTGCAAAAATCCAAAAACTCTCGTAAATATGCATCACTATCTCAGGCTCAGACAAAAAGACAATACGCAACTACAAGAGAGTCTTACAAAAATGGGACTTTCTTCATTGGGTCGGTCGCAACCGCATATTTTGCATTCGCTTGAACTGTTAATCGAAATACTATCCAAGTGTCAAGACAGAGAATATGTCAAAAACCCTGATATTTTGAGCATAGACGAAGCTGAAGAGATAATGTCAAAGAGGGCTGCGATATTCGGCGGAGAGGCAAAACCGAAAAAAAGAGCAGAAACAAAAATAATGCTTACCCTTCCGTCTGAGGCTGCAAAAACACCTCAGATGATAGAGGAGTTTGCAAGTGCGGGCGTCGGGATATTTCGTATCAATACGGCGCATGATAGCTCGATAGAATGGGGGATAATGGCGGCAAAAATAGCCGAACTCAACCAAAACTTGCACCCACAAAATAAACTAAAAATATACGTTGATCTAGCGGGACCAAAAATAAGAACCGGCAAAATCAGAAAAGTAAAGGGCGAGTTAAAACTCGATACCGACAAAAAAATATATATCACCAAAAAAGATAGCGGAGATAGTTTTGTTAAAGTGCCGTTAGATGCTTACAACATAGAGGTAAGCGACGAATTTTATAAAAAAGCAAAAAAAGAAAAAGAGATTGTAATCTCAACTCAAGACGGCAAAAGCAGAAATCTTAGAGTTTTGGCGGTAGAGAAGGGTTTTGTGATATGCGAGCTTAACAAAAAAGTTAAAATCAATGAAAAAACCTTAATAAGCATAGAAAAAAAGAAAAAATCTTTCGCCGGCGAAATACTAAATATACCTTACGTGACGGAAACTATTAGGCTTTATGAGGGTGATTATCTGTTTTTATCCTTAGAAGAGATAGAGGGGCATGCGGCTATCGTTACGGAAGGTGGGCGAGTGGTAGAGCCGGCGGCGATTTATTGCACTCAAAAAGAGTTTGTGATGGATGCCAAAGAGGGCGATAAAGTCTTTATCGATGACGGCAAAATAGGCTTCAAAGTTGTGCAAAAAAAACAAAATGGATTGTTATGTCAGGTGGTGCAAGTAAAGCCGGGTGGCGAGACGTTAAAAGAAGAAAAAGGGATTAATTTTCCGGACAGCAAGACGCTTGTGGACGCAATAACCGATGAAGATGCAAAAAACCTAAATGCCGTTGTTGAGTTTGCGGATATACTCGGTGTATCTTTTGCCCAGAGCGATAGGGATATTATCGCCCTAAAAGATTTGCTAAAAGCAAAAAACAAAGAGCATGTGGCAATAGTGGCAAAAATAGAAACGAAGCTAGCAGTTCAAAATCTGCCGTCTATCCTTGAGGCGTTGATGTACCACGAGTACAGCGGTATCATGTTGGCACGTGGGGATTTGGCTATCGAGGTCGAGTTTGAAAATATGTCGTATTTGCAAGAGGAGATACTTGACCTTTGCGAGGCGGCTCATACGCCGGTGATATTTGCAACGCAGGTGCTTGAAAATCAAATGAAAAACAACCTACCAAGTCGCGCCGAGATAACGGATGCAGCTTTTGCCCAACGTGCCGATTGCGTTATGCTTAACAAAGGCGCTTTTGCTCTAAATACAATCAAAAAACTAGAATTTATTCTGGCTAGAATGCACACTATCTTCAAAAAAAATAGACTTCTACTCGGCTCTTGCGATATCTGGAGGGGCTAAAGGTTATAGATTAGTCATAAAAATAGGCTAAAAAGTGGCTTTTTTTAATATATTATTTAGTTAAAGAGTGCGAACATAAGAAAACAAGCATAATACAGGAGGTTGGATGAAAGCAGTAGTAATGGCGGGTGGTTTTGGAACTAGGATACAACCTCTGACACATTCGGTTCCAAAGCCGATGCTTCCTATACTTAACAGACCTATGATGCAGCATATTATCGAGAAGGTAAGGGATGCGGGCATTAAGGACATAGTTATACTCCTGTATTTTAAGCCTGAAGTTATAAAAGATTATTTCAAAGACGGTAGTGAGTTTGGCGTAAATATCGAATATGTTCTTCCGGATGACGACTACGGTACGGCAGGGGCGGTCAAATGCGCAGAGAAGTTCCTCGATGAAGAGTTTATCGTTGTTAGCGGTGACCTTGTAACCGACTTTGACCTCAATGAAATAATAGCTTTTCACAAGAAAAAAGAGTCGCTTCTCACTATTACGCTTACTCCGGTGCCGGATCCGCTTCAGTTTGGAGTTGTTATATCCTCTCCTGAGGGTAAAATACAAAGATTTTTGGAAAAACCGAGTTGGGGGGAAGTATTTTCGGACACTATAAATACAGGTATATATATACTTGATCCGCAAATACTTGAGCATATTCCCGAAGGGGCTAACTACGATTTTGCCAAAGACCTTTTCCCGTCTCTCATGAAATCAGGGATAACACTATGGGCTTGCTCGGTGAGGGGCTATTGGAGAGATGTCGGTAATCCGGAGAGCTACAGAGAAGTTCAAAAGGATTTACTAAGCGGCAAAGTTTCGCTCACTATTCGGGGTGAGAAAAAAAGCTTTGAACACGGTACGCTTTATACGGAAGAGGGTGTAAACGTATCGGATTCGGTGTCTGTCGAAGGGATAGTCGTTCTTGGCAAAAACAGTATGGTTAGAGATGGTGCACAGCTCAAAAACTGCGTAATCGGTTCTCGTAGCGTAATCGGTAAAAACACTATTGTTGACGAAGCTACCATATGGGATGATGTATCCATGGACGAAAAGTGTGCCGTTAGAAATAGCGTCATATGCTCCAAAAACAGAATTGGCAAAAAAGTCAAAGTTTCAAAAGGACTCATCTTGGCCGAGGGGTGCGAGATAGGCGATTTATCTTCTTTTGAAAACGATGTTGTCGTGTGGCCCGATAAGATAGTTGAAGAGGCTAGTATCGTTAGCAACAATATCGTTTGGGGTAATAAATACAAAAACTCTATTTTTGAGGGCGGTGTCGTTAGCGGTAGGACAAATGTAGAACTCTCTTGTGAAATGGCTATCAAGCTTGCCGAAGCGTTTAGCTCAATGCTTCCGGTTGGCAGCAAGGTATACCTCTCAAGAGACTATCACAAATCATCAAGGATGTTAAAACGGGCATTTTTCTCCGGGCTTTTGTCATCAGGGATAGATGTCGTAGATATACATATCGTGCCGTCCAATATCGCTAGGTTTGGGATAAAAGAGGGCAAGGATATAGTCGCAGGGATACACTTTAGACAGTCCGTGACAAACCAGCAAAATACCGAAATCCTCTTTTTCACAAACGAGGGTCTGCATATAGACACAAATACTGAAAAAAACTGCGAAAGAGTGTTTTTTAGAGAGAGTTTTAGACGGGTAAACTTCGATGAGATAGGGCAAATATCAGAAAAAGTAAACCTAAAAGACAAATACAAAAAAGCCGTATTAAAAGCCCTGAATACAGACGCTATTAAAATCAAAAAACCAAAAGTCGCCGTAGACTTGCTGTTTGGCTCTACCGCAGATATTTATCCGGAAATCTTAAATGCTTTAGGTGTAGATAACATCGTTCTTAACGCTTATGCGGATGATAAAAAGCTAAATAGGCTCCCTGCTTTGCTTGAGAAATCAAAAGATGAACTATCAAAAATAGTTAAGCATCTCGATATGAATATGGCTTATGTCATATATCCAAACGGGCAAAAATTGGAGATGATATCGGGAACGGGAGAGTTGTTTGCGGCGCATACCCAGCTTTTAACGGTCTTAAAACTCCTTGATATGAGTTCAAAAGACGGTAGATCGAAAGTTTATTTACCCGTTAGTACCCCTGATTTCCTTGATTCGCAGTTTGAAAATCTTGTGATAGAAAGGGGCAAGTTTAACGGCGTTAAAGCAAATAAGCTAAAAGAGTATGACTTGATTGCCAATCTAAGCGGGAACTTTGCGTTTTGCGAGTTTGCTTACAGCTATGACGCTATTTTTGCAAGTATCAAAATCCTTGAGATGCTATCTCAGGCCGATATGTCGCTTCAAGATGTTAAAGAGTCGCTACCGAATTTCTATTTTCACTATGAGAAAGTGCCGTGCGCATCGAAGCTAAAAGGGAAAATGATGCGTAAATTCATGGAGGCATCCGTCGGTAGAGAAGCCTCCTTTATAGACGGCGTAAAAATAATGGTGAGAAAAAACGACTGGATATTGATGCTTCCAGACCAACATTCAGACCATCTCAATATCTATGTCCAAGCCGGCGACGCAAACGATGGAGAAGCGATATTTAATGAGTTTGCGGCAAAGATAGCCGAATGGTCTAGGGAAGATTGATGAAAAAACTCCACGTAGCATTTTTATGGCATATGCACCAGCCTTACTATAAGGACGATATGCAAAATGAGTACAAAATGCCGTGGGTTTTTTTGCATGCTATAAAAGACTATTACGAGCTGCCGTATTATCTCTCCAAGTTTGACAACGTAAAGGCTACGTTCAATCTTGTCCCCTCCCTTATCGAGCAGCTAGAAGAGTACGGCAAAGGGTTTGTGAATGATATTTTTTTGTCTTGCGTGCAAAAAGATGTATCCATTCTAACCGGAAATGAGCGAGTTTTTTTAGCGGAAACACTTTTTTTTGCCAACCTCAAAACAATGATACACCCGCTTCCAAGATACAGGGAGCTTTACTCAAAAAAAAATAGATACAAAGACCATGCCGCTTTCGCCGATGAACTCGAAAACGGAGAGATACTGGATTTAGAGGTGCTGTTCTTGCTTTCTTGGTGCTCAAATGCACTAAGAGAAAGCTCTCATCTCGTGCAAGCCCTTATAAAAAAGGAAAGAGGGTATAGCGAATCCGATAAGACGGCTCTTTTTTCGGAGCTTTTTTCTTTTGTATCTACAATAATCCCATTTTACAAAAAACTCCAAAAAGAGGGCAAAATAGAAGTTGCCACTACTCCTTTTTATCATCCGATATTGCCGCTCTTGCTTGATAAGAATGCGGCAAAAGAGGCCGATAAATATGCGGTTACTCCGAAAGTTTTTGCCGATTTTAAAACCGATGCCGCTAGGCACGTAGATATGTCTATCTCAAAATACGAAGACGTGTTCGGTGTCAAACCGTCTACTTTTTGGCCTGCGGAGGGCTCTATTAGCAATGCGGCTTTGGAACTTCTATCAAAAAGCGGCGTTAAGTACATAGGGGCAGATGAGGATGTGCTGTTTAAAAGTCTGGATTCTAGGTATAGGTTTGGGATATACAAGCGCTATCACGTAGGCAGAGAGGATAAAATCGGCGTCCTGTTTAGAGATAAGGCATTAAGTGACCTTATCGGCTTTACCTATTCGGGCAAAGACGCAAAAGAGGCAGTCTCCGATTTTATGGGAAGACTAAAAGAGCTTTATGATTTGATTAATTTTGAAGCCGTCGTCCCTATCATTTTGGATGGCGAAAATGCGTGGGAATACTACGAAAATAACGCAAAAGACTTTTTTGAGCTACTGTATGCAGAGCTTGAAAAGGCCGATTGGTGCGATACGCTAACATTTAGCGAAGTGTTTGAAAAAGATGATATAGAATCAGCCTTTATAGAATCTATCAAGCCCGGTAGTTGGATATACGGCACTTTTTCCACATGGATGGGGCACGAAGAGAAAAATAAGGCGTGGGAGCTTCTGTCCGAGACTAAAAATGCATTTGAGGAAGCAAAAAATTCTTTGTCCGAGGAGTCGCTGGAAAAAGCCAGAAAAGAACTTATGATAGCCGAGGGTTCAGACTGGTTTTGGTGGTACGGCGACGACCATTATACGCCGCAAGCGGATGAGTTTGACGAACTGTTCCGCAAGCACCTATTGAATATCTACAAAATAATAGCCAAAGAGCCGCCGGCAAAACTATTTGAGTCTATCAACAAGGCAAAAGCGGCAAAAATAAAGCAAAAGCCGAAAAACTATATCACTCCCGATATAGACGGCAAAATGACCGACTTTTATGAGTGGCTCGGGGCTGGGAGTATAGACCTTGACGCAGAGTTTTCGGCGATGGATTCGAGCGGTTTTCATTTTGAAAAGCTATTTTGGGGATTTGATGACGAAAACATATGCTTCGCCATTAGCGGAAAGTTCGCGGAGCTGATAGACAAAGGATATGATTTGTGTATAGAGCTTGTAGGAACGCAGGCCGTAAAAATCAAGCTTCCTTTTGTTTCAAAGGCTCACAAGATGGGGTGTGCGGAGAGCGGAATAGAGGGTATTATAGAATCCGCCGTGGATGAGGTGTTTGAGATTAGTTTGCCAAAATCGTGCCTTGAGTGTGGATGCGATACGTTGCTTCAAGCCTCATTTGAAATACAAAAACAAGGCAAAGTTATAGAAAAAGCGCCATTGTACGGTTCTTTGCAGCTAGAGGTAAACGAAAAGTTTTTAGAAGACTGGTACATATAAAAAAGGCTTTAAAATGCAGACAAAACTACTTCTTGGCCTTCACTCTCACCAACCGATAGACAACTTTGATTCAGTAGTGTATGAGGCGATAGAAAAGAGCTATAAACCTTTTTTTGAGACCGTAAAAGATGATGATTGGTTTAGATTTTCTCTTCATATCAGCGGCTGGCTTTTTGAGTTTATAAAAGAGCGTGACAAGGAGTTATTTTCGCTCATCAAGTCTTGCCATGAAAAAGGGATGATAGAGTTTTTCTCCGGTGGCTTTTATGAGCCGATTTTGGCTGCAATACCAAAAAGAGATAGGCTGCTGCAAGTCAAAAAAATGAATCGATTTTTGTTTAATAACTTTGGGGTCAAGCCAAGAGGGCTTTGGCTCACGGAGAGGGTTTGGAGTGAATCTATCGTAGAGAGCTTGTGCGAGCAGGGAATAGAATATATTTTGACCGACGATTATCACTTCGTTGCCGCTGGATACAATGAGGATAAGCTAAAAGGGTATTATTATACGGAAGAGGGCGGCGAGAGACTAGGGGTGTTCCCTATATCCAAAAAGCTGAGATACCTTATGCCGTTCAAAAAAGCCTCTTCGGCGATAGCGGAGCTGGAGTCAGAGGCCATGCAGGATAAAGCCGCCATTATCTTTGACGACGGCGAGAAGTTCGGTCTTTGGCCAAATACTTATGAGTGGGTTTATGAAAAAGGGTGGCTAGGAGAATTTTTGGACTCATTGAGGGCTAGCGAAAAGATAAAAGCGATGCACTACGGAGAGTATTTCGACTCCGAGAGGGCACTGGGTCTTGCATACTTGCCAGAGGTTTCATACTATGAGATGGGTGAGTGGTCGCTAAATGCGGATGACGCCCAGCTAATAGAGCATGTAAAACATCATGCGGCAGCCGGATTCGGGGCTTCAAATGCCGATAAATTCGTAAAGGGCGGCATTTGGAAAAATTTTCTTGTTAAATATGAAGAGTCCAATAGAATCCACAAGAAAACACTTCGCCTCTCAGAGTTAGCCAAAAAAATAGGCTCGGAGCAGTTTGATGAGATGCTTTTAAAAACTGAGGCAAACGACGCTTTGTGGCACGGGGTATTCGGAGGGGTGTATCTACCAAATCTAAGAGATAACTGCTACAAGCACATAATAGAGTGCGAGAAAAGGCTGGGGCTGTCAAAGAGCATTGAGATATCCGATGAAAACTTTGACGGCTACATGGAGGCGAGGCTCAAAAACGATAGTTTTTATACTGTTTTTGAAGAGAAAAATGGCGGACAGATGACGGATTTTAGCTCATTTGGTGCATTGTTTAACTATCAAAACACTCTAACTAGACGCAAAGAGGCATATCATTCAAAGTTTTTTGAAGATAAAAGGACGCCAAAAGAAGCTACCGATGAAGGGATAGATACAATCCATGACATAACGGTTGAGGGCGCAGAAATCCTAAAAGAAAATCTTTTTTACGACTGGTATCAAAAGAACTCCTTTATTGAGCACATAAGCGACGATTCTTTTGATTTGCATTCATTTTTTGCGTGCTCTTTTAGAGAATACGGTGATTTTGCGAATCAGCCGTTTAAACTAATCGAAGAAGAGAAAAAAAGTATATGTTTTGAAAGAGACGGCGGGATATACATATTTGATGACAAGCATGATGCAAAAATAACAAAAACATTCAAAATAACGGATGAGGCTTTGAAATTTGACATTGCCCTAAAAACACAATTTGATGCCTCTTTCGTATTTGCGGAGGAATTCAATCTTCACTTTTGCGACTATGAGGAATTGCTTGTAAACGGCGAGAAATTATCCGGCGGCAAACTTGCGTTTGAGTCTATATTTCATCTGAAATTTGAAGATACGGTAAATCAAAAAGAGATACTTTTTGAGCTAGAAACACCTTTTAGTGCTTTTGTAGTTCCGACTATTACCGTTAGCCAAAATGAGCGGGGAGCCGAGCTTTGTACGCAGGGTGTATCGATAGCATTTTTCTCCGAATTTGTGCGAGAACATAGTTTTGTCGGCAAGCTAAAAATAAAAGGATAGATAAAAAGTGTCTCACTATAGATATTGCAAGTTCAAAGATAATTGGGTAATAGTCTCCCCAAAAAGAGTGCGAAAGCCGTCCTACTTTGAGCTATCGTCATCGGAGGCTTATGACGTAGATTCACCTTTTGTCTATGGAAATGAACACAAAACACCGTCGGAGATATATGCGATAAGAGAATACGGCTCAAAAAAAGACACCCCAGGCTGGAAAGTTCGTGTCGTTCCAAATAAATATAACGCCCTTGAAATAGAGAAAAATCCTTTGAGCGATTTTAACGGAGTTTATGAGGAGATGGACGGCTTTGGGGCGCATGAAATAATCATAGATACGCCAAAGTTTCCGTCAAAGTTTCAAGAACTTAGCGCAGAGGAGATATCTTTGGTGCTAAAGGCCGCCAGAGAGCGTATAGCAGACCTTCACAAAGATACTCGTATCAAATACGTAAATGTTTTCAAAAATCAAGGGGCGTTAGCGGGGGCTAGCATATCGCATCCGCATACGCAGATTATCGGTATGCCGTTCATCCCGAAAAATATTTTAACAGAGATAGAGCAAAGCAGAAAACACTTTGAAGCCACCTCGAGGTGTCTTTTTAGTGATATAATAAAAAGTGAGCTAAAAAGCAAAGATAGGATAATTGAAGAGAGCGATCATTTCGTGTCGTATTGTCCATATGCGTCTTTTTGGCCATTTGAGACCGTCGTTGCGTCCAAACTTCAAGAAAAAGAGTTTATGACGCTCAGCGATTCGTCGCTTTTGGAGCTGTCGACAATACTGCTATCCTCAATAAAGAGGATAAATATGGCGCTTAAAGACGTCTCTTATAATATTTTTCTAAAAACAGTACCGCCCAAAAGAGAAGGCGTAACCCCAAATTTCTACTATAAACTGGATGAGTTTTATCGGTGGCACATAGAGATAGTACCGAGGATTCCGGTTATAGGCGGTTTTGAGCTTTCGAGCGGTGTTTTTATTAATACGGTGGCTCCAGAGGATAGTGCTAAGTTTTTGCGCTCTCTTGTAGC
The DNA here is from genome assembly GCA_050252455.1 of Campylobacterales bacterium. GTDB lineage: Bacteria > Campylobacterota > Campylobacteria > Campylobacterales > UBA6016 > UBA6016. The sequence continues at coordinate 44,346 of JBFWKW010000010.1, read as the reverse complement.
TTTCTAGTTATAAAAGTTTGATATAATGGGTTCAAACGCACAACAAAAAGGGTTCTGCTATGGCTGACAAAAATATATTGGTTCCCGTAGAGGCAAACCTAAGCGACGAAAGCTTTTCGTCCAATACGCATCCAACGCTTCTATTTGGCGAAGAGGCAAAGGATTACTCAGGTGCAGATTATAAAATACCCGATAAATACCACATCGATACCCTGAGATTAATGCCCGTCAATGTAAATACGGTTTTTGTTTATTGGGAGATTACCGATAAGGCCGTCGGCGAAAACGTATTTGAAACATTTGCGCTAAAACTATTTGAGCTGGGTGAGGGCGGCGAAAAAGAGGTGCTTGGTTTTTATTTTAAAGACAGAATTTCTAGCAAGTACGCCAATGCGCATATGCCGTCAAAAAAACTTGTAGCCGTAGTAGGCGGAATAGACGCAAACGGACGGTTTGTCGAGTTGATTCGCTCAAATCATATCGTAATGCCGAATGATTCGATAAATATCATGGAGAATGACGAAGAGATCTGGATGACCAAGCAGTCCGAATGGATAGAGCTTATCAAGGCAAGCGTGGCACATTTTTCTCATGCAAAATCTTCGGTTAGTTTTGTCAGGGAGATGGACTTCTTGCGCAAATATAGTGAAAAAACTGCGCTCGGTATGTCAAGCTCAGAACTAGTAAAAAAGGATTAAGTGATGCCAAAAGGGTATTTTGCTCCGGTTCTACATTCACATCTTCCTTTTGTTAAGCATCCGGGATATGAATATTTTCTTGAAGAGCATTGGCTTTTTGAAGCTATCGACGAGACTTACATTCCTCTATTGATGGGCTTTAAGAGCCTTGAAGAGAGAGGGATAAATTTTAAGATTACGGTTTCGATGACACCTCCGCTTTGCGAAATGCTTGCGGATGACTATCTAAGAGGCAAGTATCATAAGCACTTAGAGAGAATGATAGAGCTCTGCTACAAAGAGGTGGATAGAACAAAAGACGACCCTTATTTTAGAGATATTTCTAGATTTTATTTGGAAAGATTTTCTACGATTAAAGCTTTTTTTGAGGGCTTTTTGAATTATGACGTATTAAATGGTTATAGGCATTTTAGTAACTCAGGGAAAATGGAAATTATAACGTGCGGCGCTACACACGGTTTCTTGCCTTTGATGTCATCCAATAAAAAAGCGGTAGATGTTCAAATAGAGCTTGCCGTGGCTACACACAAAAAACATTTCGGCAAAGCTCCAAACGGCATTTGGTTGCCGGAATGTGCATACTACGAAGGGCTTGATGAGATACTAAACAAAAACGGTATTAAGTTCTTTTTTATGGATTCGCACGGTCTAGTGTACGCCAAGCCTACACCTAAATTCGGCGTATTTGCCCCCATATATACCCCTAACGGCGTAGCCGCATTCGGCAGAGACCCTGACAGCTCGAAGCAAGTCTGGAGCTCAAAAGAGGGGTATCCGGGCGATGTGGATTATAGAGATTTTTACCGCGATATAGGGTATGACCTAGACTTTGACTACGTGAAGCCATATATCTGTCCAGACGGAACAAGGGTGTTTACGGGGCTCAAATACTTTAGAGTTACGTCGGCATCGGAGCACAAAGAGGTCTACAATAGACAAAATGCTTTAATAAAAGCAAAAGAGCATGCGGCTAATTTTCATTTTAACAGAGAAAAACAAGCCGAATATCTGGGCGGCTTCATCGATAGACCGCCGCTTATCGTTACTCCTTATGATGCAGAGCTTTTCGGGCACTGGTGGTTTGAGGGGCCTGACTTTTTGATGCACGTCTTTGAAGAGATGGATAAGCATGGCGTTATTCAGGCGATAACCCCTATGGAGTATATGGCTATCTACGATACAAATCAGGTTTGCGAGCCAAATCCGTCGTCTTGGGGTGATAAGGGCTACTATGACGTTTGGATAAATGGCGGCAACGATTGGATATATAGACATCTGCACTTTATGGCGGATAAAATGACGGAGTTTGCCGATAAGTACTACAATCTCCAAGATTCTGTCACTTTAAGGGTGCTTAATCAGATGGCAAGAGAGCTTTTACTTGCTCAAAGTTCAGACTGGGCGTTTTTGATGACTACAAAAACAGCCGTTGAGTATAGCACCAGACGAACGAGGGAGCATATATCCAACTTTGTAAAGCTACTTGATATGCTAGAAGAAAATAATGTAAATGAGCCGTTTTTATCAGATTTGGAATATAAAAATTCTATATTCCAAGGGCTTGATTTTAGGATTTATGCCTCTTGAGTATTGCCTATATAGATTGGGGCGGCACTCATTTTAGATGTGTCGTGGAGGGTTTGCGGCCGGTTTCTTTTGAGAAATCAAGCCATGACATCGATATAGTCCAAGAGTTAAAATCGCTTTTTTTGACACAGCCTGAATTGTCCCATATAGGCATATCTTTTGCGGGGCAGGTAAAAGACGACATAATCCTATCAGCCCCGAATATAGCAGCCAAAGAACTTGACCTGGGTGCTATATTCAAAGATAAGGTTATACGTGTTCAAAATGATCTTAAGTGCGCAGCTTTGGCGGAGGCGGCTTATTGGAACGAAAAAAGTATAGCCGTACTTTATGTGGGCACCGGAATCGGTAGCGCATACATAGATAAAGGGGTGTTGGTTCAAGGGTGTGATAATCTAGCCGGAGAGATAGGGCATGCACCATATATTAAGACCGGCGGAATATGCGGTTGCGGCAAAGATAACTGCCTGGAGCTATCTGCATCTGGGAGTGGAATAGCGAAAAAAGCTGCCGCAAAGGGACTCCAATCAAGAACGATAAACGAACTAAAACAAAGCGAAACAGGCGAAGTGATAGTCGATGAATTTATCGAGGCCGTAGGCTATGGGGCATCCCTCATCGTAACGCTGTTGAATCCAAAGATACTCGTAATAGGCGGCGGTATAGTGCAGGCTAACGAATGGCTATTGGAGCATATAGAAAAATATATAGCCAAAAATGGATTTAAAAAAAGTGCCGACGCCTGCGAAATAAAGCTATCAAAACTAAAAAACGGTTCTTTGGATGGGGCTAGACTTTTAGTACTATGATTCCAAAACTTATTTTTTTCTCCATTTTAATCTCTGTTTTCGCGCTATTTAATCTCTATTTTTATAAGCGAATACTGCATTTTTTCACAGCCAACAAACAAATTAAGAATATCACACTATCAGTCGTTGTCGTCTGGGAGCTTGGATTTTTGATATTGTTTTTTAGCGCCTCTTTTTGGGGTGTTAGGCCATTTTTTGCTGCCGTTTTGGGGTTTTTGCTTTTTGCCGTTGTGTTTGGAGCGGCTCTTGAAGCGGCAAGGCTTGCCCTTTGGTTTGAGAAGACAAAATATATGCTTCTTGGTGTTTTCGTCTGTTTGTTTGGATATTCGGTTTATACCGCTTCTTTGCCGCCGCTTGTAAAATACGTAGACATCAAAGCAAGTGATAGCCGCTTAAAGGGAATTACCGCAGCCGTCGTGACGGATGTGCACTTAGACCCTAGCAAAAAAGATTTTGCCGCCTCCGTCACCGGTCAAATCAATAGCGTAAACGCTGATTTTGTATTTATAGTCGGTGATTTATTTGACGGCAAAATGACGGATATTGAAAATGCGGCAGCCCCGCTAGCTGAACTAAAAAGCAAGTACGGCGTATTTTTTGCCCCCGGTAATCACGAGTATTATTACGATGATTTCGATGCAAAAATGGAATATCTGCGCTCAATAGGGATAAATACTCTCGTCAATCAAAATACAAATATTATGGGCATTACGATTGTGGGGCTAGCCGACTTGGCGGCAGCGAGAGCCAAAGCCGAGGAGCCAAATCCGCAAAAAGCTTTTGCCGATACGACAAAACCGTTAATTTTGTTGGCTCATCAACCAAAAACGGCAAAAGAAGCTTTGTCTTATTCGCCGGAGATAGTTTTTTGCGGTCATACCCATAATGGTCAAATATGGCCGTTTAACTATTTGGTAAGCCTTGCGCAGCCTTTTGTTTATGGTGAATATAGTGAGGCCGGTAGTCATATCGTTGTGAGTTCCGGAGTTGGATTATGGGGGCCGCCGATGAGGCTTTTTAGCCGCTCGGAGATTTTGGCGGTTAGATTTTTTTAGCTTATTATTTTCTTTGCGAGTATGCTAAGTATAAAAAGCGCTAGCGATACGACAACTATGGTAGCCCCGCTAGGTAGCGAGGCATAGTATGAGAGGAAAAGTCCTGCGACTACCGAAAGCAGAGAAAAAACCACGGATGTGATAGCCGTGACAAAAAAACTTTTGCAAAATTGCATCGCGGATACGACCGGAATTATCATTAGTGCGCCTATTAGTAGCGCCCCAACTATCTTAATGGATAGTCCTATGGCTATCGCTACGAGTGAGACTAGGAGGTAATTGAGGGCTTTTGTGTTTATGCCTGCGGAGCGTGCGCTCTCCTCGTCAAATGAGGTAAAAATAAGCTTTTGATAGTAGTTCCCTATGAGCAATATGCTCAAAATCCCAAATACAAAAATACTCCATATATCACTCTCCTCGACGGCCACGATGGAGCCGAATAGATAATCAAAGAGCGACGTATTAAAAGAGTCCGACATTGACACTATGATAATAGCCGTAGCCAGTGAGCCAGATAGAAAAATGGAGAGAATTGAGTCTGAGTATACATTGTGATTTTGTCGCAAATACTCTATCAGCCAAGCCGCCGAAAGCGTTATTAGTATTGCAGACCATGACGTAGAAACGGAAAATAAAAAACCGAATGCAACCCCAAGAAGGGATATGTGTGCAAGCGAATCCGATAGCATTGAATATCTTCTAACTACGACAAACACGCCAAGAGATGACGCTAACGCCGCTATGATAATGCCCGCCGCAAATGCTCTAATCATAAAAGAGTATTCAAAAATTTCCATATTAACCTCTAATGATGATGGCAGACTAGATGTCCGTCGATACCGTAGATTTTGCTCATTTCTTTGCAGTTTAGTAGTTCATGCGGATTGTGGCAGGCTAAAAGAGATTGATTGATGCATAGTACGCTATTTACATCGTCGGCTATAACCCCCAAATCGTGGGTGACAAAAAGTATGGTGATATTGTCTTTTTGGTTTATATCTCTTAGCAGTTCGTAAAAAGTTCGCTGAGACGCCGTATCTACACCAGTGTTCGGCTCATCCAATATGAGTATCTGCGGGCGTCCAACAAGGGCTCTTGCTATCATGACTCTTTGTGCTTGTCCGCCGGATAGCTGTGATATATGCCTGTCCTTTAGCTCCCAGACTCCCATTTTTTCCATCACCAATTTCATATGCTCTTTTTCTTCTTTTGTCACCCTGTTAAAAAAAGAGCTTTTATAAGCCAATCCCAGACTAACTGTTTCATGGACGGTAATAGGAAAATTTTTATCTATTTGTGACGCTCTTTGCGCTACGTATCCTATTTTTTGGTAGTCTTTATACTCTTTTTGCTTTTTGCCAAAAAGCTTTATCTCACCGCCGCTTGGTTGCAGTAAGCCTAGGAGCAGCTTCACAAGCGTGCTTTTGCCGCCACCGTTTGGCCCTATGATTGCAACATAGTCACCTCTCTTGACGGTGAAACTTACACCTTTTACGGCGTTTTTATATGACAGCTCTTTTGCTTCAATGACTATGTCCGTGAATTTTATTTGCAATCCATCGCACCTTTGAGTTTTGCCAAATTGGACCTCATAATATCTATATAGCCGATATTTTTACGGCCCTCATCTAGTGTTATATTTTCTATAGGTCTTAGTGCGTCTGTTTTTATATTCGCCTCTTTTGCTATAGTCTTTGCTACTTTGTCGCTTGCAAATTCTTCAAAAAACACGGTATTTATTTTCTCTCTTTTTGCTACATCTATCAATCTTGCTATTTGTTTTGAACTCGGTTTTGCGTCGGGTGACATTCCGGATATCGTATATTGTTTTATGCCGTACTCGTTTGACAGGTATCCAAAGGCGTTGTGGTTGACGATAACTTTTTTGTTTTTGCAGCTTTTTAGAGTTTCGTATTCTTTTTTTAGTTCCGTTAGTTTGGATATATACGTGGATGCTTTGTCATTATAAAATTTTGCATTTTGCGGGTCTTTTTTTGAAAATGCGGCCGCAGTTTCTTTGGCTATTGTTATTTGATTGTCTATGTTTAACCAATAGTGCGGGTCGTATGCGGCATGCGAATGTCCGTTATGACCATGCTCGTCGCCCATGCTTTGAGGTTTTATCAACTTGACTTTTGCGCTCATATCCAGAGCTTTGTTTTTGATATTCAAAGAAGATATAACTTTTTTGCTCCAAGGCTCAAAACCTTCACCGCTCGTAATAAACAGGTCGCTTTTTGATAGCAGCGCCATATCTTTTGCTTTTGGCTCAAAATCGTGTGCCTCAACACCAAATGGCACCAGATTGACGACATCTGCTTTGTCTCCGGCGATATTTTTTGCCGCATCATACAATGGAAAGATTGTGACAAAAACTGATATTTTGGCAAATGCAGCCGTTGTTAGCAGTGCGCCAAGGAGTATGGTTTTTTTAAACATGGATAGCCTTGTATTTGTAAAATTAATAAAATACTACTATTTTGCGACTTAGTTGCATATAAAATAAATTTACCCTTTGTTATAATCAAAAAATGAAGAAAAATAAAAAAGAAGAATTGATTAGCGGCTTAGCAATCAGAAGCACCAAGGCTAGAGCCGAGATTTTAGATACGTTGGTTAAGGCCACAAAGCCGCTGTGTTACGACGAATTTACTTTATCCATGGATAAGGCTACGTTTTATCGAAATATCTCCAAGTTTGAGGAGGAGGGGATAGTCGGTAAGTTTGAGTCTGATGATAAGAAGTGGTATTTTGAGATTATGGAAAAGCCGCATGCACACTTTATCTGCAAGGTATGCAAAAAATAGAGTGCATAGAGAGCGTGGAGCCGAAAATGGATGGATATCAAATAGAAAGTGCGATATTTAAAGGGGTCTGCCCGACTTGCGCCGGACTCTAAAAAGAAGGGTTATCTCCTCTTTTTCTTGACTACCTTTTTATTTTTCTTGTTGTTTTTGACTACTTTTTTACCTTTTTTGCCCTTATTTTTAACAGCCTTTTTCCCTTTTTTTCCCTTTTTCTTTGAATACTTTTTAGGCTCGGCTTTAAATACGTCGCTCGTGTCTGCACCGTTTAGATTGGCATTGGCTATTTTTGCGCTAACCATGTTTGCATTTTTTAGGTTTGCGCCGCTCAGGTCCGCACCGTCAAGGTTTGACTCTTTGAGGTATGCTCCCTGCATTTTGGAGTTTTTGAAGCTTGCGTTGCTTAGATTGCTTTTTCTAAATATCGCTCCGCTAACATCTGCTTCGTCAAACTTTGCCCCTTCCATATTTGCCCCTTTGAAATTGGCGCCTTTTAGGTTGGAGTTTTTGAGGTTTGCCCCTTTTAGCATCGTGCCGTCTGCGCTAGCCCCAAGGAGGTTTGCCCCCTCAAGATTTGCCCCCTCAAGATTTGCGCCGCTTATATTGGCAAATTCCAAGAAGGTATTTTGGAGATTAGCCCCTCTGAGGTCGCATTTGACACATTCTTTTGTCTCTATTAGTTTTCTTACGTTTTCGTCTACGTCGGCAAAGGCAGATACGGATAGCATCGCAGTTATTGTTATGGCAAAAAGTTTATTCATATTTACTCCTTTTTTGTATGATAGCTTAGGGTTTATAAAACAATTCCAGCTTTTTTTAGGGTCAAAATCGAATTTTTATAGATAGGGGCGTCAATAAAACCAAATCTTTCATCCTTGAAACCGCCTATACCCAGGGCATTGTTTTTCTCAAAAATGTCTTTTATGTAGAGTGCGTCGCCGATGCTATCCTTCGATGGAGCAAAAAATTCATTTGCTCTTTTTGCCTGCATTGGGGATATGCATGCCTTTGCCTCAAAACCCATATTTTTTTCTATCTCCAGCCAACTCTCGAAGCCTTGCATATCTTCATATGCCTGCCAAACAAACGATACGGGCTTAAATTCAAAGCTCTTTGAATCAACGACAAATTTTGACATTATGTATTTAAGTGTGTCACTTTTTGTGTCAATCATCCATGAGCCAAGACCAAGGTATTCCAGTAGGTCTATAGCCCCCAAAAATAGCGTAGTAACCCTATCGCTTATTTTTAACTCCAGTATTGCATGAAAAGCCTCTTTTGTTTCAACGGTGACGTGTATATCTATGGATGCATCGAGCATTTCCTCTATCTTTAGTAGCTCATCTCTGTTTTTGATTTTGGGTATTCTGACGGCATCGGGGCATACGGTGTTTATTGCCTTTATCTCCGAGGCAAAATATGGCGAATCTATAGGATTTGTCCGTATGCACATTGCGGCTTTTGACTCTTGTAGTGAGGAAAGAGCCTTTGCCGCCGCAAACAAAGCCTCCTCTTTTTTGCTATCCGCAATACCGTCTTCAAGATTTATTATCGCTATTCCGGCATCGATTAAAGAGAGCTTTTCTAGATGCTTTTGAATTGTTGGATTGACCATCAGGGAGCTTTTGGCAAATTCGGCATTGTTTTTGGCTTTTGGCATTTTGGAAAAATTTTCCATCAAAAGAGTATTTTTTGTGTTAGGATTACCGTTAAGCATTACTATCCTTTTCAGAGTGTCGCAATAAATAAACAGAGGGAGGCGTAAAGTGGATATAAAAAGACAAAGTATCAAAGAAGCTGCTTTTATATCCGGTGTTTATGCCGGCGTCTCCATTCTTTGGATTATTGTATCAGACTATATCGTAATGGAATTGGCAAAATCTGCTTTTTTGTCAATGGCGAAGGGGATAGGGTTCGTATTGGTAACAGCGGTAATGCTGTTTTATCTGACATATAAGCTGGTGTTCGGACTTTACAAAAAACAATCCGAATTATCCGAAATCAATAGAAATCTGAAAGATATAATCGCCGAAGAGCTGAGGCAAAACAGAGAAAAAGATATTGAGCTAATCAAGCAAACAAGGGCGGCCGAAATAGGGGGAATGATAGGCTCGATAGCTCATCATTGGAGGCAGCCGCTAAACGTAGTCGCGATAATCATACAAGATATGAAACTTAGATATATAGACAAAGAGCTAACGGACAAGCAAGCCGAAGAGATGTCCGAGGCCGCTATGAAACATATATATTCTATGTCTGAAACGATAGATGATTTTTATGCCTTGTATGAGACCGGTGAGCAAAAAGTGTCGTTTAGTATTAAAAAAAATATAGATTCCGCCGTGGCGATAGTAAAGCCAATGCTTGATAGTATGGACGTCAAGCTTTATATGGATATGCAAGATGAGACTGCCGTCGGCTATGAAAGGGCTTTTTGCAGAGCCATAACAAATATACTGCTGCTTTCAAGAGATTCGTTCGCAAGTGATAGCGTAGAGTCAAAGAGAATAGCTATTGTCGGTAAAAAACACGGCGATATCTATCGAATAACGATTGAAGATAATTCAAACATAAAAGATATGGATGTTTTGCAAGATGACGTATTTTCGGTCCATCGCAATAGTTCAAGGTTTGGTGTCGGACTTGGATTGTTCGTATCAAAGCTTGTCATAGAGCAAAACATGGGCGGGGTCGTCAAGGCGGAGACATCGGATGTCGGTATGCTATTTGTGATTGAGCTAAAAATATAGACCATAAGAAAGGAATTTAAATGACACATCATCTACCACAGCTCCCATATGCAAAAAATGCGCTTGAGCCGATAATTTCGGCCGAGACGGTAGAGTTTCATTATGAAAAACACCATGCCGGATATGTCAATAATTTAAATAACCTTATTAAAAATACAGAGTTTGAAGATATGGAGCTAGAAGATGTCATCAGAAGCTCGATAGGCGCTATATTTAACAATGCCGCACAAGTTTATAACCATACTTTTTATTGGAATTGCCTAACGCCGGATAAGACGTCTCCGTCGGACAAGCTGACGGCAATGATAGATGCGTCGTTTGGCTCTTTTGAAAATTTTAAATCGGATTTTATCAAATCGGCGGTATCAAACTTTGGCTCCGGATGGACTTGGCTTGTCAGGGAAACCGACGGAATGCTAAAGATTATTAACACGCAAAACGCAGGAACACCGATAACGGTAGGGCAGGTTCCGCTTTTGACAATCGACGTATGGGAGCATGCCTACTATATAGATTATCGCAACGGTAGACAGAAGTATTTGGATGAGATATTCAAAATAATAAATTGGAACTTTGTATCTTCAAATATTAAAGACTAATGAATACAGCAATTATAGTCGTTGACTTCAAATAGCGCGCCATACCACAGCACGCCGCCATCCGTTTGCGATTGCGGCGACGAATATCCGATTATGCTTTGTTTTCCGCCTAGCGGATGGTTTATGCTTAACATCTGTTTTGCGCCGTTGTTTATGCAGTTTTCAGCTATTACGTTTTTGGCGCTAACCATATCCCCAAATATTCTATTTAGCTTCTCGGAGGCATATGTGAAAGAGCCGTTGCCGCTTGCATCTACACTATAAATATACAAAGCCCCCGGCACTACCGATGCAAAGTGATTTATTTTTAGCATGGCGCTTTCTATCATCGATTCCATTTTTAACTGTTTTGTTATGTCTCTTGCTATTCCAAGGGCATATTTTTCGCCGCCGTATTCAAAAAAGTTAGCCATAATTTCCACAGGCAAAATCGAGCCGTCTTTTCGCCTATATTTCGTTATAACGGTCATTTTTTTGAGTACCGCTAAAGCCTCCATATATCTAACTGCTTTTTCCGCCGTCGCTTCGATATCTATGTCTAGTGCGCTCATACCGAGCAATTCGTCTTCAGTATAGCCAAGTGAGTTGCATGCTTCGGCATTTACCCACCTGATTTTGCCCTTTTCGTCTATCAAATGTATTGCGTCGCCGACATGATTTACGGCGTAACTTACCAAATCCAGCATGCTTTTTTGTCGCTGTTCTTCCGTGATGTCTTTGACGTTTACTATTCTATACAAGACTGCGCCGTCGGCGTCCTTTACGGTTGTTAGGTCGATATGTACCGGAAATTCGCTACCGTCTTTGCGAACATGTACGGAATCGAAAGATACAAAACCCTCATAATCCGCCTCTTCTATTTTTTGGGCAAACTCATATATATGATTTGATGAGAAAAACTCAGTCGAAGGGACGCCGTGTATCTCCTCGGCGCTGTATCCGTGCATGGTCGAAAATGCCGGATTTGCCATTTCTATGTAGTTGCTTCTACCTTTGCTTACGGCTATTCCCCAGTGTGCTTTTGAGAATATGTCGGCCCATTTTCGCATATCTTTCTGTGCATTTTCCAACTCTACGATTTGGCTAATCATCTTTGTTTTGCCGTTAATCTCTTTTTGGCAAATTCCATCTTTGGCCTTGCGGCAGGGTACTTCTATGGTAAAAAGAGCCCCGTTGTCTTCGTTTGCCACCGTGATTGTCCCGTGAAACTTATCTTCGATGATGGTTTTTGCTATGTATAGCCCCAGTCCGCTACTCCCCTTGGATGATACGGACGGCTCAAATACTTTTTCAATCGGCTTTAGCTCTATTCCTCCGGCGTTGTCTCTTATGGTTAGCGCGCAACCGTTTTTGCTTTTTTTGATATCTATTTCGACAACCCTTTTATCGCTCGGAACTTTCTGGATTAGGATATCTCTGTCGTTTGAGATGATATTTATCAAAACTTGGGAAAACTCGTTTTCATTTCCCTCTATTGTGTAGTCCTCGTCTATTTTGTAGCTTAGTTTGATACCGCTTCTTGCAAGCGAATAAGACATTATTTTATCTATCGTCTCTATGGCGGATTTGACCGAAAAAGTTCGTCTTTGTTCTTCGTTGTTTTTTATAAAACCGTGAAATGTTTCTATCGTCTCCGATAGATGTTTTAGTATATCCGTGCTTGTTTGCGCCGATTCTAGCAAAAACTCATTGCTTACGGCCTGACCAAACATAATTCTAGCCGTTATGCCTGACTGTATAGCTCCTACGGCTCCGAGAGGCTCCCTCCATTGATGGATGATACTTGAGAGCATATCGCTAACGGCGGAATTGCGAGATTGAAGAAGGAGTGCTTTTTCGGTTTTTTCATCTAGCTTTTGCATATTTTTGAGATTTTTTCTTTTTCTTATATATGCCAAGCATACGAGCCCGAGAGCAAAGGCGGTTAGGATGTTTGTGGAAATCATGAATTCAATAAGACCGACTTCGCTCATATCTTTATCCATAAAATTAATTTATTTCATTCTATCACAAACAAAAGCCTAATGAAACAAATTTTGTATCTAAAATCACGTTTAAATCACGAAATATTTTTATTACGTGACCGTCACGAGACCGACCTTTCGGTAGTATGGTTTTAGTCCAAATAAACACCGAAAGTTTATATTCTTGGAAGCTTGCAGGAAGGAGAATCATATGTTGTTGCTAGAGAAATTGACTCTTTTGATAGTTAACAACAGGCTTGATTTGGCGGTAGCCGGAGCGGCAAATCTGGTTAAATTTTTTTATAACTTATTTTAAAAAAGGAGCCTCAGATGAGAATCATGCAGCATAACACCATAGAAATAGGCAAAAAACTCACAAAAGTAGAGGCAGGTACGCCAAAAATAATAAGCATGCTGGATATTCAGGGGAGGTTTTTGTATATCTCATCTGCAATGAGGGAAACTTTCGGAATTAATGAAGAGGCACTAGCCGGAAAATGCATATCAAAGGTCGGTTTGGCGGATAGGCAAACGGGTGGAATTTTGCTCTCTTTGCTTAGGCTTGCTGCACTAGAGGGCAAGTCCACGTCTTGTGAGCTAGAATGCAATACGGTTGATGGAAAAAAAGATTTTTTGATCCGTTTTGAGCCTGTTAAAAACGAATATGGAATAACTGCAAGCATAGTTGCAATAGCAACGGATATATCGAATATTGATATAAAAAATAATGCTGCCGAGGAGTACGGTATAGATATCAAAAGGGCAATAGAGGCTGCCGGATGGGATAGCGTTGCCCTTGCAAGTTTGTTGCCAAATTTATTTGAGAGACTCAAATACTCATATTTGGAGCTAATAGGCAGCATAGAAAACGGCAATATGTCCAATGCAAAGAAATTGACCAGACATATATGGAAAAATTCAAAAAACTTTGGAATAGGCTATGTCGCAGTGAAGGCCACACAGATGGAGCAGGCAATCAAGGATGGCGTCAGGGGGCATATGGAAGAGTGCATTATAACCCTCGGGATTGCAATAAGCTATTTTGAGATGGAGCTCGCAAGGCTATGCGTTAAGAGAGCTTGATATCATGAGTAGCGAAATAAATGCAGAGGATATGGCTGAAAATATCCGCATAAGGCAGCTTGAGGGCGTCCAGTCCGAGAAGTGCAAAAGCTGCGACAGTATCAGCAAAGAGAGGCTTGCAAGGGCCGTAGCCCTAAGAGAGATGATGTTTGTCTCGTTGGCTGAAAACTCGGACGATTCGATAGTCCGTTTTGATTTAAATTTTCGCAGAACGTATGTTAATCCGGCTTTTGAAAGGCTATACGGTCTTTCTGCGGGGGAGATGTTGTTCAAAACACCGTCCGATTTTTGCGCATTAATGGACGGTAGTGATTTTGAGGAAAAACTGGACTTTGTAATCAAAAACGGCATCGGCATAGATATGCAGAGTGAATATATCAGCTCTCACGGCACGCGGGGATGGTGGAATATAAAGATTATCCCCGAATTTGGAGTGGACAACGAGGTAACAAGCGCGCTCGCCATAGGTCGTGATATTACGGATTTGATAGAGGCAAACAAGCGCATAGAGTTTTTGGCATATCACGATGCGCTTACCGGACTTCCCAACTCCATATTGGCAAAGGATAGAGCCGGGCAAATGTTTGCCAGAGCGAGAAGAAACGGTAATAGAGTAGCTTTGTTGTTTGCCGACATAGATAACTTCAAAGGGGTAAATGATTCCGTCGGACATACTGCCGGAAATACCATTTTGGAGCTTGCGGCAAAGAGATTGGGCGGTTGCATTCGCAAGTCCGATACCGTAGCTAGGCACGGGGGCGACGAGTTTTTGATTTTGTTGCCAGATGTCGACGACGTAGAGTGCGTGGCGGACGTAGCATCAAAGATAGTATCAATAATGAGTGACCCGTATGTAGTTCATGAAAATACCTTTTCGCTTGGAGTGTCCATAGGCATATCGATATTTCCGGACGACGGTGAGGACTTTGAGACGCTATACAAAAAAGCGGACTTAGCGATGTACGAAGCCAAAGAGGCAGGTAAAAATTTTTACTGTTTTTTTGCGAGGGAGATGCAAAATGACGCAGTTAGAAATATTCAGCTAAGAAACGATTTGTCGCATGCGATACAAAGAGATGAACTAAAGCTATATTACCAGCCGCAAATCGATATAGACAGAGGTTTGTTGGTGGGCGTAGAGGTTCTTTTGAGATGGGAGCATCCGACCAAGGGGCTTATCATGCCGGATGAGTTTATCCCCGTAGCCGAGAATTCGGGTCTTATTGTAAAAATAGGGGAGTGGGTACTAAACGAAGCGTGCAAACAGGCCGCCAAGTGGCAGTATTGCGGTTTTGGCAAGATAGTTTTTGCGGTCAATATATCGGCTGTTCAGTTTTGCAGAGGGGATTTGGTCGCTACGGTCAAGAAAGCTTTGTTTGATTCCGGCTTGGACGCGTGCTATTTGGAGCTTGAAATTACCGAATCCGTCATCATAAAAAACAATGAGTTTGTTATTGATACGCTGGATGAGCTAAAAAGTGTCGGTGTTAAGCTGTCCATAGATGATTTTGGCACGGGATATTCGTCACTTTCTTATCTGAAAAAATTTGCCGTAGATAAGCTAAAGATAGACCGCTCGTTTGTCATGGAGATGGATAAAAACGATGAGGATGCCGCCATAGTGGAGGCGGTAGTCAAAATGGCAAAAAGTCTGAAGCTAAAAACAATAGCGGAGGGCGTTGAAAACAGAGACGTATTGGCGATGCTGTCAAGACTGGGGTGTGACGAGGCTCAAGGATTTTATATAGCAAAACCGATTCCTGCCGATGAATTCGAGAGATTTTTTTGTTGATTAGCTATTAATTATTTTTATGCAAAAATGACCGACTTTTATGAAATATCAAAAGAGGTGGTTGTTTTTTGGACCCAAATCTATTGCTATTCAAACAAAAAACCGTTCTTTATGTCGAGGATGACAAGACAACAAGAGAGCAAACAACAGCTATATTGAAGCTTATGTTCAAAGAGGTCGTGTCGGCAAAAAGTGCCGAAGAGGCGATAGGTTTGTTTGACTGCGGCGGTATTGATCTGGTATTGGCGGATATTGGACTGCCTGGCAACGACGGTCTTCATCTTGTAAAGACAATCCGTGAGGATAATTACCTTGTTCCGGTGGTTATGCTCACTAGCATGGGTGGCGCAGAGCAGCTGCTTCAAGCTGCCAATTTGGCGGTAGACGGATATATTATCAAGCCGTTTGAGCTAAATAGCCTTATAAATACGCTATCAAAAGCGATTCAAAGAGGGGATAGCAACAAAGAGCGCATCATTGAATTTGCTGGAAATGCTTTTTTTAATACCTCTACGCAAGAGATAAGCGTGGACGGAGAGGTGATACCCCTTGGCAAGAAGGAGCGTGAACTCTTGGCGATTTTGGTGTCTGCTCATCCAAAAACCGTAGGTATTTGCGAAATAGAAAACAAGCTTTGGCCTATGGAGCCGGTCGGCGATTCTGCGCTTAAAAACCTAGTTTTGAGAATGCGCAAAAAATTAGGCGATGAGATAATAGTCTCCGTAAAGGCGGCCGGATACAGGGTGGTGCTGGCAAAGGATAAGAAAAAGCCGTCACAAGGACAGCTTTTTAGCTCTTTTTGAGCAGTTTTTCTAGTAGTTTTCTAGGGTCTATGATGACAAGCATCTGAGTCTCGCAGCCGCCGGTTTCCGGCTTGACTATCCCGTCTCCTAGCAGCTCATTGGTTCCAAATACCGTATTGAGACTATCTATTCTGCTGTTCGGTACTTCAGGTATCTCCCCTAGTTCATCTACGAGTATCCCAAAATATTTTATAGGCTCATCGCTCTCTTCGATGTCCTTATCTATTTTTGTGATAACTATTTGAGTGTCTTCGGTTATCCCTCTAGGCTCAACTCCGAGTTCGCAACTAAGATTTAGGACGTCTATCGTACGGTTGTTGTAGTTGATACGCCCCGATAACATCCTATTCGCCCCCGGAATCAGCGTCAGACCTTTGGCGCTTACGGCTTCTATGACTAGCTCGCTTCTGATACCTAGCCACTTGTCGCCTATAAAAAAGCTTGCTATCTCGGTGGTATTGTCGCTCTCAAATCTATGAGATACCTCCACTCTGAGGTGCTTGGAGGTTTTTTCTTTTTTGATTGCGATATCGCTAGCTTTGCCGAGCGGAACGAATATCAAGCTTACGACGTCATTTTTGTAGCTATCGGTGTCGCCTTTGTATTCTCTGTATCCATCAGATACTCTCGCTCCAACCGCATAGTATGCTCCGCCAAAGTCGACTATTCCTGATGCCCCTTGCCCGTTTCTTATTTCAAAGTATTCGTTTGGAAGCGATGAGAAGCTCTTTTCGCATATTTCCCCATCGGTGCAAGATATGATTTTCTTGTTTCTCTCGGCATACACGCCAAAGCTACCTTTGATTGGCTCGCCTTTTTCATCTAGCGGCAGGGCATCCATAAGCATCGCTTCAAATTGAGGCTTCGAGTCAAACACTATCCCTATGCCTCCCACGGCTTCCCCGTTTTTGGAGCCTGAAAGTATGGAAGCTAGATATATATAAGTCTCCTCGTCGCCGTATATATGGCTTTTGACAAAAGGGGATACCGTGTATCTTTGGGAATCTTTGATGTTTAGCGTCTGCTTTATGTGCTCTTCGGTTAAGGTCTTGCCTATGAGGTATCTATCCGAATCTTGGGATACCGCTACGACTTTGCAATTTTTGTCAAATATAAACAAGCTGGTGTATACGGTGTATAGGGAGTTGATGTAGCTTAGTATTTGCGACATTTTTTCAAAATCTGCGTTTGTCGGCTCTTTGATTGAGAGCATCTCTTTGAAGGCCGATGTGAGCGCCCACCATCTACAGTCATTGGCTCTCTCATATAGATTTCTATCCATTATGTCTATGGCGAGCGCCGCTTGGAATTCCACGTCGCTAAGGATTGAGGATACGACCGTTTCGTGTAGATTGCCTATCGAATTTTCAAATATCTCTTTTGTTTTGGCTCCCGTATTGCTCACCTCCCACAAAAGCACCTTTGAAAAGGAGGTATTTACTATCCGTTTGTTGCTGCTTTGACGTACGTTTCCGTTCCAGACCGTTCTGTCTAGCTCTTTTTGTATCATGTCCGCCTGCTTTGGTATATCTCTAAGCTCATCGGAAAATAGAGTTTTGTTGTCCATGACCGCTTCGAGTATTCTCTCGTCTATGTTTGCGAGTTTTGAGACCTCATTTTTTTCAAAAGCGTGTTCTATCGGAAGCATCGCATGTCCATACCAGCCAAGTCCCGTGTAGCCTTGATAGCCTTTTGTCGGGCAAGTCTTGGAGACGTAGTTTCTACCTGCAAATTTTGATATTACATAGTCGCTCCCGATTGCTTTTTCTAGCGTTGCGCCGAGCGGTACTTGGTATTTGTCGCTACTCGCTATTACGGTTCCGTCTTTGTCGAGCAGAGTTAGTACTAGCCAGTCGTTGCCTTCTCTTAGCTTGCTAAATATTCTGCACATCTCATCTTCAAATTTAAAAGAGAGGCTCAGTACGCCAAGGGCGGTGTCGGTCTCAGGGTCGGTCACGCGAAACGAGTAGAGTAGGGAGCTTGCTTTGTCCGGCTCCATGTCCGTATGCCCCAGAGTCTCTACATATTCTTTTGAAGTTCCGAGCGCATCTTTGATTAGTGGGTCTTTGGACTTTTTGAACTTCGTATTTTTATTCAGCTGTGCTAGCAGATTTCCCTCTGTATCGCATAGTATTATGTTGTCATACACCGAGTACTTGAGCACATACTGCTCAAATCTCTGTATGATTGTCTCTTTTAGCTCTTCTAATTCAAGCTTTTTTTGTTTGATTTTCTCTTCAGAGCCTGGGTCTTTTGAGAGTTCTAGTATTTGGTAGTTGATTTTGTTTTGCTCTTTGATGAAGCCTCTTATGTCATCGTCGGTCGCCAAAAACCCTATGTCCGCCGTTCTTTCAAATAGGTTTCTTATCACTATATCCACGGCAACTTGGGCTTTTGAGTTTATCTCGGAGGCTACTTTTTTGAGAGTCTCTTTGGCTAGACTGTTTAGAAGCTGAGAAGATAGGGTCTCAAACCCCTCTCTTGTTTTGCTCATATCTGTTCCGGTGCCGCTCATTTGCCCAAGAAGAGTCAGTATTTCCCATCTGCCGCCTAGGTTTTTGAGGATATTTTCATACTCTCTTACGCTTTGCATATTCGGCATTAGGGATTCTAAACTGATTTGGGTTTTTTTCTGTTGGCTTGACATAAAAACCTCCAAAGTTTTTGTGTAATTTTATTGACTTTTTTGTTCACTTATATGGTTAATTTTTATACAGTAGAAGTATTTTGGAATAGGATATGCAAAGCATTTTTTTAGCATTTTCAAAATAAGGATTTTTTATGGAGATAACGGTCAGAGGTCAAAAAGCAAATCTAATAGGTAAACAGCCAAACATAAAAGACGAAGCCCCTGCCGCTAGAGTCTATAGCATGGAAGGCGTACAGACGGTGGTTGGTATGATAGCTCCTACCGCTCAGATGTTTATCGTGATACCGTCTCTTAAGACTGAAGTTTGTTCATATGGCGCAAAAAAATTTGATGAATTATTAGGCGAAGCCAAGAATCTATCTGCTTACATAGTGACCGCAGATAGCGCTGAAAATATCAACTCATTTCTCGACGGCTACTGTCTCAAAAACGTCAAAGTGCTGGTGGATAGAGACCTTGATTTTGGACAAAAATACGGCGTACTGATAGGCGACGGTAGCCTAAAAGACAAGCTTGCAAGAGCGGTGTATATCGCAGATGAAAACGGGCTTATCACCTACAAAGAGATAGTACCGGAGATAGTGGACGAAATCAACTACGACGCCACAATGGCGGCGCTTGCCAAAACGCTAGAACCAAAACCGCACGACCCGCACCATAGCCATGAGAACTGGATGAGGCACTAATTATATTTTATAGGCAGCCATGAAAATATCAATTGCTCTTTTAACCATGGCTTTGACTTGCTCGCTGCCTATCTCTTTTAAAATACCAAATAGCAGCTCATCCTCTACCTCTGATTTAATAAGAGAGATGAGATGTTTTGCGGCGATGTTTGTGTTTGCAACCCTCATCTGCTTCGTCTGCACTGCTTTATCCAAAAACTCGGCAATAGCCTTTTGATTTTTTGCAATAACATTTTCATAAACTATTACCCCGAGGTTTGACTTTCTCGATTCTGCAATTACAAGCTTTCTGTTTTCGTTAACTATAGGCATACATAGGAAAGTTAAAAACGATACCCCGAATGTATATAGCGATTTAACAAAGTTGCTTGAAGTATTATCTAGTGATTCCGTTACGACATCAAAATTTTTCATCTCGCCTACAAGAATTGCCTCATAAAATAGCTCTTCCTTTGACTTGAAATAGCTATAAAGAGTCGCCTTTGAACCCCCAACTCTCGAACATATCTGCGACATTGATGTTCTCTCAAACCCAAATTCCCTGAAGGTGTTTGCCGCTATATCAAGTATTTCTTGGCGTTTTGTTTCTGATTTTTTTCTCATTTTTCCAACTTCCTAAATTTATTACAAAACCGTACTGTACATTTTAAAAAAGTATTGCTATACTTCTACTTAAGCGTACTGTACGGTACGGTTAATAAAATAGGAGGTCTCATATTGAAACGATTTCAATACTGCTCATTGGCTTTATTGGTCGCCTTTGGCATTAGCGGTTGCGCAAGCTTTTCATCGCTAGACGAGAGGGCAAAGCTAAGACTGATTGATTCATACAAAACAGAGCATTCATATCATGCAAATCAAGTTGCCCAGTGGCCTAGCTACGAGTGGTGGAGGGGGTATGGTGACGAACAGCTAAATACTATTATGGCGCACGGCTTGAAAAACTCTCCGGACATTGCAATCGCTATCGCAAGGGTAGAACAGGCAAACGCATACACAAAGATGGCAAAATCGGCATCATCGCCGCAGCTTAGCGCAAATGCGGCGGTAAGTAGTGAAAAAATGAGCTACAACTACATAACGCCGGAAGCGGCAACCCCGCAAGATTGGAATGATTACGGGCGAGCGACTTTAAACCTTAGCTGGGAGATAGATTTTTGGGGTAAGAATAAAGCCATACTTGCCTCTGCAACTTCGGAGTTAGAGGCTCTAAAAACACAAAAAGAGCAGGCAAAAATAATAGTATCTAGCTCAATTGCGTTGACTTATGCCAAGCTTGCGGCGCTTTATACCGTTAGAGATACGGCGTTTCAAAGCGCAAAGGTTCGTAAGCAAACTTTGGAGTTGTTTAAACAAAGATTTGACCGCGGATTGGAAAATGAAGTAGGTGTTGCCTCGGCAAAAGTCAAGCTAGAAAATGCAAACGGCGAGCTTTTGGCCCTTGATGAGCAAATCTCAATAACAAAAAACCAAATAGCAAAACTGGTAGGCGAGGGGCCTGATTTTGCCTTAACGATAGAGAGACCAAATACGGCAACACTCAATCAACACTACGCAATGCCAAAAGATTTGGCTCTAAATCTACTCGGAAGACGCCCTGACATTGTGGCTGCAAAATATATAGTTGAGGCTAGAAGTTCGACGATAAAGCAAAAACAGGCGGCTTTTTATCCAAATGTTAATCTCTCCGCTTTCATAGGATTTCAGTCTATGGGGCTAGATAATCTCACAAAAGACGGCTCCGACATCGGAGGCGTGGGACCGGCAATCTATCTACCCATCTTTAGCGGCGGCAGACTTACGGGGGATTTGAATAAAGCGGAAGCATCATACGACGAGGCCGTAGCAAACTACAACAAAACTCTAACTCATGCGCTAGAAGAGGTGGCAAGCGTAGGCGTTAGCCAAAAAATGCTCTCTGCCAAAATCAATAGCGCCCAAAGAGCTGTTGACGCCGCAAATACGGCATATAAAATTGCCAAGACTAGATATGAGCGGGGCATCTCAAATTATATCGAAGCACTAACGGCAAGCGACAATCTACTGGCAAGCCAAAAGTACCTTGCAGAGTTGAAATCAAAATCTTTGATACTTGATATTGATATGCAACGGTCACTAGGCGGCGGTTATAAAGAAACAAAAAACAGCGAAAGGAAAGCAAACGATGGAAAATAATGCAGTATTGGAAAATGACAAAGCTAAAAGCAAAAAAAGAAATAGGTTTATCTTGGGTTTTGTTTTGGTTGTGGCGGGAATCGGCGCTGCATACGGGGTTTATTGGTATCAGGTGGCATCAAAGTATATTAGCACCGACAATGCGTATACGGCGGCAGAGATAGCGCAGGTCGCCCCCTCGGTCGGAGGAACGGTAGAAGAAATATTCGCAAAAGATACACAAATAGTAAAAGCGGGGGATGTGCTAGTAAAACTTGACCAAACCGACGCAAAAATCGCCCTAAATGCGGCAAAGGCAGACCTAGAACGGGCAAATGCTGGTCTTTTGAAGGCAGAGACGGAATACGACAAAGCTAAGGTGGAACTATCAAGGAGAAGCGGTCTGGCAGAGTCCGGCTCTGTCTCAAAAGATGAGCTAACGGAAGTTCAAAGTGCAGAAAAACTTGCAAAAACAGGCATAGAGTCTGCAAAAGCGCAAATAGCTGTTGCAAAGGCGAGACTGGAGCAAGCGGAAGTTGATTTGGGTAGAACCGTAATCAAAGCCCCAATCGGCGGTATCGTAGCAAAAAGACAAGTGCAACTAGGCCAAAGAGTGCAGGTAGGCGCGCCGCTTTTGTCAATCGTGCCTAGCGAAGAGGTGCATGTGGACGCAAACTTCAAAGAGGGTCAGCTCAAGAGGGTAAAAGTCGGTCAAAAAGCGACTATATATGCGGACATTTACGGAAAGCATGTCATATATAACGGCATAGTTGAAGGATTTTCGGGCGGAACCGGTGCCGCATTTGCGATAATTCCGGCACAAAATGCAACCGGCAACTGGATAAAAGTCGTTCAGCGTCTACCTATCAGGATAAAACTTGACGCAAATGAGCTAAAGGCAAATCCGCTAAAAGTAGGGTTGTCGATGAATGTCAAAATCGACACGACCCTGAAATGAGATAGGCTATGAACAGTAGCGATATAGTAGGCATAAAGCCTCTAAGCGGTGCGGCGCTCGTAATTGCAGCCATAATGCTTACTTTGGCAAATTTTGTCGCCGTACTCAATATGACCATAGCGAATGTGGCGGTACCTAGCATTGCAGGCGGTCTTGGCTCCGCTATGAGTCAGGGGACATGGGTTATTACGGCGTATGCGGTCGGCGAGGCGATTACCGTACCCCTTACGGGATGGCTTGCCGGAAAGTTCGGCTCCATAAAGGTGTTTGTGGTTGCGGCGCTAATGTTTGCCGTAACATCGGCATTGTGCGCTATCTCGACATCCATAGAGATGCTTGCTGTCATAAGGATTTTCCAAGGTTTTGCGGGCGGTCCGTTGATGCCGCTATCGCTAACGCTACTGCTTAAGATTTTCCCGTCGCAAAAAGCGGGAGTTGCAAACGGCATATGGTCCGTGGCTACGCTTATTGCTCCTGCCGTAGGACCTATTTTGGGCGGGTATTTGTGTGATGAATACAACTGGTCTTATGCATTTTTGGTAAATGTGCCGGTAGCTTTAATGTGCGGGTTTTTTACATGGATTCTCCTAAAGCGGTTCAAAGAAGAGCTTTATAAAAGCGTTATCGACACTATCGGGCTCATACTACTAGTGATTTGGGTTGCATGCTTGCAGATTATGCTTGACGATGGCAAGAACCATGACTGGTTCTCATCCAATTTTATAGTCACTTTGGCCATCATTTCGTCGATTACATTTGTTTTGTTTATTATATGGGAACTTTTTGACAAAAACCCGGTGGTGGATTTGAAAATATTTAGACACAGGGGTTTTACCACAAGCGTTTTGACGATTACCCTTACTTTTGCGGCGTTTTTTGGGATAAATGTCCTTGTGTCGTTGTGGCTGCAAAACAATATGGGATATACGGCGACCGACTCTGGCGTAGCGGTATCTTGGATTGGGCTTATGGCGTTAATATCGGCGCCTTTTGTCTCCTATATGGCGACTAGATACGATACGAGAAAGATAGTCTTTCCGGGTATTTTATTGATGGCGGTGGCTGCCTTTTTGGCTATGATAGCTACGACCGATATGGACTTTTGGGCGATTGTCGTTCCGCTGATGGTTTTGGGGCTCGGGATGCCATTTTTCTTTATTCCGACCACGGGACTTGCTCTTTCTAGCGTGGAGGAGCGTGAGATGGATTCTGCCGCCGGACTTATGAACTTTCTCAGGACGCTCGGCGGCGCTTTTGCTACCTCCATCGTCACAAGCAACTGGGAGGATATCACAAAAGCAAAACATGTAGAGCTGGTGGACGCATCGGCGAATGCTCAGTATTTTCAAGAGGCGCTCGTTCAAGGGGGTGCAACTGCGGATGTTGCGAACAACTTGACCGATTATGTGATATCTTCGCAGGCGGTTATGCTTGCGACTAACGATATGATGCTGTATATCGGCGTGACATTTGTGATATCGGCGTCGCTTATCTGGCTAGCTCCGAAGCCAAAAAGGGCGATTGATTTGTCCAAGGGCGGGCATTAACATGGGTTTCGTCCGACTTTTGGTCGGGCGAAATCGATTAATTATTGACGAATATATATGAACAAACAAGCTATTAAGTTAAATATAAGCGGCACGATAAGAGAATTTTTTAAAAGAATAGCCGTTTTTTTGTTGATAAGTTCATTATTTTGGCTATTTGCGGTGGTTGCATATTTTGAGTATAAAACAAAAAGCAACCTAGATAAGATTTTGCAAACCGAGTATGAAGCCTACTCCGGTTCACTAAAAACAATCAATCAAGACACATTCAAAGAGAGTGCAGCTAAACACAACATCCATGCCGTCGAAATATACAGCGGACAGGAAGTTGTTTTTAAAAGCGTATCTCAAGAGCTGCCGCCAAACATACTGAGCGTATTTAATTCAATAGGTAAAAGCTCCCTCAAAGATAGTGTTTTGCTCCCCTCAAACGGAAATATCTACCTGCTTTCGCTCTCAACCTTTGACAATAAGACGGTAAAGCTCGTCAAGCTTTTGAGCGCTGAAGAGGCAAAGGAGCTGGATAGAGATATTTTTACAATTTTATTTATAGCAATAAGCTCTATCGTTTTGACCGCCTTAATATCTTTTCCGCTAGTGTATATGCAATACAAAAAACTACTTGAAAATGAAAAAACTCTACTGCAAGCAAATCTAAATATACTCAACGCACTGGGCAAGGCAATATCAAAACGAGACAACGACACATATGAGCATAACTATAGAGTGACCTACTACGCGCTCAAAATAGCCGAATCATACGGCCTTGACAAAAAACAACTTCAAGGCGTTGTCAAAGGGGCGTTTTTGCATGACATCGGGAAAATAGGCATAAGCGATGTAATACTCTTAAAGCCTGGCAAATTGACGAGCGACGAGTTTGAAATCATCAAAACCCATGTCAGGCACGGCGATGAGATAATCGGCTCGATTGAATGGCTGGAAGATGCAAGAAATATAGTAGTAAACCATCACGAAAAATTTGACGGCACCGGATATCTGGATGGAAAAAGCGGGGATGAAATCCCTATTGAGGCTAGAATCTTTGCCGTTGCCGATGTTTTTGACGCTTTGACATCGGATAGACCATATAAAAGAGCGTATAGATTTGAAGATAGCATAGAAATAATCAAAAACGGAGCCGGATCACATTTTGACAAGAGGGTCGTGGATATATTTCTCTCAATTTCAAGGGAGATACATCATGATATAAAAGATATGAGCAAGGAGAAGCTAGAGTCCGTGATAGTGGCGTATGTTGAGAAAATTTGGGGGTCACATTAATAATTAAGCCCGCTTGACAAAGCCTTTTTAGGGCAAAATACCTCTAAAAAATAAGGTTTTCGCATGGCTATCTCTCTAGGATTTTTGGACTCTTCGGACAATCTGCAAAAAGTAGCGCCCATAGTCAAAGACGAGTTCACTCACGCTCTTTGTATCGGCGAGACGGGGAGCGGTAAGACCACGGGTTTCATACTCCCAAACATCAAAGACAGAATCGCAAAAAAGCACGGTATTTTGGTCTATGACTTCAAGGGCAATCTCCATCTAGGCGTCAAAAAGCTAGCTCTTGAAGCTGATAGGCTAGGGGATGTCATCGAGATAGGCACTCCTTGGGGTAAAAAGACAAATCCTTTTGAGTATATGACCATCAAGGAAATATATACGCTACTTTTTGCCCTTATTAGCCAAAAAGACACGGAAGGGGTATTCTGGCACTCTGCGGCGGCAACACTGGGATCAAACATCGTCCGTGTGGTGCGTAGAATAGGCAAAGTGAGAGAGTCGTTCGAGCAGCTAGGGGTAGAGTTTCCAAAACTATCATTTCGCTACTCAGTGGACTTCAATGACAAAATATCCAAAATAGAACACGCCTCAATGCCGGTAAGCGACTATCACGCCGAGGGGTTTGAGTATCCAGTGTCTGCATCCTTTGCTTCGCTGTATTCGTGCGTGCGAACGGTCAAGAAGCTTTGTATGTTTACCGATGGACACCCGATGCTTGTCGCTTTCCTCAAAGACAAGCTCGTATCGGCGTTTGCTTCAAAGATGAAAAAAGAGTTTGCCAACCAAAACATAGAAAGTGAATGGCCTGCGGTGCAAAAAGGGTTTGAGGAAGCGCTGCTTCGTATCGAAGAGCTTGATAATAGCTTTGCGATGCTAGATAGCTACAAGTCCATGGCTGTATCTATAAGCGACGATTTTTCGGGCAACTACGGCGTCATCTTCTCGCTGGAGTCCTCACTCAAGCACTTTTACGACTATAGCTTTTTTAGCGAACATGAGTGCGACATCATAGAGGAGCTAAATGCGGGCAAGATAGTGGTGGTCAACACATCGCTACTGACAAACCAGATGATAAACGCCCTCAACCAATCACTAGTCCTCAACCTCTCAAAAAGGGCCAAACAGCCTCGCAAGACCCCCGTGTCGATATTTATCGACGAGGCGAATAGGGTAGTGGACAAAAACACCGAACTAGCCACCGATATACTGAGAGAGGCAAAAGTAGAGCTAATCCTAGCCATCCAAAACGAGTCGCAAATGGTCTACAAAATGGGCATAGAGCGATACAAAGAGCTAAAAGGCAACTTGACTGAGCAGGTGATATTCAGAAACAACGACGAAAACCATATGCAAAAAACCGACAAAGATGTGGAGAGACTAGCCACGCACACATATCTAGCGGGTGAGCTAAAAGAGGTTTTGGCGTGTGAGCCGATATTTTTTGCCGAGGATGAGCTGCTATCTGCAGAGTATGAATACCAAAAGAGCCTAAGCGTAGTCGCCGAGCTTCTCTCTATGAACAAAATCATGGAGCCTACTATCGCCGTCTTTGACGACATAGTGTTCGAGAGAGACGACTGCGTGTATCTGGAAAACATAGCAACAAAAGATATGCAAAAAGTGATATTCAGAAGCGAAAGCGACTACAAAAATGCCAGAGAAGAGCTGGCAAAAATATACAAATATGTATTCGGCGACACGAGTGGCGGCGAAGAGCCAAGCGCCGACGCGTCTGGTCTAATCTCAAGATGGAAGCGGATAGCTAGGGATTTTAGGTAGATTTTTCAACTCGTTAACAATAGATTTATATTGGTATGCGATAATCTGTAAAAAAACGGAAGCAATACAACATATGCCACATAAGAATCCAAAAATGATAAAACGACTCTCCATAGTGCTTTTGTCGCCTTTTTGTGCTTTTGCGCTTGACATAAACGATCCGTTTACCGTATCGAAAGAGACAAAGACGGTTGAGTCTTATTCCGGATTGTCGTGCTTGCAAGCTGACTTGTCAAAGGGTATGGGACTTGTAGAGGTGGCAAATTTTGCCCTTTGCAACAATCCCGATACAAAAGCGGCTTGGATAAACGCCCTGTATCAAGCGCAACAAGTCGGGATAGTAAAATCTTCGTATTTACCCTCTCTTGACGCCTCGGCATCACTAAACGGTTTAAAACAAAGCGCAAAAAGCGGAGATTCTTTTGTAAATACCCAAAACGGATCTATTAATTTCTCGTATCTTCTTTATGACTTTGGTGCCAGAAGTGCAAGCCTTCAAAGCGCAACAAAACTTCTTGACGCGGCAAATGCCTTACAAAATGCCAAAATACAATCAATATTCCTATCGGTAATCCAATCATATTACGGTCTTTTTGCGGCAAAAGCCTCGCTTGAGGCGCATATAGAGGCGCAAAAATTGGCCAAAGAGAGCTATGACGCCGCCGTCGCAAAGTATCAAGTCGGAGTGGCTACGCCGGCAGATAAACTGCAAGCTCTTACGTCGTATTCACAAGCTTTGCTAAATACGGTAAAAGCGGAGGGGAGTCTAAAGAATGCGCAGGGAGCCTTGGCGAACGCTATGGGGCTTGATGCGAATACGGTCTTGAATATTACTATTCCGTCAACCGATATAGCGGGCGAAGACTTCTCTCGTAATGTACGAGATATGATTGATGAAGCCAAAAAAAGCAGACCAGACCTAGTAGCTGCCGAAGCTAAAATCAACGCTGCAAAAGCAAACATAGACGCTGCAAAAGCGGGCGGAAGACCGACTTTATCGCTTACTTCATCGGCGGGCTATACAAATCCGAGCGCATCGGAGCAGACAAAAAACGCATCCATAGGTCTAGCACTCAACATTCCGATATTTACCGGTTTTAATACAACCTACAAAATAGAGTCGGCGCAAACGCAAGCAAAACTAAAAGAGCTAGAATACCTAAAGCTTGAAAGGCAAGTGGCTCTTGACGTTTTTCAGGCATATAACAATCTGGTTACGCAGACAAATTCGGTCAAAGCAAGTAGGGATTTACTAAATAGCGCCGAGCAGTCGATGAAAACCGCAGACGGTAGATATAGAGCGGGGGTCGGCAGCATGCTTGACCTTCTAAGTGCTCAAAGTGCATTGGCTAGCGCAAAACAACAAAACGTGGAGGCCGTATATAGCTGGTATATAGCCAAGGCGGCTCTTGCTCAAAGTATGGGAAAACTGAAATTTAGCGAAATAGAAAAAATAGGCGGCGGTAAATAACATGAATATAAAAAACATCGGTACCGGTAAAAAAATAGCGATAGCCACTGCTTTGGCTGCAACAATCGGGGCTGGCTGGTATTTCTTCGGCATGGGCGGCGGCAAAAGCGGAGAGGTATACAAAACCGCAAAAATAGAGCAGGGGTATGTAGCCCAAACGGTTTCAGCCAACGGAACTTTAAATCCGGTTGTGCTTGTAAGCGTTGGTACGCAGGTCTCTGGAACCGTCAAGAAGCTGCTTGTGGACTACAATGACAAAGTAAAGGCCGGGCAAGTGCTAGCTATTTTGGATCCTTCGCTTTATGATGCGCAAATGGCGCAAAGCGAGGCCAGCGTCAAGTCTGCGGAAGCATCGCTGGAACTTGCTGCCGCAAATGAAAAAAGAATGCGTGAGCTATATGCAAAAGAGTATGTCTCAAAGCAAGAGCTAGACCAAAGCATACAAGCTCTCAAGGCAGCCAAGGCGCAGCTTGCCCTCTCAAAAGCTTCGCATGCCAAGGATACTACAAACAAAAATTATTCAATAATAAAATCACCAGTATCGGGCGTTATTATCGATAGACAAATAGACGTTGGCCAGACTGTAGCCGCCAGTTTTCAGACTCCTACACTGTTCAAAATAGCTCAGGATTTGAGACAAATGCAGATAGATTCTAGTTTTGCTGAGGCTGACATAGGAAAGATAAAGGTGGGGCAAGAGGTTACTTTTAACGTAGATGCTTTTGCCAACAAGCTATTTAAAGGGGTTGTGAGACAAATAAGGCTTAACGCCGTAACCCAGTCAAATGTAGTGACGTACAATGTCGTAGTATCGGTCGATAATCCGGATGAGAAGCTGATGCCCGGTATGACGGCATACGTCAACATCAAAACGGCAGAGAGAAACAATACGCTTTTGGTGCCGAATGCAGCTCTTAGATTTAAGCCTTCAAATGTCGATAAACAACCTTTATTAAAAACGGAAGAGAAGAGCAAAAAGAAAGAAAATGGACTTGGCAGAAGTGCTACCGTATACGTGCTTGAAAACGGCGCACCAAAAGCGCTAAAGATAGTGGTAGGCATAACGGATAACAAGCAAACCGAAGTCATATCTGGCCCACTAAAAGTCGGTGATGCCGTGATAACGGACGAAAACGTCAAAGCAGGCGCCAAAAAACAATCAACACCTACGAGATTGTTTTGATGCAAGACAAAACACCCGTCATTGAGATAAAAAAGCTTGTAAAAAATTACAAGACTGATGCGGGAGAGCTAGAGGTCTTAAAAAATCTGGATATTACGATAGAAGAGGGCGAATTTGTCGCTTTGATGGGTCCATCGGGGTCCGGCAAATCTACTTTTATGAACATACTCGGATGCCTCGATAAGCCGACATCGGGAAAATATGTACTCAACGGCACCGACGTATCGTTGATGGACAAAGATGGTTTATCCAGGCTTAGAAACAATGTAATAGGCTTTGTTTTTCAAGGTTTCAATCTATTGCCGAGAATAAATTTGATAGACAATGTAGCCCTGCCGCTCGTGTATGCGGGGGTTGATAAAGCGCAGAGGAGTGAAAAGGCTTTGCAGCTTTTGAAAAGTGTCGGACTTGAAAAATACGCAACGCATCTGCCAAGTCAAATATCGGGCGGACAGCAACAGCGTGTAGCGATAGCGAGGGCGCTAATCAATTCTCCGAAGCTGCTTTTGGCAGATGAGCCTACCGGAAATCTTGACACCAAAACAAGCATTGAGATTATGGATATTTTTAGCGCGCTAAATAAGCAAAACGGAATTACGATAGTTCTTGTGACGCATGAACATGATATTGCGGAGTTTGCTACGAGGCAGATACATTTTAGGGACGGCATAGTTGAGCTAGACGATAGACGCGAAGGGGGCAATGGATGATAGCCCCTATGCTAAACGAGGCTTGGAGTGCACTTTGGGCTAATAGGCTTAGGTCTTTTCTGACGATGCTTGGGATGATGATAGGCGTTGGAGCCGTGATATTGATGTCGGCAATCGGCGAAGGAAGCAAGCAAACCATCAATGATTCGATAGCGGCAATGGGAAGCAATCTGTTTATCGTGCTATCGGGCTCTACGACCTCCGGCGGCGCTCGTGCCGGATTTGGCTCATCTCCGACCTTGACACTCAAGGATGCGGCGGCTATTGCCGAGCTTCCGGGTGTAGCAGCCGTAGCTCCCGGTGCTATGGGTACCGTACAGATGATTTATGGCTCAAACAACTGGAGTGCGAGAATAGGGGGTTCTACTACCGGCTTTTTTGAGGTTAGGGAATGGAGCGTTGAGAAAGGGTATCCGTTTAGTGACGCTGATGTCAGGAATGCCTCAAGGGTCGTAGTGCTAGGACAAACAGTGGCATCAAATCTTTTTGGCGATGAAGATCCGGTAGGAAAGACGATACGAATCAAGCAAAGCCCGTATACGGTCGTGGGTGTACTAGCCAAAAAAGGGCAGAGTATGATGGGCGATGACCAGGATGATACCGCGATAGTGCCTATAACTACTGGGCAAAGAAACCTTTTTGGGGCTCAGTTCAAAGATAGCGTTCGGATGATTATGGTCAAAGCCCAGAGCGAAGATATAATGCCAAAGGTTGAAAATTCTATAACCGAACTACTAAGGGAAAGGCATAGAATAAGAAGCGGAGCTGATGACGATTTTAGCGTGCGAAATCTATCGGCGGTACTCGCTACATCCGCGGAAGCGGCCAATGTAATGTCTATGTTGCTGGGCGCCATAGCGTCCATATCGCTTCTTGTCGGCGGGATAGGCATTATGAATATTATGCTTGTGTCTGTGACGGAGAGAACGAGAGAAATAGGGATACGTATAGCCATAGGCGCTAGAGAAAAAGATATATTGATGCAGTTTTTGATGGAGGCTGTGATGATATCGCTTATAGGATGCTTGATAGGCGTAGGCATCGGCGTGGGTGGCGCATTTTTGGTTCAGATGATATTTGAAACAGCCGTCGTCATCACGCAAAGCTCTATAATCATAGCGTTTTTGGTTGCTACCGGAGTCGGTGTGTTTTTTGGATTTTATCCTGCGAGAAAAGCGGCAAAACTGGAACCGATAGAGGCTCTTAGATATCAATAGTATATATAATTGGCATTTTGGTGGCATAAACATCGATATGAATTGATATAATGCCTAGATATACTAAAGCCCGGAAAGAAAATATATGCAAGACCACAAACAAGACTACGATTGGCTCTTGGAGCAGTACAAACTAGCCCTGGATGCCAGCAACATCATATCCATCACCGACAATAAAGGAGTTATAGAATACGTCAACGACGAATTTTGTAATATATCCGGCTACACAAAAGATGAATTGCTCGGGCAGCCGCACAATATAGTAAGGCATCCGGATATGCCAAAAAAAATCTTCAAAGATTTGTGGGAAACTATATCTAGCGGCAAAATATGGAAAGGTGTTATAAAAAATAGAGCCAAAGACGGCAAGGAATATGTCGTTGACTCTACGATAATGCCGATAAAAGATGATAGCGGCATCATAAAAAGATATATCGGGATAAGGCACGATATAACACAGCTAATAGAAACCGAAGAGATACTGGCTAGACAAAACAAAGATACCCTCACTGGGCTTTATAGCAAGGTCAAGCTTTATGACGATTTGGAGCAGTGTCAATTTCCGATGTTTACGATACTAAATATCGATGATTTCTCGGAGATAAACAACTTTTACGGCCTTTGGATAGGCGATGAACTGCTTAAGGCCGTTGCCGAGAAGCTATCCTTGTATTTTGACGGTAAAAAGCATTTGCTTTATAGATTGCACGGCGATGAATACGGTATTTTGACTGTGGATGTCGGCTACAACGAAGAGCATTTGATGATTATCAACTCATTATTGCTTGATATCAAAAAAGAGCCGTTTGACGTCAACGGACAGAAGCTATATATATCAATGACTGCCGGAAGCGCCGTCGAGAGCGATACTATAATAGGCAAGGCCAATATGGCTTTGAAGTACGCAAGAAAAGAGCATAAATTCCACCAATTATTTAACCCGATGCTGCTCGATAGCTATAAGTTCGGCGAAAATATAGAGTGGTCAAACAAGATAAGAAAAGCGATAGAGCAGGGGAGAATAATATCTTTCTTTCAGCCTATCATGAATATCGAAAGCGGGGAGATAGAAAAATACGAAGCCCTTGTGAGGCTCATAGATGAAAACGGGGCGATAATAACGCCTGCACAGTTTTTGGATATAGCCAAAAAAACAAAGCAATATTCGGAAATTACAAAGAAAATGATCAAGTTTGCCTCCGAAATGGCAAGGAAGACAAACAAAGAGGTGTCCGTCAATATTACGATAGAGGACATAGAAAACTCCGAAATCGTGAAGCTCATAGAACAAGAGTTGGAAAAATACGGTTGCGGACATCTGATAGTGTTTGAGATTACCGAGACTGAAGAGTTCAAAAATTATCACGCCCTTAGAAGCTTCATCGAGCTTGTCAAAAATAGATTTGGCTCCAAAATAGCGATGGACGACTTCGGCAGCGGGTATTCAAATTTTGAAAATATATTAGAGCTTGATTTCGACTACCTAAAAATAGACGGCTCGATAGTCGCCAAAGTGGATACGAGCAAGCAAAGCGATATCCTTATAGAAGCCATAGTTGCGTTCTGTCAAAAGTTGGAGATAAAAACAATAGCGGAGTTTGTTGCCACGGAAGCTATTTTTGAAAAAGTAAAGCAAAAAGGGATAGATTTTGCCCAAGGCTACCATGTAGGCATTCCAAAATCTGATTATTAGAGCGAAGGGGTTGGTTTTGATGTATTCAAAAGAAGAGCAATGTCTAAAAGAAATGCTTGAAATGCAGGAATCTTTAAATATATACACAAACGGTGCGGATTATAAAGATACAAAAAAATGCGCCAAAACAGGCAAGCCGATAAATTATCGTAGGTGTGCATGGATGGAGACGGCCGAGTTTGTCGATAGCTTTGACTGGAAGCATTGGAAACACGGCAAAGACGATATCGAAAACGCTAAAACGGAGCTTGTGGATATCTGGCATTTTCTGATGAGTGCAGAGCTTATGGAGAACAGAGATATTAATGACGACACGCTCAAAATGACGGTTGAGATAATAACTGCCTCAAAAACTATGTCAAAAGAGGCAAATATATACGCGTTAGCGGAGTTTCTCGTTAAGGATTTATTGAACCATGAAGTGTCTATTTTTCCACGCGAAAGCAGGGGGGAGATATTGCGGACCTTTTTCGAGCTTTGCCATCTAACCGGTCTCGGTTTTGACGAGCTTTATCAGCGATATATAGTCAAAAACACACTAAATAAATTCAGACAAGACAATGGATACACGGATGGCTCTTATATCAAGATTTGGCACAACGGCAAAGAAGATAATGCTTTTGCGGTGATGTTTGCCGATGCCATAAATGAACTCAACAAAGACAATTTGTATTCCGCGATGGATTATTTTTATAGTAGTATCGTCAAGCCGCACAACGGTAGTTTCAACGGTGATTTAAATATGCTTGGCAAAAGTATAAAAGAACATATAGGTGTTAATCTAGAGTTGTCGCTAAAAGGATAAGCCTAGATATTTTAAATAGAATATACATTATGTTAACCAAATAATTTATATTTAATTTGGCCTTGGAAATTTGGCTATAATTGATTAAATTTCCGAAGGAGTTCTTGTTATGAGAGGTTTTTCCATCCTGCTCGCATCGATTCTTATATCCCCTTTTGCTTTTGCCGATAAAATAAATGACGCATTAAAACTTTACGACAAAAAAGACTATAAAGCCGCCGCCTCATTATTCAAAGATGCGTGCGAGATTGGTGATCATCTCGGGTGTTTTTGGCTTGGATATTTGTATTCCAACGGCATCGGTGTTTCTCAAGATTTTGGAATGTCAATAACCATGTATCAAAAAGGATGCGACGGTGGCTACGCTGAGGCGTGCTCTGACCTTGGGTATATGTATTACAGCGGCAAAAAGATACCTCAAGATTATGCAAAAGCCAAAAGTCTATACGAAAAAGGATGTGAAGGTGGAAATGCCGCCGCTTGCTCAGATCTTGGGTATATGTACTCTTATGGTGTAGGGGTAAAGCAGGATTTTCCAAAAGCCGCCGAACTTCTAAAACAAGGATGTGACGGTAAAAACAAATACGCATGCGGCGAACTCGGCTATTTGTATGAGTCCGGTTCCGGTGTCGAAAAGAACTACAGCACTGCTACCGAACTTTACAAAAAAGCCTGCGACGCGGATGATTATCTTAGCTGCAACTCTCTTGCAAGCTTATACTACAAGGGATTTGGTGTGCCAAAGGACTTGAAAACAGCCGCAAATCTATACACAAAAGGCTGTGACGGCAATCATTACAATAGCTGTAGCTGGATTGGGAGTATGTATCTCAAAGGCGAAGGGGTGCAGAAGAATTTTATAACGGCTGCCGATTTTTTGAAAAAAGCTTGTGACGGCAAAAATGGATATGGTTGCGCCGAGCTTGGAACAATGCATTTTCGTGGTGAAGGTGTAAAACAAGACTACTACAAGGCCGCTTCTTTGTATCAAAAATCGTGTGATTTTGGCAATAAAACCGGATGTTCCGATATTGGATATATGTATGCACACGGTCAAGGCGTACCTTTGAATTACAAAAAAGCAAAGGAGCTATACCAAAAGGCATGCGATGAAGGAAGCGGCGTCGGCTGCTATAATCTCGGCTTTTTATATTATGACGGCAAGGGTGTAAAACAAGATTTTAAAGTTGCGAAAGAGCATTTTGGAAGAGCATGCGAACTTGGCGACCAACCTGGATGTGATGAATACGCAAGGCTTAATGAAAAGGGGTACTAGAGTGCCCTCTTCTCTTCTTTTATCCGTTGACGAAGCAACTTTGCAATAGCGGATATCGGCTCCTCCCAACTTCCCTTTTGTGTTTGCCTAAATACCTTCAGGCTCGGATACCACGGCGTTGAATCGCCGTCTTGCATCCACCTCCAATCTGCCGGTTTTGGGACTAATACATAAGCTTCTTTGTTCATTGCGCCGCACAAGTGGGCCACGGAAGTATCCGTTGTTATTATGACGTCAAGGGTGTCTATTATCGCAGCCGTAGCGGAAAAATCAATGAGCTTGTATGATAAATCCACTACCCTGCCCTCAAATCCCTCTTTTTGTATTTGGGAGGCATCTTCACCGGCTTGAAGAGAAAACCATTTTGTCTGCTCGATATTTAAAAGCTCGACATAATTTTGTATGCCTATATATTTATTTTTGAAATCTTTATTGGTTCTGCTGCTGCTCCATACTATGCCGATGTTTGTTTTTGAATCGTCAAAACCTATGTTTATATGTTCTTTATTTGGATGTAAATATGGAAACTGCGCAGGTATGCTATCCAATTGCGTGTCAAATCTAGATGGACAAGAAAGAAGCGGAATGTAAAAATCATGCTCCGGCATAGTGTCTTCGTCTTCACTGCATACTTTGGCTACGCCGTCGATTGTTTCAAATAGTTTTACAAGCTCGGGGCGTGTTCTGATGATAACTTCTGCGCCGAGAGCCAAGAAGTTTGGAACATACCGTATAAACATAATATTGTCACCAAAACCCTGCTCGTTTTGCAAGATAATAGTCTTACCTCGCAAATTCTCACCTTTCCACATCGGTGTTTTGTATTTATATGTTTTTGAGAGTAATTCCGGCATTTTGAGCCTATGTTCATATTTCTCCCATCCGCTTTGGTAGTTGCCGCGCGAGAGTTCTATGAGAGCCATATCAAAGTTGGCATTTGTATGCTCCGGATTTAACTCAAGCGCTTTTTTGTAATACACAATCGCTGCGTCATAATCTTTTAACTCTTTATATACTGCCCCTAGATTACTGTAGGCATCGGCATACATCGGATTTAGCTTTATCGAGTAGCCGAGATGACGTATTGCGGCGTCCGTATCACCTATATTGCGGAGCAGGTTGCCGATATTATTATGTGCGGCTGCATCGTTTGGATTGATTTGGAGCGCTTTTTGATATGCGGCCAATGATTTTTGATTGTCGCCCAACTCTTTATACGCTACCCCGATATTGTTGTATGCAGGCGCTTTGCTTGGGGCTAGCTCTATGGCTTTAAGATATGGAGAAATGGATTTGTCAAAAGCTTTTACCGAGGCAAATAAATTTCCAAGAGCAAGGTGGGCTTCATATTCGTTTGGAAATTTTTTGATTGCCGCCGCAGCCACGTTAAAAGCGTCTTTAAATGCTTTTTGATACTTGTATAGCTCTATGATATTGAGATAATCATTCAGCCCGCTGCCAAGTGTTATGGCTTTTTGCAAGGATGCAGTGGCCTCTGTAAATCTGTTTTGTAGCTTATATATCGAAGATAGATTTGAGTAAAAAGATGTGTAGTTGGGATTTGTCAGAATCCCTTTTTGTATGACCGCCTCCGCTTCTTGAAGCTTCCCCAATCTTTTGTATGTCACCGCAAGATTGTTATATAGCCGCAAAAGCGAATCACCTTGCGGTGAAAAGGTTAACGCTTTGCTGTAACACGCCAAAGCCTCTTTTAGCTGTGAATCCTTTAAAAATATATCGCCGGATTCTATGAGAGAGGAATGGCTATGCTCCATATTTGCAATTATTTCTTTGATTCGTTATATGTTTTCCAGCTATCTATCGAGCCGTCTTTTCTTTTGTAAACTTTGACGTTATGTGAAGAGTTGCTTTCTTGTTTTTTTTCATACTTTTTTTGAAGCCTCTTGTCATAATAGTCTTTGCCCTTAAAAAGCACCTTCTCTTTTATATCCTCTTTTTTTGCGCTTCTGGCTGTTGCATTGGTATCACCGTGAAACGCCGCAAATGCCAATGACGCAACGGATAATAGCGCTAATTTAGCCATTTTAATTCTCCGATTTTATTAAAACCCAAAAAACTCTAGCAGTTTACCCTGTTTTGCTAACAAATTAAAGTAATCTACAATTCTCGTTTTTTCGCTTCTTAACTTCTCAAGTTCGGCCGTATTTACCTGTCTTTGAGCCTGCAGCAATGTAACCAAGTCCTGGCTAGAGAGTCTAAATTTCTCCCAATATGCGTCAGCCATTCTTCTGCTTGCATTGATTTCCGTGGTTAGCGTCTCAAGCGTCCTTGTATTTGTCTGGACGGAGTTAAAAAGTTTTTGAGAGTTCCACTTTGTATCTTGCATTGTGTATTCCAAATTATAAACAAGACCGGATACTTCACTCAAAAGTTTGGCCGTTTTGGCCTCAGTCCTGCCGCCGGTATAAAAATTATAGGTCAAGGTTAGTTCAGCCAATGAATCTCTATTATTGCCCTGTGACGGCGTTGCCGACCATTTGTTGTAATTGAAGTCTTTTCTAAATCTTCTCGAATTTGAAATCGACAAATCCAACTTCGGCCAATCCGTCGCCTTGTTGATAAAAACATCTTTTTGCTTGCCCGCAATTTGCGTCTTAATAATGCTAAGGTCTATATTTTTGTATCTAATATCCTCAAATAATTCATCAAAAGATTGCAGCTTGACATCAAAATCTGTTTCATACGGGTTTAGCATATCTATTTTTGTGCCTGTCAAAAACTCGTAATAATCTCTTGCGTTATTGTAAGCCGACTCTGTATTTATGAGCGCGGTTTTGGCATTTGAAACGCTTGCCAAAATGGAGCTTTCATCGCCAGCCGTAGCTGCCCCAAACTCTCTTTTTATCTTCACTATCTCTAGTATTTGCTGTAGTTTTTCAAAGTTGTTTCTATTTGCTTCAATCGCCAGTCTGCCGTACACCACGCTAAAATAAGCATCTACGAGCTTGCCTATCTCTTCTTCTATCGTCCCTCTTAGCTTTTGCTCTTGCTCTCTTTTTGTTATTTTGGTTCTGGCTACTGTTGCAGCGTGCATACCGGACGAGAATATATTGTAAGTCAGAGTTACATCGCCTTTGGCCTCTTCGTACTCTTGAATGTCAAAACCTTTTGTGCCCTTGCGTGTTCCCGTCGCGGTGACACTACCTTGCGGCAAAAAGTCGGCATACGCCTCTCTTGTGGAGTGCTCAGCCTGTAGCACTCTCTCTTTTGCTTGTTTTACTCTATAGTTTGACTTGATTGCGGATGTAACGCACATTTTGAGTGTTGCATTATTTTCAAAAACAAATTTTTTATCTTGTTCTTTTGTTTTGTTGGACTCTCTCGTTTTATTTTCATCTGCGACCAAAAAATCCAACTTCGGAGCTACGTAATTAACTGTATTATTTGAATCCGTAGATGCCGTAGCGTTGACCTCTTGCGCATCTGTCTGCGCCGCTAGTAGGCTATAGCAAGATATGCCCATTGCGGCAATGGCTACAAATGAATATTTCAATATATTTGACAAGGCTATCCTCACTTAACTTCTATCTTTAAAAATCCAAAGTCGTAACCGCTAAGTTCCGGCTGTTTATAGTTTACTTTTATCTTATTTTTCAGGGTCGGGATTGCGTCGAGACTATTTTTTATACTCAGCACCCTTCCAAGCGATACCTGCTTAGTCTGCGTAGAGCTTATCAGCTTTTTGGAGTCTCCTACGCTGATATAAAACACGGCATTTGGCTTATTTTTTAGGATTCTATCCATCGCCTCTGAAATCTGCCTTACCGTATCTTTTGACAAGAAATACTCGTTGTTTTTAAATACGACCATCATATCTTGCTCTTTAAACTCAGCCGCAGCGGTACGCTCTGTTTTTTTCGTAATGGTGTTACCTTCTGTTTCGCCGCCTTGAACCGGAGAGGTATTGTTTGTCTCCTCAGGAGTGCTTACCACCTTCTCTTTTTCTTTGAAATCCTCTTTTTTTACCTCTTGCCGTTGTAGGACTTGCGTCGGGTCTATCGTCGTGTTTTGTTCGGTTTGGGACTTTGCATCTTTCGAATTAAACTGCATGTAATAACCGACATTGACAAACATGATTAGCACAAAAAGCAAAAGGACAAGAATTACCGATGAAAAAAGGTCAACATACGAAATGAACGGATTCATCTCTCCGTTATCGCCACCGCCAGCCATTTATTTTCTCCAAAATATATACATTATTTTTTACCGAACAACAGAGACAAAAACCCTTTTTTGTCGTCATCTGATTTTTGCATAGACGGTATTTGGGACTCTAAAATCGTATCGTTAAGCTTGTTTAGTATGGTCGCTATTTCAACAAGCCCCTCTTTGGTCTCTCCAAACTTGCCTTCTATCTTAGATACTGCAGTCTCTTGTAACTCTTGATTTTGCATATACCGAGCGGATAGCATTTGTTCTATTTTTGATATCTGAGATACAAGGTCACCAAAAAGCCTCTCTTGTTCATCCAATGATTGTTTTTGTGTCTCATTCAAAAATTCTGTATTTTTTTGTATTTCAAGCATATGCACCTTATTGGCAGATATCCCCTCGCCTAGTGAGCTTATTAGTTCGACAATATTGCTATGAGCCCCTCTGTAGCCGGTTTCAAAGCTTTCACCAAGTCTTAGTATACCCTCAAGAGATAGCTTCGCCGATTGAACAGAACCGTTAAGCTCGCTTATTTCCGACAAAATATGAGATGCCGATTTTGCCGTATCTTCTCTAGCCTCTTCTTGTACTGCGGCGAGCGAGCCCAGAGCTGTTTTTGTCTTTTCCGCAGCAGACAATATCTCGTCTAGCACTTTTAGCGTTGATATTTGGTTTTGAATCCCTTTTTTTGCCTCTTCGGAGTGCGTCTGAAGCAAGTATTCTATAGAGGTTAGTTTGCTTTTTGCTATTTCATTGATTGACGTAGCGGTACGTTGTAGCGAGGAATATGATTTTGCCCCCTCTTCCATTTGGACTTTTTGCAAAGAGGCTATATCGTGCAGCACATTTGTATTTCTAGATATTTTTGTATCGAATTCGGAGAATTTATTTAGCATTGAGTTTAATGTCTCAAGCGCCCTCTCGGCTCTGTTTTCTTGAGTGGAGGCCATGCCGCTTAATACTTCGGTTTCATGCTTTATATTTGAATTTACGGTATCTATCGCCCCCATAAAATCAGAGTGTAGTCGCCCGCTCTCTTTATAGTTTTTCTCTCCGATATCAACCAGCGAGCTAACGCTTATATTTTGCTCCGTGATTTTGTGTTCCAAATTGTTTATGCCGCTTCCTACCGTCAAAAGCGCTTTATTTGTTTGCTCAAGTAGTTTGCCGTGATTTTCAAAAGTTCCGTGTAGTAAGGCTTGCTCTTCGTAAAACCTTTGATTTGCGTGTTCTTGGTTTTCGGACATTTTGTGTGTTATGGCTTCAAGCTTTAGGTAGTACTTCTCTTGGGTTTGGACTAGCGACCTTAACATCTCTTTTTGCATCTCCATGGACTCGCTAATTGCGGACAAAGAGTGCATCATAGCTTTTGTATTATCCCCGGAGCTTGAAAGCTTGGATATTTCGGTTGTAAAATTAGTCATCTGCTCCAGGAATATATCCATAAAGCTTTTTCTTTGCTCAGGCAGCGCATTCGGTGTCGCAGAGACACCACCCATGTTTTCAGGGGCTATGTCGACTATCCTATCTTTGAGCCACTCTTCTATACCGTCTATCAGCGTGTCTTGATATCTAAAAAGTATATATCCGTTAAGTCCCAAAATAACGGCAGCAACAACGCCGAACAAAGAGGCACCGAAACCTATTGCCATACCGGATAGCGGCCCCGAGAAGTCCTGCATTATTTGCCTAAGGTCTACCTCTCCTTCGTTGAGTCCGAGAATGATTTGACCCATGTGGTCGATAGCTTCTACCAGACCCACGAAAGTACCGAGAAGACCGACAAGCATAGACGTGTTGATAAAGAAGTTTATGTATGATTTTTGTTTTCTGAATTTATCTTCGAGCCAATCTATTATGCTTCTAGACTCCTCTTGCGTAAAGAGCATTTTTTGCTGACTCTTTCTGCTTCGTAGCATGTGGGCAATATTTGCCGGAAGTATCGAGTCGATGCCTCTTATATAAAATTCATAGCCTGTTTTTTTGTAAGCCAACGCACCGAAAGTACCGCCCAGCATCATTATATGAAAGCCGCTTACTATCTGATACAGTGTTCCAACCGCCAAAAGTCCTATGATGGCAGAGCTGAATACAACGGTAGCCATGAAGAAAGTCCCCAGAAGTTCCGAATTGGCATATATTATATAGAGTATGAATAGCCATGTAATAAAATACGCTTTTAAGACTTTAATTCGTTTCATTTTTTCTGCCGAATCCTTCAGAGAGGTGTTGCGTTTACGATTTTACCATTTTAAACAAATTTACTTTAGAATAAAGCCTTGAAAATACGGTATTCCAAGGGAATAAGTGGCATTTTAGTGTCAAAAAGGTAAAAATATGTACCCAGTAAAAAACTTTAGCCTAAAAAACGGTTTATTAACGCTTGGAGTTATTGCGTTGTCGTTTTCCGGATGCTCATATAAAAACGATTGTTATAAGCCAAAAGCCAAGCAAGGATATGAGGATGTAGTATGTTATGCGTATGATGATGCGCTATTTTCAAATCATCGTTTTATATATATGAACAAAAATGTTTGGATGATGTATAAAAAGCAATATCTAGTAGAAGCTAGAGATTTCAACATAACGGTAAACGAAAACAATACGACAAAAACGACATCTTATACGGTATTGCCATCGGATCACAATCTTGACGGCTATTCAAATTTACTTGTAAACATAGACTTTCTAAAACAACACGGGAATATAGACTCTTTGTCTTATAACGTCACCAACAAACAAGAGGAGATAGAACCTCAAAAGCTTGGTTTTTTTAGCGTTATGGCTTTAAATAATATTTTGGATCTTGCGAGAAGCGAAAGTAATAAAACGAAATAAAAAAGATTTACGCACCAAGGCGGTGCGTAAAGGTGTTAGACCATCAACATCAAAAGTGCAACCACTAGACCCAGGGCCGCAGTAGTCAAGCCGTTTGAGATACTTTTTACCATTTTAGGCAATCCGTTCTCTTTTAGTATCTGCTCCCCTATAACAACAACCCCCAGCCTCTTGCCGTTAGGATCCAAAATAGGTTTTGCAAGTACAAAGTACTCATCCGTCAAAGTATATTTATCGGTTATTGTTTTGTCGATATCTATGTTTGATAGCTTGTCCAAAAAGTATGCGTCTGTTTTTGACTGGACGCTTATAAAGCTCTTTCCGATTTTTTGGTTTTTGTACTCCTGAACTTTACGCATATCAAGCAAATCTTTGTCTAGCAAGACCTGAAATATTTTTTCATTTGCACTATATACGTCCACTAGAAAA
This sequence comes from Campylobacterales bacterium, assembly GCA_050252455.1. GTDB lineage: Bacteria > Campylobacterota > Campylobacteria > Campylobacterales > UBA6016 > UBA6016. The sequence goes on along the minus strand of JBFWKW010000010.1, from coordinate 1,546 downwards.
TCAGTTGATTTTTTAATCTCCAGTATGCCGTTTGCCGTCGGATACAAAACCCTGATAAATACTTGCCCGTCTTGATACTCCAGGCCGCTTACCGGCTGATTGGATGTAAGCGCTTTTTGAAGTCCTTTGGAATAATCGTAAGGCTGCCCATTTAGGACTGCATTATCCGCGGATGAAGCCACTTTGACGAGGTTTTTTGTGTAAAACTCGGCAACAACCGGACTTTTGCTTATCTTACTGAGGTCTTCCCCCACTTTTTTTAGCTGCGCATTTGCAGTTGCCGCATTACCCAAAGCAGCCGTAAAAGCTTGATTTGCAACCAACAAAGCCGCACTTGCCTCTAGTTTTTGCGTTGAATCGTTGATTTTTGAGTCTAAATCATAAAAATAGCTGGCATTTGTACCTTCATATAGGTTTTTTGCGGCTCTAGTAGTCATGGAGTTGAGATAATAAAGAGTACCTATAATTCCAAGTATGGCTACCGTGGTAAGCGTAGTAAACCACATACCCTTGTTTTTCTTTAGCCTTTCCATAAAAGCTTGAAATTTTAGGACCATTCCAAACATTAAAAATCCTCCATTGTTTTAACAAAATGTAATTATATGAAAACGGCTTTAATTTACGGTTCTAGCATAGCGTTCTGCCCTATTCTCTTAATAGGTAGAAGTATGTATCCTAGAACTGTTTTTTTGCCTGTTATGATATTGACGCCTGCTTCCATCCCCGGCATTATCGGAAGATTCGGCCCAAGTCTGTCTTTTGAAGCTTTGACTTTGATGGCATAAAATATCTCACCTTTTTGATTGGTGAAGCTATCCGGGCTTATTGAAATCAATTCCCCTTCTATCCGTCCGTATCTAGCATAGTCGTAGGCGGTAATCTCTATATTTGCTTTTTGACCCATCCATATTCTGCCCCTGTCGGAAGCCTTGATGTTGGCCTCTATCATAAGCCCCTCTTCAAGCGGGGTTACCTCTGCCACCTTGTCGCCGGGCTTAATTGCTCCGCCTATCGTGTGAAAATACAGCTTATTGACGATGCCGTTTACGGGAGAGGTAATGAGAAGTCTCTTTGTTCTATCGGTGCTTGCCGCACTTTGTTGCGATAGTTGGCTCACCTTGAGCCTTACGTCTTTAAGCTCGTTTAGAAGCTTTGATTGTATATCCGAGCGGATGGAGCCAAGCTCAAATGTCGCCTCTTTGTATTTACCCTGCACTACCGGAATTTGGTTTCTAACCTCATCTATTTGTGTAATAAGATTTTGTTTTTTACTCATCTCGGCAAGATACTCTTTTCTTGACCCGGCTCCGGACTTCATTAGCTGTTCGGCTATGTGCGCATTCTCTTTTGCCATATCAAGCTCGACAGAGAGGTTTTTTTGCTTTATTTCAAGCTCTCTTAGTTCATATTTTCTTTGTTCGGCCTTTTGCAATGCCCCGTTAAGTCTCTCGGAGCTATTTTGGCGCTCGCTATAAAATATCTGCATCTCGTTTTGCGCTATTTGCGGATATTTTTCGCTAATTTCTTTATCGAATACTAGATTTTT